>DATMKU010000173.1:0-8332 GCA_035570935.1 Allostellaceae bacterium
CAGGGTCGGCGTCTCGCAATAGCGCTCGAAAAAGGCGCGGCGGGTGGCCGACGCCTGCTGCGGGTCGTAATCGACGCGCATCACCAGGTCGGGATAGCGCGCCTGGATCGGCGAATGGATCAGATCGCCGGTGAACACCGCTTGGTCGCCGCCGCGACCGGCGCAGACCGCGAAGTGGTCGGGCGTGTGGCCCGGCGTCGGCATCAGCCGGATGTGGTCATTGAGCGCGTAGTCGCTGGTGACGAGCTCCGCCTTGTTGGCGTCGACGATCGGCAGCACGCTGTCCGCCATCGGGTCGAGTGGGGTCTCCCGGTGCACGCCGTCCCAATATTCGTATTCCTTTTTTGAAAATAGATACTTGGCGTTCGGAAAGGTGGGCACCCAGCGGCCGTTTTCGAGCCGCGTATTCCAGCCGACATGGTCGCCATGAAGATGCGTGCACATGACGAAATCGATGTCCTCGACGGTGACGCCGGCGGCCGCCAACGCCCGCATCCAGTTGCTGTCGGTCTTGCGGTGCCAGGTCGGGCGCTGCGGAAACGACTTGCCGTTGCCGATGCAGGCGTCGACCAGGATCGTGTGGTGCGGGGTCTTGACGACGTAGGATTGGAAGCAAAGGACGGCCATGCCGGTAGTGGGGTCGAGGGCGGCCGGCTCCAGCCACGACCGGTTTTCGTGCAACAGTTCCGGGCTCAGGCTCGGCAGAAACTCGAGGATCGGGGTAAAGCCCGCCTCCTGCTCGACCAACCGGTGGATCGTCATGTCGGTGACGGTGAAGCTCGTCTGCATCGCGGCCAATCCTTAGCGCAAAGGGACGGGGATCGTAGCCGCGGACCTGCGATCTGACAACGTGATGAGAAGTCTCGACCGGCGCGATCTTTCCGTCGACACGCCGGCCGATACCCGCGGGAGAGGCGCGACCATTGAGCGCCGAGCCGCCGCGCGACGTCGTCCACTTCCAACCGGCGGTGTTGGACGCCTATGAAAAGCTGTTCGCCAGCTGTCGCTGGAACGAGTCTCGGCTCAACGAGGCGCTGGAATCGATGATGGCATCGATGCTGCCGCTGCTGCGGGCGCAGCGCGCCTGTGGCGAACAACTGTTCGGATGCCGATGCGGCAATCGGCCGAAAGCAACGATCTGGGTTAATGCTTGGCGGAGCGGTTGCACGTGCCCGCATTGGTAGCGTAACTCTGGAGGACTCGCACCGTCGATGACGGTCAGCCCATGTGGCCGCGTCGCGAAAACGGGAATTTGACCGGGTCTTCGCCTAAATGTCATCCGACGCCACCGAACAAAATTTGGCCGACAACGCGCTGTTGCCGGCGATCGCCGATACCCCCGCGAGCGAAGACGATGTCCGCGAATTCGGGTCGACGGTGCTGGCGAAATTGACCTTGGCTGTCGGCAAGGCTGCCCCGGCCGCCACCGATCGGGACTGGTTTGTCGCCACAGCACTCGCCTTGCGCGACCGCGTTATCCACCGTTGGATCGCCGCCGACCGCGCGACCCAGGCAAAGGGCCGCAAGCGCGTCTACTACCTGTCGCTCGAATTCCTGATCGGGCGGCTGTTCAGCGATGTCGTTGAGAATCTGCGGCTGACCGAGACGGTCCGCGTGGCACTCAACGATATCGGCGTCGATCTCGACCGGATGCGCGCCGCCGAACCCGATGCCGCCCTCGGCAATGGTGGTCTCGGGCGGCTGGCGGCGTGCTTTATGGACAGCATGTCGGCCCTCGGCATCCCCGCCTGCGGCTACGGGATACGCTACGACCATGGGCTCTTCCGCCAGGTCGTCATCGACGGCTGGCAACAGGAACTTCCGGAGAATTGGCTGTCGTTCGGCAACCCGTGGGAATTCGAACGGCCGGAAATCGTCTACGACATCAATTATGGCGGCCGGGTCGATCGGGTCGCGGCGAACGGCCGCTCGCGCGCGGTGTGGCACCCCGACGAAACCATCCAGGCCGTAGCCTATGACACGCCGATCGTCGGCTGGCGCGGACGGCACGTCAATCTGTTGCGGCTGTGGTCTGCGCGAGCGGTCGATCCATTACGGCTCGACATCTTCAACGAAGGCGACCACCTCGCGGCGCTGGCGCAGCAGGCTCGCGCCGAGGCCATCTCGAAGATCTTGTATCCGAGCGACGACACGCCGGCGGGGCAGGAACTGCGGCTGCGCCAGGAGTATTTCTTTGTCGCCGCCTCGATCCAGGACCTCGTGCACCGGCATGTCCAAACCTACGGCAACATTTACGCTTTGCCTCAACAGGCGGCGATTCAGCTCAACGACACGCATCCCGCCATCGCGATCGCAGAATTGATGCGGGTGCTGGTCGATCGTTATCAATTGCCCTGGGAGGGTGCGTGGCGCATCACCCGGGCGACCTGCTCCTACACCAACCATTCCTTGTTGCCGGAAGCGCTGGAGAGTTGGCCGGTGCGGTTGTTTGAACGATTGCTGCCGCGTCACCTTGAAATCATCTATGCGCTCAACCGCGATCATCTCGCGGCGGCGGAACCGCACGATCCCGAGAACGGGCAGCATCGCGCGGCAATGTCGCTGATCGACGAAACCGATGGCGGGCGGGTGCGGATGGGGCATCTCGGGTTTCTCGGCTCGCATCGGGTCAACGGGGTGTCGGTCCTGCACGCCGAACTGATGCGCAAGACCGTCTTTCGCGAATTGCACCGGCTCTATCCCGACCGCATCGTCGAGCAGACCAACGGCATCGCCTTTCGCCGCTGGCTGCACCAGGCGAACCCGGCGCTGACCAAGCTGCTGTGCGCGGCCTGCGGCCCCGAGATCCTCGACAATCCGGTGGTCTTGAGCCGCCTCGCCGAACAAGAGGGCGATTGCGCCCTGCGCGAGCAGCTCGCCGCTGTCAAGCACGCCAACAAGAGAGCCCTCGCCCGCCTCGTCCGCGACCGTCTCGGCATCCGGCTCGACCCGGCGGCACTGTTCGACGTGCAGATCAAGCGGATCCACGAATACAAGCGGCAATTGCTGAATTTGCTCGAAACCGTCGCCCGCTATCTCGCGATTCGGGCGGAGCCGGAGCGGGACTGGGTGCCGCGCGTCAAGATTTTCGCCGGCAAGGCGGCGCCGAGCTATGTTCAGGCAAAATTGATCATCAAGCTGGCGAATGATCTGGCTAAAATCATCAATAATGATCCGGCGGTCGAAGACCGGCTGAAGCTCGTCTTTATACCGAATTACAATGTGAGCTTGGCCGAGGCGATCGTGCCCGCCGCCGATTTGTCGGAGCAGATTTCAACCGCGGGCATGGAAGCCTCCGGCACCGGGAATATGAAACTGGCGCTGAACGGCGCCTTGACGATCGGCACGCTCGACGGCGCCAACATCGAGATCCGCGACCGCGTCGGCGCCGAGAACATCGTGATCTTCGGTCTGCGCGCGGCGGAGGTGAGCGAGCGCTGGCGAGCCGGCGGCGACACCAGCGCGGTCATCGCCGCGTCGCCCGAACTCGCCGAGGTCGTGCGTGCGCTCGAGACCGGTATGTTCTCGCCGGACGATCCGCACCGTTTCGATCGCCTGGCGAACCGGCTCAAATATGCCGACCGCTTTATGGTCGCGGAGGATTTCGGCGCCTATCGCGCGGCGCAGCGAGAGATCGACGCGCTGTGGCGCTCGCCCGAGCGCTGGGGCCGCATGGCGATCATGAACATTGCCGGCATGAGCTGGTTTTCCTCGGACCGCACGATCAGCGGCTACGCCCGCGACATTTGGCACGTGCCTGTCTGACTTACGTCGCGCCGCGCTCCTGCCGACCGGCAGCGCCCAATTTTCTCGATGAGGGCCTGCGTATCTACGGATGGCGTCGGAGCTATACCGGCCACGGTGAGGCGTTTGGCGGTACGCGACCCGGCTCGCCGTCAAGTCATCGACTGGGACGGCGTTCAATCGGCGCCAAAACAGTGTTCCTTGCCCGGGAAGCGGCGGGCGCGGACATCGGCGGCATACGCCTCGGCGGCAGCGGAGATCAGCGCCGCCAATTCGGCGTAGCGCTTGACAAAGCGCGGCTTGAATTCGGTAAAGACCCCGAGCAAGTCGTCGGTGACGAGGATCTGCCCGTCGCAAACCGGCGACGCGCCGATGCCGATTGTCGGCACCGGCACCTTTTCGGTGATCGCGCGCGCCACCGGCTCGACGGTGCCCTCGATGACGATCGCAAAGGCGCCGGCCGCGGCGATCGCGGCGGCGTCGGCCATGACCCGATCGGATTGCCCATGGCCGCGGCCCTGCACCTTGAACCCGCCGGCGGCGTTGACCGATTGCGGCATCAGCCCGACATGGCCCATGACCGGCACCCCGCGCCGGGTCAGGAAATGCACGGTTTCGGCCATCTCCTCGCCGCCTTCGAGCTTGACCGCGGTCCCGCCGGTCTCGGCCATGATGCGAGCCGCGTTGCGGAACGCCTGCCCGGGCGATTCCTGATAGGCGCCAAACGGCAGGTCGACGACGACCATCGCTCGAGCCGAGCCGCGCATGACCGCACCGCCATGGGCGATCATCATCTCGACCGTGACCGGCAAGGTGCTGTCGAACCCGTAGACGACCATGCCGAGCGAGTCGCCAACCAGCAGGAAATCGACATAGGGGTCGAGCAGCCGGGCGATCGGCGCCGTATAGGCGGTCAGCCCGACGATCGGCATGCCGCCCTTGACGAAATCGCCGATGCCGCGCCGCTTGACCCGGACCGCGGCGTTTGGCGAGCCTTGTCCGCTGGTTTGTGCGCTCATGATCGTCTCCTCCGCGGCGAATGTAAGACCGAGCGCCGCCGAGTTACACTGCGCCCGGCCTCTACCAGCTATGACCCGAAGGGCTGCCGACGATGAACGACGCGATCGACCTCCCCGACCTCAAAAGCCTCGGCGCGATCGGCCAGCCGCTGCGGCGCAAGGAGGACGAGAGGCTACTGACTGGACGCGGTCGCTTCAGCGACGATTTCACGTTGCCGGGGCAGTCCTATGCCGCGATCGTGCGCTCGCCGCACCCGCATGCGCGGATCGGGCATATCGACACGCGGGCGACAGTGGCGATGCCAGGGGTGCTCGGCGTTTTTACCGGCGAGGATTGCGCCGCCGACGGGCTCAAGCCGATCCCGCACAGCCCGGTGCCGCAGACGCGCTACGACATGAAACTGACCGGCCCCGGCGGCGACCCGATCTTTATCGGCCCGCAGATGCTGCTGCCGGCGGACCGGGTGCGCCATGTCGGCGAGGCGGTGGCGGTCGTCGTCGCCGAAACCGCGGCGGAGGCGCAGGACGCCGCCGAGGCGGTCGCGGTCGTATACGAGGAATTGCCGTGGGCGGCCCAGATCCCCGACGCGCTCGCGCCCGGCGCGCCTGTCGTGTGGGACGAGGTGCCGGACAACGTATTAGTCGACACCGCGTTTGGCGACGCGGCGGCGACCGAGGCCGCCTTTGCCGCGGCCGACCACATCGTCGAGATGGAGTTTCACGTCGGCCGGGTGACCGGCGTGCCGATGGAGCCGCGCGCCGCCCTTGGCCATTGGGACGCCGCGACCGGCCGTTATACTCTTTGGGCCGGCAGCGGCGGTGCGGTGCGGCAAAAGGCCGAGATCGCCACCGTGCTCGGCGTCCCGCCCGAGCGGGTGCGGGTGTTGTCGTTCGATGTCGGCGGCAATTTTGGCACCCGCAACCGGCTCTATGTCGAATCCGGATTGGTGCTGTGGGCGTCGCGCCGGCTCGGGCGCCCGGTCAAATACACCTCGACCCGCTCGGAGGTGTTCCTGACCGATTTTCAGGGCCGCGATCTGTTGACCCGCGTGGCGCTGGCGTTGCGCGCCGACGGCCGGTTTCTCGGGCTGCGCGCCGACAACGTCAGCAATGTCGGCGCCCGCTGCGCGTCCTTGTCGCCGCTCGGCAAAGGCTCGGCCTTGGTCACCGGCTCCTACGACATCCCGGCAGCCACCCTGCGCTCGCGCGCGGTCTTCACCAACACGATGTCGACCAACGCCTATCGCAGTTCGGGCCGGCCGGAGGTCACCTATGCGATCGAGCGGGTGGTCGACGAGGCCGCGCAGAGGCTCGGCATCGACCGCGTCGCATTGCGCCGGATGAATTTGATCGGGCCGCAGGCGATGCCTTATCCGAACGCAGTCGGCGCCCGGTACGACAGCGGCACCTATGGGGCCAACATGGATCTGGCGATGCGGATCGCCGATTGGGACGGTTTTCCGGCTAGGCGGGCGGGGGCGGAGGCGCGCGGCAGATTGCTCGGCCTCGGTCTCGCCAATTATGTCGAATCCTCGATCGGGGCCCCGCGCGAGCGCTGCGAGATCACGGTAACGCCTGATGGCCGCGTCGAGGTCGTGATCGGCACCGGGCCGAGCGGGCAAGGCCACGAGACGAGCTTCGCGCAGGTCGTCGGCGCATTGCTCGCGGTGCCCGTGGAAAGTATCGACATGATCATGGGCGACACCGATGTCGTCAGCCTCGGCGGCGGTTCGCATTCCGGCCGCTCGATGCGCCACTCGGCGACCCTCTTCGCCAAGGCGGCACCCGAATTGATCGCCAACGGCAAGGCGGTCGCCGCCCGCTTGCTCGACACCGGCGCCGATCGGGTGAATTTCGCCGACGGCCGGTTTTCGGCGCCGCCCGACAACCGCAGCTTCGACTTTCTCGAATTGGCGCGAGAAGGGGCGCGGCTCGGCGCCGCAGGCGAGATCGCCCTCGTCACCGACAACGAGATGCACGACCCGGTCTTTCCCAATGGCTGTGCGGTGTGCGAGGTCGAGGTCGATCCCGAGACGGGCGGGGTCGAGATCGCCCGCTATTCGGTCGTCGATGATGTCGGGCGCTGCATCAACCCGTTGATCGTGCACGGTCAGAGCCATGGCGGCATCGCCCAGGGTGTCGGCGAGGCGCTGTGGGAGGAGTGTGCTGTCGATGCGGGATCGGGCCAGCCATTGGCGGGCTCGTTCATGGATTACGGCATGCCGCGCTCGGACAACCTACCGTCCTTTGCCGTCCGCATCGTCGAGGTGCTGTCGCCGACCAACCCGTTTGGCATCAAAGCGGGCGGCGAAGGCGGCTGCACCCCGGCATTGGCGGTGGTGGTCAGCGCCATCCTCGACGCGCTCGCCCCGCTCGGCGTGCGCGACCTGACAATGCCGGCGACACCGCTCAAAATCTGGCGGGCGATCCAGGCGGCGCAGCACTGACCCGCGGAGCGCCCCTCCCCGCTATTCTGCCAGCGTCGCCGCCGGCTCGCCCGCTTCGACGGCAGTGACGGTAAATCAACTTCGCGATTTCGTACCGGGTGGGGCCCGGCTCGCCGCCAATGCGCCCTGTCTGCCGGCGGCGGGTTGGATCGGCCGGCATGCGGCGGCTGCGGCGGACGGCCCTGGACCTGCGGGACGACGTCGCCCGCCGCAACGACAATTCATGCTTAAGAAAACATGATTAACTATGAATAATGGTCGCATTTTAACCTTTTCATCCTAAGATTTGATGATTGCCGCCTCGGATCTACAACGGCAAAGGCGCAGCTTCGTCGAATAATGTATCGGGCGATACACTACACACATCCTGATATGATTGTCGAATGCTTTACCAGACTTCGCGCTCTTGCCGCAAGAGCGCACCACCACTTTGGACTCCCCGCGCATCACGTCGTGCGGCACTTCCTTCATCATGCTCGCCACGCGAATTCGCTCGGCGCCACGCTGTCGCGACCGGTGCCGCTATCGACGAAGGTCTGCGTCGCCATCGGGCTCGCCGCCGCCGGGGCCGGCGGTCTGGCCGCGGATGCACCGGCGCGGGCGCCGATTGCCGGCGCGGCGGTCAGCCACCCGCCAAGCCAGCCGCCGGTGTTTGACCCGCTCGGGACCGCCGGCCTTCCCAATCCCTCGAGCCCATTCGATCCGGGCGACCCCGGCGGCGTGGCGGACCCGCCGAGCTTGTTCGCTCTCGGCGATCCTGGCGGCTCGATCGATCCCTCGACCGCATTCGCTCCGGGCGACCCCGGCGGCTTGACCGATCCGGCAAGCTTATTTGACCCGCGAGACCCCGGCGACCCATCGGATCCTCGGCTTCCGCCGGCCGCGGTGCCGGAGCCGCCCAGCCTGGCGATGTTGGGCCTGGGCCTGCTCGGGGTCATGATCCTCCGAGGAACGGCATTACCGTGTCCGGTCCCGGCATCGGCGACGACCAGCGCGCCGGTCGGCGTGATATGCCCCTTCCGGCAGAGTTCTTGGCGATTGTCGCGCGAAATCAGGTGGGCGATTCGTTTGTCGTCACCTTGACCTATGGTAATTCCTTAATGACCGGCTCTTGAAGACGCG
>DATMKU010000174.1:0-4801 GCA_035570935.1 Allostellaceae bacterium
GACTTCCTCGTCGTCAATCTCCTCGAAGCGAAATTGGGCGGCGATGCGCTCCTTCAAAAAGCGCAGCGCCGGCTGCTCGAGGCGCGCCGGAAAGTCAAGATGCGCCAGCAGAACCGCCTCCCGCTGGATCTGGTCCTCGCGGGCGCGAATAGATTATCTGGAAAGCTCGGCGCATTACCAGACGGTGGCGCGACGCGCTCTTGCTGCCTTGCGCAGCGGCCGCGGTTCCTTTGTCCTTTTGATCGGCAGGAGGGCAGCGGCGGACGGATAACCGGGGATGCGGATTACCTCGCTCTCCGAGCGCGGAAAATCGGGTGGCGAACTTGCATAAACGGGTCGAGCCCCTGCCGTTCGGCCGGTACGCGACGAGCACCGCTCGGTAATGCTTGCTGGCCGCGATCGAAGCCCGCCGACTATACGACAAATGGTGGTGGCGAACGAGATATCGCACCGTCCGCCGTGCTGCCCTCGGCTCTCGGCGCCGCCCTCGTTGCGCTGGAAAAAATAGCCCGGATAACAGCCCGCTTCACCGAGCCTCTCCCCTTTTGTCGTCGATCGTCGTAGCATCACGCCGTCAGCTCACGAGTGTCGCGATGTTGGTTTTTCGGCAATTATTCGACCCGCCTTCTTCGACCTACACCTATCTCTTGGCCGACGGCAAAAGCGGGGCGGCGGTCATTATCGATCCGGTGTTCGAGCAGGTCCGGCGCGACGCGGCGCTGATCGAGGAACTGGGCCTCAACCTGGTCTATGCGCTCGAAACCCATGTTCATGCCGACCATGTGACCGGCGCCTCGCTGTTACGGCGACGGACCGGATGCCGGATCGCGCTGTCGGCGCAGAGCGGCGCCGAGGGGGCCGATCGCTACCTCGTAGCGGACGACGTGATCGCGTTTGGCGAGCGCAACCTGCAGGTCCGCAAGACGCCCGGGCATACCGGCGGCTGTCTGACCTATGTGCTCGACGACCGCAGCATGGCGTTTACCGGCGACTGCCTGATGGTGCGCGGCAGCGGGCGGACCGATTTCCAAGAGGGCGACCCGAGTGCGATGTACCACTCGGTGCATCAGCAGATTTTCACCCTGCCCGACGACTGTCTCTTGTATCCGGCGCATGATTATCGCGGGCTGACGGTGACTAGCGTGCGCGAGGAGCGGCGCTTCAACCCGCGCCTCGGCGGCGAGACCGGCGAGGCCGACTTTACCGGCTATATGAAGAATTTGCGGCTGGCGCACCCGAAAAAGCTCGATGTCGCGGTCCCGGCCAATCTCAAATGCGGCCGGCCGGAGGGCGCGGTCGACATCGCCATCGCGCCGGCCTGGGCGCCGCTGCGCTATACCTTCGCCGGCATCTGGGAGATCGATCCGCACGGGTTCGAGGAGCATGCGCGGGCGGTCCAGATCCTCGATGTCCGCGAGCCCGAGGAATTTTCGGGGCCGCTCGGGCATATCCAGGGCGCGGCCTTGATCCCCTTGGGGGCCTTGGCCGAGCGCGCCGGGGAATTGGCCAAGGATCGCCCGATCGTCGCCGTGTGCCGATCCGGCAGCCGCTCGGCCCAGGCGACCGTCATCCTGCGCGAGGCCGGGTTCGGCGATGTTGCCAATCTCGCCGGCGGCATGCTGCGCTGGCGCGCTGAAGGCCACCCCGTCGAAGGCGGCAGCACCTTGGAGTACATTGCCGAATATTCGATCTGATCCAGGCCTGGCCCTGGCCGATTCTTCGTAAAGCGGCGGCGATTTTTTATTAGGCGGAGATGGCCGGGTGGTACAGTTTTCGCGAGGATGAACGGCGTCTGTTGCAACCACCAAGAAAGGGATGAAAATGGCGTACGATCTGTTGATCAAAAACGGCCGCATCGTCGACGGCTCGGGCATGCCGATGTTTCGCGGCGATGTCGGCGTCAAGGACGGCAAGATCGTCGAAATCGGCAAGTTGGGCGGCCCGGCCAAGAAGACCATCGACGCCGCCGGCCGGGTGGTGGCGCCGGGGTTTGTCGACAACCACTGCCATTACGACGCGCAGGTCACCTGGGACCCGCTGTGCACATTCTCGCCGCAGCACGGCGTCACGACTGTCATGTTCGGCAATTGCTCCTTGGCGTTGGCGCCGGTGCGCCCGGGCACCGCAAAGCGGGTCGCCGAGTTCCTGAGTTATGTCGAAGCGATCCCGATGGAAGTCTTGAGCACCGTCGAGGTCGATTGGGAAACGATCCCGCAATACATGGACCGGCTCGACCAGAATCTGGGCGTCAATGTCGGCAATCTGATCGGCCATTCGACGGTGCGCTATTACGTGATGGGCGACGAGGCCCAGGGCCGCACCGCCTCGGACGACGAAATCAAGAAAATGCAGGATGTCGTGCGCGACGGCATCAAGGGCGGCGCGCTCGGCCTCTCGGTGTCGCGCAACAAGGGTCATTACGATCCGCAGGGCGTCCACATCCCGGCCTTGTGGGCCGACGAAAAGGAAATTTTCGCGCTCGGCGACGTGTTGCGCGAAATGGGCACCGGCATCATCCAGTCGGGCGGCGGCAGGGCCGCGGAGTTGAATGACGGGCTGATGGCGCGCCTGTCGGAGGCGACCGGCCGCACCGTCATCTACAACAATCTCGGCCAGACCGTGCGCGAGCCCGACGCCTGGAAAAAGCACATGGCGCGGGTCGAGGAGACCTCGAAGGCCGGCATCCGGGCCTATCCGCTGTGCAGCCCGAACCGCACGACGCAAAGTTTTACGATGCGCAACTGCCAGGTGTTCCGCGGTTCGCCGACCTGGCACCCGATCCTGTTGTCGTCGGACGACGAAAAGCTCAAGGCCTATGTCGACCCGGCGGTTCGGCAAAAATTGCACGAGGAGGTCGTCGAACACACGGTCCAGGTGCCGGCTGCCGGCTATTCGCGCGAATGGTACAACTACATGTGGGTCGAAACCCCGGTCCTCGACAAGAACCAGGGGCTCAAGGGCAAGACCATCGGCCAGATCGCGAAGGAGCAGAACAAGCGGGTCATCGACGCGTTCCTTGATCTCGTCGTCGAGGAGAACCTCGACACCGGCCTGATGCAGTCGGAAAACAATGTCGACGACGAAGCGATGGCCAAGATCCTGACCTATCCTAACGCGATCGTCGGGTTGTCGGATGGCGGCGCGCATGTCCAGTTCCATGGCGGCTATGGCTATTGCACGCGGCTGCTCGCGGAATGGGTGCGCGAAAAGCAGGTCATGACGCTGGAGCACGCGGTGCGGCGGCTGACCTTCGATTCGGCCTCGGCCTTGGGCCTCTACGACCGCGGCTTGCTGCGCCCCGGCATGGCGGCCGACATCGTGATCTTCGATCCCGACACGGTGCGCCCGCTGCCGGAAAGCGTCGTGCACGACTTCCCGGCGGGCGGCTGGCGGATGAAGGAGCCGGCGGCCGGCATCATGGCGACGATCGTCAACGGTCAAGTGCTGATGGAAGACGGCAAGCACACCGGCGCATTGCCCGGCCGCGTGCTGCGCAACACCTACTACCACGCCAACCACGCCTGATCCGATCGCATAAGACGCACGAGTCCCGCCCGCAGCTTCGGTTGCGGGCGGTTTTTTATGTGGGCGACCCGCAGTAATGGGCAAAAGTAAAGATCGGGCACCCCGAATTAACCTGACGAGATTTTGCCGTAGCCGCGTTTATAGGGGTTTTGACGGCCCGTTCTGAGCGGGCAGGGATCACGTGTTAGGGTGCCTCAACGATGACCCGTTCAACTTGCGCCGTAATTCTCTTCTGTGTGTTGTTCTTTTTCGATGTGCCCACCCTCGCTAAGCAACCAGAGTTCAGCAGCGATCAAGCTTTAATCGCCATGGGCCTCTGTGAAGATATGGGACAAAAAGTCAATGTGTTGGTGGATTACACCACGACTAAATGTATCCCCAGTCTATCAATAAAAGGCACAGATTTTATTTTCATCAGTGAACAAACGGTTTTTGCAGTAGAGGTATCTGAAAAGGCGTGGGTCATAGTTGTCGTCGCTTCTGTGGGAAGAACTCTCAACGACAAACCATCGTATCTTGCTGATAAAATTTTATTTAGCGATATGTCCATGTTAAAAGATAAAAATTACTATATGATTCCGGCGACATTGGCCAAAACGCTCCAGCAGGAAGTTTATAACGGACAGATCTCCATCGATGTCATGTGGCAAAGGATTACCTCCGCATTGAAAGTTTTTTCAGTCGCTCCCTAGGAGAAAAAGTAAAACCATGCACCGATCGGGGCCATGTCGTCTTGCCCAAAGTCGGCAACTCGCCGGCAGGACGCCTGACGTACCTCGGTGGACGCGGCTATTTCTCGATCCACTGGCGGCGTAGGCGGTTGCGGTGGCGGAGGAGCCAATAGAGCCCGATCAGGGTGTGGCCGTTTTCGATAGCACCGGCGTCCAGCATCGCTTCTATCTCGGCGACGGTTTTGACGATTGTGCGGATGTCCTCGCCCTCCTCGGGCACGCCGTGCACCCCGCCGGCGAGGCTCGCATCGACGCGCGCGCAGTAGAGAAAGACGCTTTCGTCCGAGTCGCCGGGCGAAGGCAGATAGCGTTGGATCGGGAGCGGGTCGCCGATCAGGGCGAGGCCGGTTTCCTCGCGCATCTCGCGCCGCGCGACCGTTTCGGGCTGCTCGCCGGCGTCGACCAATCCCGCGGGAATTTCGACCTGCCAGGGCGCGGCGCTCGCCAGCATTGCCGGCAGCCGCAACTGTTCGACGAGCACGACGCTGTCGCGCAACGGATCATACGGGACGACCGCCACCGCCGGCCCGCGCCGCAACACGTCG
>DATMKU010000175.1:0-24996 GCA_035570935.1 Allostellaceae bacterium
TCATCTATCTGCTGCCGCTTGCCGTTCTGCTGGTGGCGATCGGCGCGCGCATCGTTGCTCCCGATCTGCTCGACCGGTTGTCGCTGATCGCCTTTGATCTTTACCAGCGGGCGGCGCCACGCCAGCCGGGAAACGCGCCGATCCGCATCGTCGACATCGACGACAGGAGCCTCGCCAAGATCGGCCAATGGCCGTGGCCGCGCACGATCGTGGCACAACTGGTCGATCGTCTCGCCGCCGCCAGCGCCGCGGTCGTCGCCTTCGACATCGATTTCGCCGAGCCCGACCGCACCTCGCCGCAACTGCTGCTGCCGCTGATCGCGCAAAACGGGGTTAGCACCGCCGACGCCGAAAAGCTGCTGTCGAACCTGCCCGACCCCGATCGGGTTCTCGCCGCGGCGATGCGCAAAGTCCCGGTCGTGACCGGGTTTATCCTGACCGACCGCGGCGCCACCCGAGCCCCGGCGGCAAAGGCAGGGTTCGCTTTCGCCGGAACCGACCCGCTCGGGCATGTCGATGACTTTTCAAAGGCGGTGCCGAATTTGCCCGCGTTCGAAGCCGCCGCTGCCGGCGACGGGTTTCTCAACCAAACGCTCGATTGGGACAATGTCGTGCGCCGGGTGGCGCTGGTCATGAAATTGAACGGCAAGCCTTACCCTTCGCTCGCCGCCGAGGCGCTGCGGCTCGCCTTTGGCGCCTCGACTTATATCGGGCGCGCCGCTGGCGCCAACGGCGAGAGCAATTTTGGCCAGGACACCGGCCTCACCGCGATCCGCATCGGCCCGGTGACGGTGCCGACCGACGCCGCCGGCCGGGTCTGGCTACACTACGCCAAGCGCGAACCCGGCCTCACCATCTCCGCCGCCGACGTGCTTGCCGGAAATTTCGACCCGGCGCTGGTCGCCGGGCACATCGTGCTGGTCGGAACGTCGGCCGCCGGGGTGATCAACGACCAGCGGGCAACCCCCCTTTCGCCCGCCGTGCCGGGGGTCGACATCCATGCTCAATTGATCGACGAGATCCTGCAGGGCGACTTTCTGACCCGCCCCGACTGGGCGGTCGGCGCCGAGATCCTCTTTGCGTTGGTGGTCGGCGCAGGGCTGATCTTTGTGCTGCCGCGGATCGGGGCATTGCCGAGCGCGGTGCTCGGCGGCGTCTCGGTCGCGGTGGCGATTGGCGGCTCGTGGGCGGCGTTCAAATACGCCCATCTG
This sequence comes from Allostellaceae bacterium, assembly GCA_035570935.1. Classification (GTDB taxonomy): domain Bacteria; phylum Pseudomonadota; class Alphaproteobacteria; order ATCC43930; family CGMCC-115725; genus AP-15. The sequence goes on from DATMKU010000175.1 coordinate 1,212, forward strand.
CTGCTCGACCCGGTCTATCCGTGGGCGGTGATGACCCTCGTCTACCTCGTGGCGAGCCTGCTCGGTTATCTGCGCACCGAAGCGCGCCAGCGCGAAATCCGCAGCGCCTTCTCGCTCTTCATGTCGCCGCAATATGTCGCAGAGCTCGCGGCGCATCCGGAAAAGCTCCAGCTCGGCGGCGAGATGCGGCTGATGACGATCATGTTCTGTGACATCCGCAACTTCACCAGCCGCGCCGAGGGGATGGATGCCCAGAGCCTGACCCACTTCATGAATACATTTTTGTCGCCGATGACTGAAATCATCACCGAGCAGAAGGGGACGATCGACAAGTATATCGGCGATTGCGTCATGGCGTTCTGGAACGCGCCGCTCGACGATCCCGATCATGCCAAAAACGCCGTGCTTTCGGCCCAGATGATGCGGCGCAAGCTGATCGAACTGAACCACATGTGGACCGAGGAGGCAGCCGCAGCCGGCAAGCCGTTTCGCCCGGTGCAAATGGGGATCGGCATCAATACCGGCGAGTGCTGCGTCGGCAATTTCGGGTCGCAGCAGCATTTCGACTATTCGCTGCTCGGCGATCCGGTCAACCTGGCGTCGCGGCTCGAAGGCCTCGGCAAGGTCTACGGCATCGATTTGGTGATCGGCGAGGAGACCGCCCTCCAGCTCGACGAGCCGGCGCTGATCGAGGTCGACCTCGTCGCCGTCAAGGGCAAATCCCAGGCTGGGCACGTCTATACTTTGCCGCCCGAGAGCATCGCCGAGGACGAGTTTGCCAATCGCCATTCGGCATTGTTGCGCGCCTATCGCCATCAGGAATGGAGTGCCGCATTGCGGCTGCTCGACGACGGCCGGCTTGCCGCGGCGCGCCACCTGGCGCCGGTCTACGATCTCTACCGGCGGCGCATTGCGCATTTCCAGACCGAGGCGCCGCCGACCAATTGGGACGGCGTCTTCACCGCCGAAGAAAAGTAAGGGACCGGTTCGGCCGCGTTAATCACTTGGGCGGGTCCCTGTTAACTATGAAACTTGGCGATATGTGACAGTTCGTAACAAAATTGACTTTATTCCAGCGGATTTCGGCGCCATAATTGCTGCTATGGGAGAACACCGGCCTCGGGGATGACACCCGCCATGGCGACCGTTGTCGCCCCAGGAGCGTTTGAGGGTTATGGTCATGGAGTTTCGAGTTTGCCGGCGCGGCCGCGAGGCGAGATGGGTGGTGACGCTCGGCGATGCGGTCTATGGCGCCTATCTCGACAAGGAACAGGCACTGCTCGACGCGGTCGATGCGGCGCGCGATGCGCTCTCCGCCGGTCACGAAGCGCAGGTCTGGGTGAAAGAGCGAACCGCCGCGGCGCGCGTTTTCTGACAACGGCCCGCCGGGCCTGACCACCAGCTGGACTGCAACCGGCTCGCGGTGCGCTCAATCGAGTGCGGCCAGCATTTCGGCGGTGACGAGGGTGACGCCGCCGTCGCTGCGGTAGAAGCGGCTGGCGTCGAGGTGGGGTTCTTCGCCGATCACCAGCCCTTCCCCGATCCGGGCGCCGCGATCGACGACGACCTTGGTCAGTCGCGCGTAACGGCCGATGTCGACTTCGGGGAGCAGCACCGCCTCGTGGGTCCGGGCGAACGAATTGACCCGGCAATTCGAAAACATCAGCGAGCGGCGGACCGTGGCGCCCGACACGATGCAGCCGCCCGAGACCATCGAATCGACCGCCATGCCGCGCCGGTTGTCGTCGTCGAACACGAATTTCGCCGGCGGCAATTGCTGCTGGTAGGTCCAGATCGGCCAGTTCGGGTCGTAGATGTCAAGCGACGGCGTCGGCGTGATCAGATCGATATTGGCCGCCCAATAAGCGTCGATCGTGCCGACATCGCGCCAATAGGCTTCGGCCTCGAACGTCGTTTTGACGCAGCTTTCTTCGAATGAATGGGCGACGGCGAGCCCGCGGCTGACCAATGCCGGAACCACGTCCTTGCCGAAATCGTGGCTCGAGGTCGGGTCGCGGTGATCGCGTTCGAGTTCGGCATAAAGAAATTCCGCCGTGAAAACGTAGACGCCCATGCTGGCGAGCGCGCGATCGGGTTTGCCGGCCATCGCCGGCGGACGGCGCGGTTTTTCCTGGAAGTCGACAATTCGCATTGATCCGTCGACCGCCATCACCCCGAAATCCGAGGCTTGCTCAAGCGGCACCTCGACGCAGGCGACGGTGCAGTCAGCACCTTTGGCGACATGGTCGGCGAGCATGTTCGAGTAATCCATCTTGTAGATGTGATCGCCGGCCAAGACGACAAAGTATTTGGGACCGGCGGCGCGGAAGATGTCGAAGTTCTGGAACACGGCGTCGGCGGTGCCGCGATACCAGGTCGCCTCGTCGAGCCGCTGCTGCGCCGGCAACAGGTCGAGAAATTCGCCCATTTCCGGGCGCAAAAACGACCAGCCCATCTGCAGATGGCGCAACAGGCTGTGCGCCTTGTATTGCGTCAGGACGGCAATGCGGCGCACACCCGAATTGAGGCAGTTCGACAAGGCGAAGTCGATGATCCGGAACTTGCCGCCAAAAAAAACCGCGGGCTTGGCGCGGCGGTCGGTCAATTGCTTGAGACGGCTGCCGCGTCCGCCGGCGAGAACAAGGCCGAGCGCCTGCCGCGCCAGCCGCTGTTGAATGCGCGCGTCCGACAGCATGTGCCTCTCCCGTCAGCCGGGCCGCCGCCGTGCGCGGCTATCGCCCGATTACCCTTGCCCGCGAACTCCCGGAAATCGTCGCAGCAGCGCCCTCACCACCGGCATTTCGCGCTTACCGCGTCTCGGGTAAACCCTGGTCGCGGCGCCCTCGGTTCCGGAACCGGTAGATGGCGGGAGAAATATCACCGCCGCCTAGCCGGCCTCGGCGACCGCTTCTTCGAAGGCGGCGAGGGTCTTTTCGATTGCCTCGCGCGGCAAATCGCGGGTGATGAAGACCATGCGCGTACGATGGTCGTCGCTCGGCCATTGCGGCAATAATACCGGCGGATGAAACAGGTGCTGCACGCCATGCACGACGACCGGTTCGCCGGGCCGGTCGCTCAGCGCCACGATCGCCTTCAACCGCAGCAAGTCGTCGCCGCGCATCGTCGCCAGCGCATCGAGCCAGGTCGACAATGCCGCCCACGAGATCGGCTCGTCGCGGGTGATGCAAAAGGCGCGGATGCGCTCGTCGTGGCGGTTGACGTCGGGCTGCTCGTCGTCGTGGTCATGGTCGTGCTCGGCCTCAAAGGCCTCGTCGCGCAGCCAGCGCTGGACATCGACGCTTTTGGTCTGCGGGTCGTAAAAGCCGAGGTTGAACAACAACGCCGGGTCGATCTCGCCCTGCGCCACCGGCAAGATCGGCGCACTCGGGTTGAGTTGGGCGAGCCGCGCCTGCAACGCCGCCGCCTTCAGCGGCTCGGCGAGATCGGCCTTGGTCAGCAACAGCCGGTCGGCGACCGCGGCCTGTTTGACCGCCTCTGGCTGGCGGTCGAGCGTACCGGCGCCGTTGACCGCGTCGACCGTGGTCACGACCCCGTCGAGCGAATAGCGCGCGGCGACGAGCGGGTCGGAGATTAGCGTGTGCAGGATCGGCGCCGGGTCGGCGAGGCCGGTGGTTTCGATCACGACGCGGCTGAAATACGGTACCTTTTGGCTGGCGCGGCCGACAAACAGGTTCAGCAAGGTATCGGCGATGTCGCCGCGCACCGTGCAGCACAGGCACCCGCTGTTCAGCAGCACGATGTCGTCGGTCGCGCGCTCGACCAAGAGATGGTCAAGCCCGATCTCGCCGAACTCGTTGACGATGACCGCGGTCTCGGCCATCTGCGGCTGCTTCAGGATGTGGTTCAGCACCGTCGTCTTGCCGCTGCCGAGAAATCCGGTCAGCAGCGTCACCGGGATCAGCGGCGAGGGTTCGGTCGAGTTCATCGCGAGGACGTCTCCGCTGGCCAGTTCCGGCCGATTGTCGCCGATCTCGCCGCCGCGGTCGAGTTCGACAGAACTGGCGCGCCGGCCCAGCGCAATTCGCGCCCCGAAAATGTCCCGCATAAGGCCGGTTGACCAGCGGTAAGTGAGCGCTTACTTTCTGGCCCGCGATGGCTCTGACCCGATTGGATAGCGACGAACGTCGCAAGGCGATCGTTGCCGCGGCGGTGCCGCTGTTTGCCCGCAAAGGCTTTGGCGGCACGACCACGCGCGAACTCGCCGAGGCGGCGAGCATCTCCGAGGCGCTGCTGTTCAAGCATTTCCCGAGCAAAAGACATCTTTACGGCGAAATCCTGCGTCTCGGCTGCGAGGGCGATCCGGCGCTCGAGCGGCTAGCCTCGCTCGAAGCGTCGACGCTGACGCTCGTCCGCATGACGCATTACATGGTGCGCTATTTTCTGCAGGCGACCGAGGCCGATCGTGGCGAACGCGACTCGCGGCTTCGGCTGGTTCTGCACAGCTTCCTCGAAGACGGGGAATACGCGCGCGAGCTGTTCGACACGATCTTCGCGCGGGTAAACCCTCTCTTCGCGGCTTCGATCGATGCTGCCGCGTCAGCCGGCGATTTGGTGTTCGGCCCGATCGCTTCGGCCAACGGTTTCTGGTTCGGTCATCACGTCGCTGCGATGCTTGCCTTTGTCTTTCTGCCGGCGCGGGCCTGCCTAGCATATCAGGGGACGCTCGCGTCCCTGATCGAAGAGACGAGCTGGTTCATCCTGCGCGGTATCGGCATGACCGATGCGGCGATCGCCAGATGTCTTGCCGCCGCTTGCGAGAGCCGGCTCGAAATTGCGCCGCCCTGACGAGAGGGATTTATGGACGGTGACCAGATGGCCAATGTCGCGGCCGAGAGCTTGAACCCGAAGCCCGCGCGCATCGAGCGCGGCGATCGTGGCGGGACCGCCGAGGCACGTCCGAAATTGGTGCGCTGGTTTGCGATCGTCGGGCTGTTGCTCGTCGTATTGCTGGCCGGACTTTATCAGTTCAACCGCTTCCGCAGCCAGGCGATCGCGAATTTTTTCGCCCACAACAAGCCGCCGCCGGCGGAGATCAGCGCCGCCGAGGTCAAAGTCCAGACCTTGCCGCGCTACGCCCCCGGCATCGGCTCGCTCGTCGCCGTCCACCAGGTGACGATCAACCCCGAAGTGGCCGGCCGCGTCACCCAGATCTTTTTCGAGCCGGGGACAAGGGTCAAGGCGGGCGATCCGCTGGTTCAGCTCAACGACGCGCCGGATCGCGGCGATCTCGCCAATTACCAGGCGCAAGCGCATCTCGCGCAGATTTCGCTGCAGCGGTCCCAGTCGTTGCGCAAAAACGACTTCGCATCGCAGGAGACGGTAGACCAAAATAAAAGTCAGCTCGACCAGATGAACGCTCTGATCCAGAAAACCGAGGCCATCATCGCCCAAAAGCTGATCAGGGCGCCGTTCTCGGGCCAGCTCGGTGTTCGCCAGATCGATCTTGGTCAGTACCTGACGGCGGGGGCACCGGTTGTCACATTGACCGATCTGTCGACCTTGTACGTCAATTTCACGCTGGCGTCGCATTTGCGGCCGGAGATCTCGGTCGGGCAGCGGGTCAACGTCACCGCCGACGCCTTCTCCGGCCGGGTGTTCACCGCAAAGATCACGACGCTCGAGCCGCAAATCAGTCCCGACACGCGGACGATGGAGGTCCAGGCGACCATGAACAACCCGGACAACGCGCTGTTGCCGGGCATGTTCGTCGATGCCGCGGTCGTGCTGCCGTCGCGCCCCGATACGATCGTCGTTCCCGAGACCGCGGTCGAATACACGCTCTATGGCGACAGCGTCTATGTGATCAAGAACGGCGGCAAGGACGCCGATGGGCACCCGATCCTCCGGGCGATCCGAACTCCGGTGAAGACCGGGCTGCGGTGGGACGGCAAAGTCGCGATCCTCGGCGGCTTGACGCCGGGCGAGCGGGTGGTCGCGGCGGGCCAGGTGAAATTGCAAAGCGGCGTGCAGGTCGCCGTCACCGGATCACCGCCGCCGCAGCCGCCGCAGCATCCGACCCTGCACTGACCGCCGGCGCCGCGGCCAAACCATGTCGTTCACCGACATCTTTATCCGACGGCCGGTGCTGGCGCTGGTTGTCAGCCTGTTGATCCTGCTGATCGGGCTGCGGGCGATGCTTGGGCTGCCGATCCGGCAGTACCCCAAGCTGTCGAACACGACGATCACGGTCACCACAATCTATCCCGGCGCCGACGCGAATCTGATGCAGGGCTTTATCACCACGCCCTTGGCGCAGGCGATCGCGACCGCCGAGGGGGTCGATTACCTGACCTCGTCCTCGGTGCAGGGGACCAGCACGATCACCTCCTACATCCAGCTCGATTTCGATCCCGACAAGGCGCTGACCGAGGTCATGGCCAAGGTCCAGCAGGTCAGATACCTGATCCCGACCGCGGCCGAGGACCCGGTCATCGTCAAGGCGACGGGCCAGACCACCGATGTGATGTATATCGGCTTTTCCAGCAACGAGCTGTCGAGCGCTGCGATCTCTGACTATCTGACCCGCGTCGTGCAGCCGTTGCTCGATACCGTGCCGGGCGTTGCCTCCGCCGACATCCTCGGCGGCCAGGTTTTTGCGATGCGGCTGTGGCTCGACCCGGCGCGAATGGCGGCGCGCGGCATTTCGGCGAGCGACGTGGCGGCAGCGATCCAGACCAACAACTATCAGTCGGCGCCGGGCCAAGCGAAGGGCTTTTACACCGTCACCAATGTCAGCACCAATACCGGGCTGACCGACGTCGACCAGTTCGAGAACATGGTGGTTAAAGCCAAAAGCGGGGCCGTGGTGCGGATGCGCGACATCGCCACGGTCGACCTCGCGGCGCAGAGCTGGACCTCGAGCGTGATGATGAACGGCCAGCACGCCGTATTTATCGGCATCCAGGCGACGCCGTCGGGCAATCCGCTGACCCTCGTTAAAGGCGTGCGCGACCTCTTGCCGGAACTCCAGCGCAACCTGCCGCCCGCGGTCCAGATGCAGGTCGCCTACGACTCGACAAAATTCATTCAGGCGTCGATCGACGAGGTCAAATCCTCGCTCGGCTCGGCGGTCGTCATCGTCGTCATCGTGATTTTCCTGTTCCTCGGCAGCTTCCGCGCGGTGGTGATCCCGATCGTGACGATCCCGCTGTCGCTGGTCGGCGCCGGGATGATCATGGCGGCACTCGGGTTCAGCCTGAACCTGTTGACCCTGCTGGCGATGGTGCTGGCGATCGGGCTCGTCGTCGACGATGCGATCGTCGTCGTCGAAAACGTCTACCGTCATATCGAGCAGGGCCGCACCCCGGCGCAGGCGGCGTTGATCGGCGCGCGCGAGATCGCCAGCCCCGTCATATCGATGACCCTGACCTTGGCCGCGGTCTACGCGCCGATCGGCTTTCTCGGCGGGGTTACCGGCGCGCTGTTTCGTGAATTCGCTTTTACCCTCGCCGGCGCGGTCATCATCTCGGGCATCGTCGCGGTCACGTTGTCGCCGATGATGTGCTCGCTATTGTTGAGCCGCGAGATGCTGCACGGCCGCTTTGTGCGGGTGGTCGACCGGGTCTTCTCGCGCCTTGCGGAATGGTACGGCCGCCGTCTCGAACGCTCGCTCGACTACCGGCCGGTGACGGCGTTGTTCGGCGCCGCGGTGCTCGTCAGTCTGGTGTTCATGTACCTTAACACCAAGTCCGAACTGGCGCCGGAAGAGGATCAGGGTGTGTTGTTCGCGGTGACCAAGGCGCCGCAATACTCCAATCTCGATTACGCCGATGCTTACGACCTCAAGCTCGACCAGGCGCTGAATTCGCTTCCCGAAACTTTTCTGCGCTTTATTGTCAACGGCAATCTGGGCCCCAATCAAGGCATCGCCGGCGTCATCCTGAAGCCGTGGGGCGAACGCGCCCGCTCTGCGCAGCAGCTAAAGCCATTACTCCAGCAAAAGGTCAGCGCCGTCGAAGGGCTCAGCGCTTTTGTCTTTTCGCTGCCGCCATTGCCGGCGACGATCGGCGGCCTGCCGATCCAGATGGTGATCTATTCGCCCGGGGACTACAAAACGATCTATCTGGAGATGGAGAAGATCAAGGCGGCGGCGCGCAAGAGCGGCATGTTCATCGTCGTCGACAGCGATCTCGCCTTCAACCAGCCGGTGATCCACGTCAAGATCGATCGCTCCAAGGCCAATGATCTCGGGATCACGATGCAGTCGATTGGCGACACGCTGGCACTGCTCGTGGGCGAGAATTACGTCAACCGCTTCGATCTCGGCGGCCGCTCCTATGAGGTCATTCCGCAGGTGCCGCGGACCCAGCGGCTCTCGGCCGAGACCTTGACCCGCTATTACGTCAAATCCGCGGCGGGGCAGCCGGTCCCGTTGTCCAACCTCGTCACCCTCTCGATGGAGACCGAGCCCAACGCGCTGACCCAATACAACCAGCTGAATTCCGCGACCTTCCAGGCGGTGCCGATGCCGGGCGTCACGACCGGCCAGGCGGTCGGCTTCCTCGAGCAGCAGGCCAAGAACCTGCCGGCCGGCTTCAGCCACGATTATCTGTCCGACACCCGGCTCTACGTAAAGGAAGGTAACCAGCTAACGATCACCTTCGTCTTCGCGCTGATCATTATCTTTCTGGTGCTGGCGGCGCAGTTCGAGAGCCTGCGCGACCCGCTGGTGATCCTGGTCAGCGTGCCGATGTCGATCTGCGGCGCGATGATGCCGTTGTTCTTTGGTCTCGCGTCGATGAACATCTACACCCAGGTTGGGTTGGTGACCCTGATCGGGCTGATCAGCAAGCACGGCATCCTGATGGTCGCCTTCGCCAATGAACTGCAGGTCAGCGAGCGGCTCGACCGCCGGCGCGCGATCGAGCAGGCCGCGCGGGTGCGGCTGCGCCCCATTCTGATGACGACGGCGGCGATGGTCGTCGGCCTGATCCCGTTATTGACCGCCAGCGGCGCCGGGGCGGCGAGCCGCTTTTCGATCGGCGTCGTCGTCGTCGCCGGCATGTCGATTGGGACCTTGTTCACGCTGTTCGTGCTGCCCGCGGTCTACACGGTATTGGCCAAGGACCACCTCGCCGCCGCGCAATCGACACGCATCCGCGAGATCGAGCAGGTGTCTTGAGTCGCGGGGTCGGCCCGGTGCGGCGCTACGCGCTTTGAGCGAGTTGCGTGGCGCGGACATGCGCGGCGAGGAGCGAGGAGAGCCGGGCCGGGTCGCCGCGCGCCATGCCGCATTCGGTCGCCACACCATCGACTGGCGCGTGGCGGCGCGCCGCGGCGAGCCGCGCCGCGTCGCCCGCAGCGTCATTGTAATGGACGAGGCCGAGGTAGAGTTTGGTCGCGGGGCCGAGGCGCAGCCGGTCGAGCGGCGCAAAATAGACGTCGTCGGTGCGCTCTTTCGGCACCGGCATGTGGAAGAATTGGATCGGCCGCGCGACCCCGGCGGTGACGGCGTTGGTCATCTCGACCATGATCGCCATATCCTTGGGTTGCACGCAGTGCTCGTCGGCCGGGCTACCGTAGCAGAGATGGTAGCCGAGCTCGATCGCGGCGGGCACGGCGTCGCCGATCCGGGTCAGTACCTCGAGCGTCTCGGCGCGAAAATCGACCGGCCCCGGCTCGTAATAGCCCTCCCAGGCCAGCACCTCCTGGCACACATCCCATTGCACCGCGAGGCGGTCGTTGGGGATGGCGGCGGCGATCTTCGCGACTTCGCCGGTGAGATGCGCGGTCAGCGCCGGCAGCAGTGCCGCCCGGTCGGACGGCACCATGTTGTTGTAGGTCGGGGCGATCGGCGTCGGCAGCGAAACCTGGAACTTGACCTGGGGCGGGATGACCCCGGCGCTCTGCAAGTGTTGGAACACGCCCCAGGAGGCGATCGCCATCTCGGCGTAGCCGGTGGCGAAGCTGTCGGCCTCGGGCGTGGCGCCGCGGCGCAGGCGAAGCCGCGTGATTTCGCGCAGCACCTTGCCGTCCCATTGCGTGAATTTGAAGGGCGGCACGTCCGTGGCCCGCTCGATCGCCGGGTTCTCGGCCAGCACATCCTGCAAAAAGCGGATCCAGGTCTTGCGAATGCCGGTCTCGCCGTCGGGCAGGCGGGAGAGATGCGGCCCCGCCGCGCCGGCGAGGGTGCGGAACACGGTTTCGGCATCGGGCAACGGGATGCTGCCGACGAAATGCACGATCGGCTGTTTGCCTCGGTCTGCTGTCATGACGCCCTCCCGGCGGGCTGCCGAGCGTCGCCGCCGGCAGTGCCTGGCGATGGTAGGCCCGGCAGGACTCGAACCTGCGACAACACCGTTATGAGCGGCGTGTTCTAACCAGCTGAACTACGGGCCCGCCGTTTGCAGCATAGCCGATCGCCGCGCAGGCTGTCGCCCCCCACCCGACCCTCTGCCTCCACGCGGGTAGGTGAGCCGCCCTCGTAATCAAGCCCTCGGTGCGCCTTCGGACTGAGCCAAGCCATCATCCCGAGCAGCCCGGCGCCGAGCAACATCAGCGAGGCCGGCTCCGGCACAACCAGCTCCCCTGTGCCGAACGTGACGTTGTCGAAATAGATTTCGTTGACGGAGCCGCTGAAGTCGACCGATTCCGCGGTTCCGGAAAAGAAACCGCCAGCGGCGGCAAAACTGGTATCGGGGAGAAGCGTGAGATTCAGGAGCGGGCTGCCGGCGCCATCCAGCCCGCTGTAGACGGTGACCGATCCGCTCTGAGCCCCATCGTAATAGAAGGAGAGGCTGGTCATGAAGCCAGCCGGGACATTCATGTAGTCGCCGCTGCCGGTAAAGAGAGCGGCCGTATTTCCGGGAGGAGGCGAATTGACGAAGTTCCCAGTACCGCCCGCACTCTTGCTGATAAACGCCAGCGAATTTGACGTGAACGTGACGCCGTAATTTGGGCCTGGGCCCGAACCGGAGCCGCCTGACCCGCTATCGTAGTAATTGTCAATGGGCTCCCCGTTCTTCAGTCCCTCAAATGTGAGGGTGGTGGCGGATCCCGGTGACGCCATCAGGCCCACCGACGCCGCCCCGCCAAAGACCATTCCGCGAAACGACCGCGCAAGACTGCTATTGACCATTGCTTCCTCCCAATGCCGACAAGCGTCTTTTGTTTTTTTTGCGGCGGGAACCGGCGCCGCTCCAACCCCCCGCAGGGGACCCGAGGACCGAATGGCGGTTGGCCCGGGAGAACGCTAACCAGCGACCGTTATGAGCGGCGCGTTCTAACCAGCTGAACTATGCCGGCCCGCCGGTGGCAGCATAGCCGATCGCCGCGCACGCTGTCGCCCCTCACCCCGACCCTCTCCCCGCAAGCGGGGGAGGCAGTGCGGCCGAACGCGGGAATGAGGCCGGCTCAGGTGTCCAAAAAGCTGCGCAGTTTGCGCGACCGGCTCGGATGCTTGAGCTTGCGCAAGGCCTTGGCTTCGATCTGGCGAATGCGCTCGCGGGTGACCGAGAATTGCTGGCCGACCTCTTCGAGGGTGTGGTCGGTGTTCATGCCGATGCCAAAGCGCATCCGCAGCACCCGCTCCTCGCGGGCCGTCAACGACGCCAGCACCCGCGTCGTCGTCTCGCGCAGATTGGCCTGGATCGCGGCGTCGATCGGCAGCACCGCGTTCTTGTCTTCGATGAAATCGCCGAGATGCGAGTCCTCCTCGTCGCCGATTGGGGTTTCGAGGCTGATCGGCTCCTTGGCGATCTTCAAGACCTTGCGCACTTTTTCGAGCGGCATCGCCAGTTTCTCGGCGAGCTCCTCGGGGGTCGGCTCGCGACCGATCTCGTGCAGCATCTGCCGCGAGGTGCGCACCAGCTTGTTGATCGTCTCGATCATATGCACCGGGATGCGGATCGTGCGCGCCTGGTCGGCGATCGAGCGGGTGATCGCCTGGCGGATCCACCACGTCGCATAGGTCGAGAATTTGTAGCCGCGGCGGTACTCGAATTTGTCGACCGCCTTCATCAGGCCGATATTGCCTTCCTGGATCAGGTCGAGAAACTGCAATCCACGGTTGGTATATTTCTTGGCGATCGAGATTACGAGCCGCAGATTGGCCTCGACCATCTCCTTTTTGGCGCGGCCCGCCTCGCGCTCGCCGCGCTGGACGGTCTGCACGACGCGGCGAAACTCGGCGATCGGCAGCTTTGCTTCGAGCGCGATCTGCGCGACCTGCCGGCGCAGCCGCACCGCGTCGTCGCGGTGCCTCTCGACCAGCTTGGCCCAGCCGCGGGCGGGCAGCACGGAGACCCGTTCGAGCCACTCGCCGCACAACTCGTTGCCAAAGTATTCGTGCAGGAAATCGGTTCGCTTGACCCCCGCTCCTTCCGCCAGCCGCAGCAGGCGACCCTCTTCGGAGACCAGCCGCCGGTTCACGTCATAGAGCTGCTCGACCAAATGCTCGATGCGAATGTTGTTCAGCCGGATCCGCTTGACGCCCTCGATCGCCTTGCTCTTGAGCTTTTCGTAGCGCCGCTCGGTTACTTTGGACAACGGCTCGCCTTTGAGCATGGCGTTGATCCGCTGCTCCTGAAGCCGATGCAGTTTTTTGTGTGACTCGGCGATCGCCTCGAAGGTCGCCAGCAAACTGGGCTTCAGCTGCGCTTCCATCGCCGCGAGCGAGATCGAGCTTTCCTCGCCGTCGCCCTCCTCGGCGGCGAGTTCCGGCTCGATTTCCGCGAGTTCGGTCTCGGTCTCGGTGGCGGCCTGGTTGGGGGTCGCTTCGGCATTGTCTTCGGGTGCCGCAGTCGGCCGCTCCACGACCGGCCGATCGAAGCCCGCGCTGCCGTAGGTGGCGTCGAGGTCAATAATGTCGCGCAGAAGCATCTTGCCTTCGACGAGCGCGTCGCGCCATCCGACGATCGCGCGAATGGTTAGCGGGTTTTCGCAGATGCCGCCGATCATCATCTCGCGGCCCGCCTCGATCCGCTTGGCGATAGCGATCTCGCCCTCGCGCGACAGCAATTCGACCGACCCCATCTCGCGCAGGTACATGCGGACCGGATCGTCCGTGCGGCCGATGTCGTCGTCGTCCAGGTTGCCGCGGACCTCGCCGTCGGCGTCCTCGGCCTCGGCGGCGGCCGGCTCCTCGTTTTCCTCGCTTTCGATGACGTTGACGCCAAGTTCGGACAGCATTGTCATCGTGTCCTCAATCTGCTCCGAGGACACTTGATCGGGGGGCAGCGCGGCGTTCAGTTCGTCATAGGTGACGTATCCCCGCTCCCGCCCGCGGGCCAGCATCTTTTTGATCGCAGCGGCGAGGATATCGAGCAGAGGAGCCTCGGCGGCCTCCTCGCGGGTTTCCGTCGCTTCAGCCGTATTCGCCGCTTTACTCGCCATGCCACCATCCCTAACCAGATTTCGGGTCGGTCCGGCCGCAACCGGACGCGAAAAATTTCATCGCCGCGGGTTCGCCGACGGCCTGGGCCGGGTGAGCGCACAAGAAGGTCACATCGGATCGTCATCGACCCGGCCCTGCTGCAACGCCTGCTCTCGGGCAACCAGGAAGCGTTCCCAACCCGCCGTTGAGACATCGTCGATCAAGTGATTGCTGGCTTCGGCCAAAGCCGCCTGTTGACCTCCCACCAGCATTCCGGCCACGTGCGCCCAATCGCTACGCGCATCGCCCGCGGCCAATCGCCGGATCAGGAAACCCGTGTCGACCGAAGGCGAAAGGAGCGCATCCACGGTCGCCGCGAACCCGTTCAGTAGAAGGTGTTGCCGAAGTGCCGAAGCGTCAAGCCCCGGCCGCAGAGCCTCGATCTCTAAAATCTCGCGGCGAAGCTTGTCAAGCTCTGCTTCGGGGATGTCGAGCGCGGCGAATTCCTCGGCAACCTCTTCGATCAGCGACGGCGACTGGAGCAAGATGCGGAACAGGATCTCGCGCTGCACGCGATCGGGGGGGCGCGGCGGCGGCGCCGGGCCTTCCCGGACAAAGCCGAGCCGCGGATGCGCGTTCGCGCGCGGCGCCGGACGGGGTATGCGCCCAGCCTCGTAAAGCCGGTCGCGCACAAAACGCCGATACTCGTTGCGCACGGTGGGATCGGCAATCAGCGCAACGTCTTCGCCGAGCCGCCTGTCGAGATCGGCGCGGCGTTCGGGGGTGTCCGCCGGGCCGGCGCCGAGCTCGATTTCCCAGAGCATCTGCGACATGGTCCGGGCGGCGGCGACGACCTCTTCGAAGGCCTGGGGCCCGGCGCGGCGGATCAGCGAGTCCGGGTCCTCGCCCGAAGGCAGGCCGGCAAACCGCAGGCTATGGCCGGGGTGCAGCAAAGGCAGGGCACGGCGCAAGGCGCGGGCGGCGGCGCGCTGGCCGGCGGCGTCGCCGTCGAAGCACAGCACGGGCTCGGCCCCGAGCCGCCACAACTCCTGCAACTGGAACTCGGTCAGCGCAGTGCCGAGCGGCGCCACCGCCGACGAAAACCCGGCACGATGCAAGGCAATCACGTCCATATAGCCTTCGGTGACAATGACCTCGCGGCCCTCGGCACGCGCCGCCCGCGCCGCCGACCAGCCGTAGAGCACGCGCCCCTTTTCGAACACCGGGGTCTCGGGCGAATTCAGGTATTTCGGCTGGCCCCCCGCGGCGCCATTTGGCCCCAAGACCCGGCCGCCAAAGGCGATGACCCGCCCGGCCCGGTCGCCGATCGGAAACATGACCCGCCGGCGGAAATAATCGAACGCCTCGCCCTCTCCGGGTCGATGCAGCAGCCCAGCCTCGACCAGCAGCGGCTCGGTATAATCGGCGGCGAGCGCGCGGCGCAGCGCCTGCCGGTCGTCCGGCGCCCAGCCGAGGCGAAAGCCGCGGATGGTCTCGACGTCAAGCCCGCGCGCCGTCAGATAATCGCGCGCCGCAGCACCGGCAGGCGACCACAACCGCGCCTCGTAAAAGCCGGCGGCCGCTTCGAGGGTTTCGAACAGGGTCTTTTGCCGATGGGCCTTCTCGCGCTCCTCGGGTGTGGCCTGCGGGACCGCCAGCCCGGCTTCGCCCGCCAGTTTCTCGACCGCTTCGAGAAAGTCGAGATTGTCGGCGCGCATGACGAAACCGATCGCGTCGCCATGCGCCCCGCAGCCAAAGCAGTGGAAGAAATCCTTGTCTTCGACGACGTAGAAGGACGGCGTCTTTTCGTGGTGAAACGGGCACAGACCGGCAAACTCGCGACCGCGGCGTGTGAGCTTCACGCGGCGCCCGACCAGCCCGACCAGCGCAACGCGACCGCGCAGCTCGTCGAGAAAACCCGGCGGAAACGCCATTACCGAGCTTTGCCCACTTTCAGCCGAGCAGCCGCTTGACGATCGGGCCGGCGCGGCTGAAATCCATCGCCCCCGCATGGCGCTCGCGCAGTGCCGCCATGACCTTGCCCATGTCGCGGATGCCGGCGGCTCCGGTCTCGGCGATCACCGCCTGCGCCGCGGCGGCGATCTCGCCCTCGCTCATCTGGCGCGGCAGAAAGCTCTCGATGATCGCGATCTCGTCGCTCTCCTGCTGCGCCAGGTCGGCGCGGCGGCCCTGCTCGTAGAGCGCGATCGATTCGCGCGGCTGCTTGATCATTCCTTGCAGCATGCGCGCGATGTCGGGATCGGCCAATCCCTCGGGATTACCCTCCCCGCGGGCGGCGACGTCGCGTTCCTTGAGCGCCGCCAGGATCAGCCGAACCGTCGAGACGGTGCGCGCACTGCGCGCCTTCATCGCCTGTTTGAGCCGGTCGGTGAAGGCCTCGCGCAGCATCGGCACGCCCCGCATGATCGCAGAAATCAGCGTAGCGTGTTTCGAGGCTCGCGGCAATTCCGCGCGTTGGTGCCTAAGTGGCTGAATCTACGAAAAGTTCGGAAGACGGCGGGCTTGACCTCAAAAGAGCGGGCGGTTATTTCTTGATAGTTCCGCTGCGCGCTCCGTAACCGCGGCCGGCGATCCGCGGCTTGCCCACAGGACTTGTTCCCAATGCGCGACCCGTCGCCGCAACCGCCCGACTGCAACGCGGCACTGGTGCTGGCCGACGGGACGGTGTTTTGGGGCAGCGGGCTTGGCGCCCACGGCAAGGCGATCGGCGAGGTCTGCTTCAATACCGCGATGACCGGCTATCAGGAAATCCTGACCGATCCCTCCTATGCAGCGCAGATCATTACCTTCACCTTTCCCCATATCGGCAATGTCGGGACCAACCCCGAAGATATCGAGACCACGACCCCGGCCGCGCGCGGGCTGGTGATCCATAGCCGCGTCACCATGCCGGCCAATTGGCGGGCCTCGACGCCGCTCGACCGCTGGGTCGAAGCGCATGGCCTCGTCGGCGTTTCCGGGATCGACACGCGGCGGCTGACCCGGCGGATCCGCGACCGGGGGCCGCCCAACGGTGTCATCGCTTACGATCCGCGCCGGCCGCTCGATGTCCCGGCCCTGACGGACGAAGCGGCCGCCTGGCCCGGTCTCGAAGGCATGGATCTGGCCAACGAAGTCACCTGCCGCCAGACCTACGAATGGGACGAAACCGCGTGGCGGCGCGAAACCGGCTATGGCCGACAGCGCGCGCCGCGCCATCACGTCGTCGCAATCGACTACGGCGCCAAGCGCAACATCCTGCGCATGCTCGCCGCGCATGGCTGCCGGGTGACCGTCGTACCGGCGACCGCCACCGCCGCGGACGTGCTGCGTCACCGGCCCGACGGCATCTTTTTGTCGAATGGACCCGGCGATCCGGCGGCGACCGGGGTCTATGCGGTGCCGGTGTTGCGGGAACTGATCGCCACCGGCAAGCCGATCTTCGGCATCTGCCTCGGACACCAATTGATGGCGTTGGCGCTCGGCGGGCGCACCGCCAAGATGGCGCGCGGCCATCGCGGCGCCAACCACCCGGTCAAGGACCTCGCCACCGGCAAGGTCGAGATCACCAGCCAGAACCACGGCTTTGTCGTCGATCCCGACAGCCTGCCGGGCGGCGTGGAACAAACCCATGTTTCGCTATTCGACAACAGCAACGAGGGCTTGCGAGTGCGCGGCAAGCCGGTGTTCACGGTCCAGTATCACCCCGAAGCGAGCCCCGGGCCGCAGGACAGCCATTACCTGTTCGAGCGATTTGTCGCCCTGATGGAAGCGCATGCCTAAGCGCACCGACATCGACAGCATCCTGATCATCGGCGCCGGGCCAATCGTGATCGGGCAGGCCTGCGAATTCGATTATTCCGGCGCTCAGGCGTGCAAGGCCTTGAAGGCCGAAGGATACCGGATCGTTCTGGTCAACTCGAACCCGGCGACGATCATGACCGACCCGGAATTGGCCGACGCCACCTATATCGAGCCGATCACGCTGGAGATGGTCGAGAAGATCATCGCCGGCGAGCGCCCCGACGCATTGTTGCCGACGATGGGCGGGCAGACGGCGCTCAACACCGCGATGGCGCTCGCTCGTTCGGGGGTGCTCGAGCGCTACGGCGTCGAACTGATCGGCGCCACCGCCGAGGCCATCGCCAAGGCCGAAGACCGCCAGCTTTTCCGCCAAGCGATGGACCGGATCGGCCTTGCCTCGCCGGCGAGCCGGCTGGTGCGCTCGCTGGATCAGGCGTTCGAGGCGCTCGAACAGGTCGGCTTGCCGGCGATCATCCGGCCGTCGTTCACGCTCGGCGGCACCGGCGGCGGCATCGCCTACAACGCGCAGGAATTCGAGGAGATCGTGCGCGGCGGGTTGCGCGCCTCGCCGGCGCAGGAGGTGCTGATCGAAGAATCCGTCCTCGGTTGGAAAGAATACGAGATGGAGGTCGTGCGCGACCGCGCCGACAACTGCATCATTGTCTGCTCGATCGAGAACATCGACCCAATGGGTGTCCACACCGGGGATTCGGTGTGCGTCGCCCCGGCCTTGACCCTGACCGACAAGGAATACCAGGTGATGCGCAACGCCGCGATCGCGGTCTTGCGCGAGATCGGCGTCGATACCGGCGGGTCGAACGTGCAGTTCGCGGTCAACCCCGAGGACGGCCGGCTAGTCGTCATCGAGATGAACCCGCGGGTGTCGCGCTCCTCGGCGCTGGCGTCGAAGGCGACCGGGTTCCCGATCGCCAAGGTCGCGGCCAAGCTCGCGGTCGGCTACACCCTCGACGAGCTAGACAACGAAATCACCCGCGTCACCCCGGCCTCGTTCGAGCCGACGATTGACTACATCGTCACCAAAATGCCGCGGTTCACCTTTGAGAAGTTCCCGGGGGCCGAGCCGCTGTTGACGACGTCGATGAAATCGGTCGGCGAGGCGATGGCGGTCGGCCGCAGCTTTGCCGAATCGGTGCAAAAGGCGCTGCGCTCGATGGAGACCGGGCTCAGCGGCTTTGATGAGGTCGCGATCGACGGCGTCGAAAGCGCCGGCAAGGACGCGGTCAAGGCGGCTCTCGCCCGGCCCTCGCCCGACCGGCTATTGCTGATCGCCCAGGCCTACCGGCACGGGTTGACGACTGCCGAAATCCACGCCGCCTGCCGTTTCGAGCCGTGGTTCCTCGATCGTATCCGCGAAATCGTCGAAATCGAGGAGCGGGTCCGGCGTGACGGCCTGCCGCATGACCGCACCGGCGTCTTGCGGCTAAAGCAGCTGGGGTTTTCCGATGCGCGGCTGGCACGGCTCGCCGGCCTCGACGAGGCCGCGGTTTCCGCCCGGCGGCGCGGCCTCGGCCTCCGCCCGGTCTACAAGCGGATCGACACCTGTGCCGCCGAGTTCGCGTCGCTGACCCCGTATCTCTACTCCTGCTACGAGGGCGACGGGTTCGACGAGCCCGAATGCGAAGCCGACCCGAGCGAGCGGAAAAAAGTCGTGATCCTCGGCGGCGGCCCGAACCGGATCGGCCAGGGCATCGAGTTCGATTATTGCTGCGTCCATGCCGCCTACAGCCTCTCCGAGGCTGGCATCGAGACCATCATGGTCAACTGCAACCCGGAGACCGTGTCGACCGATTACGACACCTCCGATCGGCTCTATTTCGAGCCGCTGACCGCCGAGGACGTGGTCGAGATCGTACGGGTCGAGCAGCAGCGCGGATGCTTGCTCGGGGTCATCGTGCAGTTCGGCGGCCAGACCCCGCTAAAGCTCGCCGCGGCACTCGAACGCGAGGAGATCCCGATCCTCGGCACGTCGCCCGACGCGATCGATCTGGCCGAGGACCGCCGCCGCTTTCAGCAATTGCTGACCCGGCTCGGCCTGCGCCAACCCGAAAACGGCACCGCCGCATCGGCCGGCGAGGCCGAAATGGTAGCCTTGCGGATCGGCTATCCGGTGGTGATCCGTCCGTCCTATGTGCTGGGCGGGCGGGCGATGGAGATCGTCCACGACGCCGCCGGCATCAACCGCTACATGCGCCACGCGGTCAGCGCCTCGGGAACGAGCCCGGTGCTGATCGACCGCTATCTGCAAGACGCGATCGAGGTCGATGTCGACGCGGTGTCCGACGGCCGCAAGGTCGAGATCGCCGGCATCATGGAGCATATCGAGGAGGCCGGGATTCATTCCGGGGACAGCGCCTGCTCGCTGCCGCCCTACAGTCTTGGTGCTGCGGCGATCGCCGAAATCGAGCGGCAGACGGTGGCACTGGCGCGGGCGCTCGGTGTCATCGGGCTGATGAATGTGCAATTCGCGGTCAAGGACGGCGAGATTTATGTCCTTGAGGTCAATCCGCGGGCCTCGCGCACCGTACCGTTTGTCGCCAAGGCGACCGGCGTCCCGATCGCCAAGATCGCCGCGCGGGCGATGATCGGCGAGCCGCTCGCTGACCAATTTGCCGCCCCTGCGGGACGCGGGACACACGTCGCGGTCAAGGAGGCGGTGTTCCCGTTCGCCCGCTTTCCGGGGGTCGACCTGATCCTCGGCCCGGAAATGAAATCGACCGGCGAGGTCATGGGGCTCGACGCCGATTTCGGCCGCGCCTTTGCCAAATCGCAGCTCGGCAGCGGCACCAGCCTGCCGCTCGAAGGCTGTGTTTTCGTGTCTGTGCGCGACCGCGACAAGGAGGGTTTGGTCGAGCCTTGCCGGCGGCTGGTCGAGATGGGTTTCGCGCTGGTCGCGACGCAGGGCACGGGCGACGCCCTGTCCGCGGCGGGTCTGCCGGTGAGTCGGGTCAACAAGGTGCGCGACGGCCGCCCGCACATCGTCGACCATATGCTGAACGGCGGCGTGCAGCTGGTGTTCAACACCACCGAAGGCGCCCAGGCGATCGCCGACAGCTTCAGCCTGAGGCGCACGGCGCTGACCCATGCCATCCCCTATTATACCACGGTCGCCGGAGCGCGCGCGGCGGTCCAGGCGATCGCGGCGTTGCGTGCAGGGAGCCTTGAAGTTGCGCCGTTGCAATCCTACTTTTGATTGCCGCGCAGGGGCCATCGCCGCCCCTCTTCACCACAGGATGCGACCCCGTCTTCGATGAACAAAATCCCGATGACGACCGACGGGTACAACCGGCTTCGCGAGGAGTTGAAGCAGCTTAAATCCGTCGAACGACCGGCCATCATTCGCGCCATCGCCGAGGCGCGCGAACACGGCGATCTGGCGGAGAATGCCGAATATCACGCGGCCCGCGACCGCCAGAGCTTTATCGAGGGCCGGGTCATGGAGCTCGAGGACAAGGTCGCCCGGGCCGAGGTAATCGACCTCTCCAAACTGTCTGGCACGGTGGTTAAATTCGGCGCCCGCGTCACCCTCGCCGACGAAGAGAGCGACGAGGAGCAGACCTTCCAGATCGTCGGCGAGGACGAGGCCGATGTCAGCCGCGGTCGGCTGTCGGTGACCTCGCCCTTGGCGCGGGCATTGATTGGCAAGGGCAAGGGCGACAGCGTCGAGGTCGCAACCCCGCGCGGCGCCAAGTCCTACGAGGTGGTCACCGTCGATTTCGGCTGATTGCTGCGGGATGGTCGTCCACTAAGCATGCGCGATCGTCCGGTGATCAGGTGTCGGCGGGTTCCTCTTCGTCGAATGGAGGTTGATCGCTGATCGGGATACCGGGTTCGTCCTTTGACACGCGCAGGGTCAATGCCGACTTCACATGGCTGACATTCGGCGCCGAGGTCAATTTAGCGCTCAGAAACCGTTGATAATTGTCCCAGTCGACGGCGACGATCTTCAGCAGGAAATCGGTCTCTCCGGTCAGCATATGCGCCTCGCGCACCTCGGGCCAGGTCGCGACCAGTTCTTCGAAGGCCTTCAAATCCGCCTCGGCCTGGCTTGCCAGTCCGACCTGGGCGAACACCGTCACGCCGTAGCCGATCTCCTCGGGCGCCAAATCGGCGTGATAGCCGCGGATGATGCCGGCTTCTTCGAGGGCGCGGACCCGGCGCAAACAGGGCGGCGCCGAAATCCCGGCGCGGCGCGCCAGCTCGACATTGGTGATCCGCCCCTCGTCCTGGAGATTGCGCAAGATCCGGCGGTCGATACGATCGAGCTTGATCCGCCGCATCTGTCCTCTCCCCCATTATGTTCGGATCATAGAAAGACCGGGCCGGCGGCGCAATTTTGTTGCGGATGGACCTTTATCGCGCAGAGGTCGGCGCGCCGCGATGTCTTGTCTCGTCGCCGGATTTCCGTGGCGCAGCGCCATGCAACCGATCGGAGTGTCACATCCGCCAATCCCGTATTGCCCGGCCGCCCCCGTGAAGATAAAATCTGTTTCGGGTTGTGCGGGCTGTTCGCACTCCGCCATCGTCAAAGGGCTTGCGGGGTATCCGGCAAATAACCCCGATGGTTGGTACGGCCACGCTGATCGGGACCCGTCCGAACGTCATCGTCATTACCTCCGGGGGAAGTTATATCGCTGCGCTAGAGACCATCGGAATAACCCATCGGCAAGGGCCCTTCGCCGATGTACAGACAAGTTGTGCCCTTAGCTCTCTGGAGCACGGCAACGTTGTTTATTTTCCGGAGCTTACTCTATTGGGACAAGAGAGCTACGGCTTGTTGTTTTCTCCGGCGCTTGTGGATGACAAAGTAAAGAATATCAGTTACAACCCGGGCACCGACACCATAAAGGGCACAATTGCCGCCGGGCGAGAGAGGCTGCAATTACAAACGACGATGGCAGCTTTCTCCTTGGCGGCGACTCGTTTCGTCGCCGAGTTGTTTCCTTCCTATGCCGCAAGTCTGGAACGGGGCCGCGCCAGCTATCGTCCGGTCGAAATTGCCGACCGGCAATACTCGCGCCTCAAGGACGACAGGCTCCTCCACGTCGACGCCTTTCCCTCCACCCCGACCCAGGGCCGCCGAATCCTGCGTTTCTTTTCGAATGTGAGCTCGTCGGGAAAATCACGCATCTGGCATGTCGGCGAACCGTTCGAGGAATTTGCGCAGCGATTTTTGCCCGTCCTTCGTCGACCGCGGGCGTCCTTGGCTTGGTTCCTCTCCGCTGTCGGGGCGACGCGAGGCCGGCGGACGGCGTACGATCAATTGATGCTCGGCCTTCATAACCGTGCCAAGCGGGACGCCGCCTACCAGGAGCGCGCGCCCCATCAGAAGGTCGCGTTTCCGGCAGGATCGAATTGGCTGTGCTTTACCGATCAGGTTGTTCATGCCGCTGTTGCCGGCCAATACGCGCTCGAGCAAACCTTCTACCTTGACGTCGAAGCCATGGCCGAGCCGGACCTGTCGCCGGCACGGACACTCGAGCGAATGACGAGACGAAAGCTCTGTTGAGTCGAGGTTACCCGCCCAACGTCAAGTTTCGGGCGCGCGGTGGCGGGTTGTTCCCGCCCGCCGGTTTTCGTAAACGAATTTGATGTCTTTCTCTCACCGGCCCACGGCTTCGGTTTCGCGTACCGTCGACGAGCCGACCGCGCCATGGGCCTGGGTGCTGCACGACGGCAAAGCCGGTATGCGGAGCCAGGCTCTCGGGCTCGCTGAGGCGACCGGCTTCGACCTGGTCGAAAAGCCGCTCGACATCCGCCCGCCATGGAGCGTCCTGCCGCCGCAGCTGTGGCCCTTGCCGGGTTACGCCTTGTCCCGCGGCATAGTCTCTCTGGCACCCCCTTGGCCCGACCTCGTCATCGGCTGCGGCCGCAATACCGTCGTCCCCGCCCTGGCGATTCGCCGCGCCAGCGGCGGACGCACTTTTCTGGCGCATGTCCAGGATCCGCATCTGCGGCGCGCCGAATTCGACCTGCTCGTTGTCCCCGAGCACGACCGGTGGCGCGGGCCGCAGGCGATTGTCAGCCGCGGCGCCATGCATCGTGTGACCCCAGCACGGCTCGCCGCCGAACGCGAGCGCTTCCCGGCGCTTGCCGCATTGCCGCGGCCGTTGCTCGCGGTGTTGCTCGGCGGCAGCAATAAGGCCTATCGCCTGACGATGCATCGGCTCGGCGAGATCGCCGGCGCCATCGCGGCGGTGCTGCGCCAATCAGGGGGTTCGGCATTGGTCACGCCGTCGCGGCGGACCGGGGCCGCGGGGGTGAAACTGGTGCGGGAGCAGCTCGTGGGGTTGCCGGCGGCGATCTGGGACGGCACCGGCGAGAACCCCTATTTCGCCTATCTCGGACTTGCCGACGCGTTTCTGGCGACCGCCGATTCGGTGTCGATGATCAGCGAGGCGGCGGCGACCGGCAAACCCGTACATATCCTCGACCTCGATGGCGGCAACGCCAAATTCGCGCGTTTCCACCAGCTGATGCAGCAGGCCGGGATAGCTCGGCGGTTCGCCGGGCACATCGAATCGTGGACCTACCCGATCCCGGACGACACCGCGCGCGCCGGCGCGGTATTGCGTCGGTTGGTCTTGCGCCGGGCGGGAGAGCGGCAGCGCGCATGAGAGGGGTCGCGAT
>DATMKU010000176.1:0-16240 GCA_035570935.1 Allostellaceae bacterium
GAACGGCTTCAAGGTGATGAACACGCGGCCGTCATTCTCGGTCACGGTCGGTCCGCCCGGTCCGATATAGGCGTTCGCCGCGGCGACTGCGGGGTCCTTCATCACCACGGCGAGAACCGCCCGCATGCGGTCCTTCATCGCCTGCGGCGAGATGTTTTGCGCGCCCTCGGCTATGCCTTGGATCAGACCGGTGTCTTCCTGCGGGAAAAAGCCTTTGGGGATCTCGATGAACAGAAGACCGGTCAAGGCGACGGTCGAAATCATCACCATCAAGGTCATGAAGCGATGGCGCAGTGCTGCCACCAGCCCCCGATCGTACGCGGCGGCCAGCCCGTCGAAGAAACCCTCTAGCGCGCGCGAGACGGCACCAGGACGTGCACCGCCCTCCGCCGTCAGCACGCGGGCGCACATCATCGGCGTCAAGGTCAAGGAGACGACAACCGAGATGAGGATCGCTACGACGACGGTGACGGCGAACTCGCGAAACAGCAGACCGACAATGCCGCTCATCAGGAACAGCGGGATAAACACCGCGGTTAGCGAGATCGAGATCGACATGATCGTAAAACCTATTTCGTCCGCCCCTTGCAGGGCAGCCTGCATCGGGGTCTTGCCCTCCTCGATGTGGCGCACGATGTTCTCGATCATGACGATCGCATCGTCGACGACAAAGCCGACAGCAATCGTCAGCGCCATCAAGGACAGATTGTCGAGACTGTAACCGAGCACATACATGACCGCGAAAGTGCCGATCAGCGACATCGGCACCGAGATCGCGGGGGTCACAGTCCCCCAAAGCTTCCGCAGAAAAAGCAGAATGACGCCGACGACCAGCACTATCGTCAGCAATAAGGTATGTTGAACATCGGTGACGCTGGCCCGGATCGTCTGGGTGCGGTCCGATACGATATGGATCCTGAGCGACGGCGGCAGCGAAGCTTCGAGCTGCGGCAACGCCTTCTTGATGGCGTCGACCGTCGCGATGACATTGGCGCCCGACTGACGCTGCACCGATAATATGATAGCGGGCTCGGTGTTCATCCAGCCCGCCAATGTCACGTCCTGTGGTGCGACAATGGCCCGGCCGACATTACGGACCCGCACCGGTCCGCTGGCGCCGAAGGTACCGGGGCGATTGGCGAGGATATAGTTGTTGAACCCCCGCGCCGTCATCAACTGGTCATTGGTCTGCAGCGCGAAGGCCTGACCCGCACCATACAATGTCCCTTTCGGCTGGTCGACGGTCGCGGTGGACAGCGCCGTTCGCACCGCCTCCAGGTCGAGACCTACCCCGGCGAGCTGTGCCGGGTTGACCTGCACCCGGATCGCTGGGTTCTGCTCGCCGCCGATGCCGACGAGTCCGACACCCGGGATTTGCGAAATCTTCTGGGCCAGGATGCTGTTCGCGTAGTCGCTGACCGCGGTCAGCGGCAGGGTCTGCGAGGTCAGCGCCAGCATTAGCACTGGCGTATCTGCCGGGTTGGTCTTGCGATAGATCGGCGGGCCTGGCATCGTCGGTGGCAGGAAGCCTGCCGTGGCGTTGATCGCCGCCTGCACGTCCTGCGCCACCGAATCGACGGTGCGGCTGCGATCGAATTGCAATGTAATCTCGGCATACTCGGTGCCGCTGCTCGAGGTCATCTGGGTCAGGCCGGGGATCTGGCCGAACTGCCGCTCGAGCGGCGTCGTGACGGTGCTGGCAACGGTCTGCGCATCGGCGCCCGGCAAATCCGCAGTGACCAGGATCGTCGGCGAGTCGATGTTCGGCAATGCCGCCACCGGCAACAGCTCGTAGCTGATCAGCCCTAAGAGCAGGATCGCCGCCATCAGCATCGCCGTGGCGATTGGCTTACGGATGAACGTCGCCGAGATGTTCATGGCAGCAGGCCCGCGCTCGCCGTCGTAGGGTTCGGCACCGCAGCCGGGTCGTTCGGGTTAGCGAGCGACACCACCGCGCCGGGCGTCAGCCGGTACTGGCCGCGCACGACGACGGTCTCTCCGGCGCGCAATCCTTTGTCGATCAGGGCCTCGCCGTTAAGCGTCTCGCGCACCGAGACGGGCTGCGTCGACACTTTGCGATCCGGGTCTACGACAAAGACGAATTGGCCTTGCGGGCCCTGCTGCACGGCATCGAGCGGCACCGTCAAGCCATTGGCCTGGACCCCGGTCACGACCCGGACATTGACGAACATGCCGGGCCACAGCCGGCGATGCAGATTGGGGAGTATCGCCTTGAGGTTTATCGTGTCGGAGGTGGTATTAGCCTGGTTGTCGATTGCGGCGAGCGTGCCGGTATCGAGCTCGGTCTTGCCATCCGCGCTTAATGCGATGACCTTGACCAAGCCCTTCGCGAGAGCGTCTTGGACCTCGGGAATGTCGGCCACAGCCAAGGTAAACATCACGCTGATTGGCTGGACCTGGTTGATAACGACCAAAGCATCCGGCTCGCCTGGGAAACCGCGCGAGGTGGTGGCATGGATGATGTTGCCGACATCGAGCAGGCGAATTCCGGCAACCCCGTCGAATGGCGCGACCAGCTTCGTATAGCTGAGCTCGGTCTTGGCATATGCGATCGCGGCCTGGTCGGCTTGGATCGTCGCGTTCTCCTGGGCGATCATCGCTTGCTGGGTGGCCACTTGCTGTAGTGGCGCAAACCCCTGCTTTGCCAATGGCACGTACCGGCCGAGATTGATTTGCCCATTTTCGAGATGGGCCTGGTCGCGGGCGAGATTGGCCTCCGCCTGGTCGAACTGGGCCTGGTACGTGCTCGGGTCGAGTTGCGCCAAGAGCTCGCCTGTCTTGACAGACTGGCCATCCTTGAAGTCGATGTTAACGATTTGCTCCGTGATCATGCTGCGGATTGTTGCCGTATTGAGCGCCGCCACGTTGCCGATCCCGGTCAGCACGATCGGGAAATTGCTTTGTTTGACGGTCGCAGCAATGACCGGAACTGGCGGAGGGGGCTCGGACGTTAAGGCGGGAAGGCGAGCGAAATGCTGCCACCCGAGGAGGCCCCCTAGGGCAAGCACGATCGCCGCAACGCCGGCGAGCAGTGGCGTGCGGCGCCGGTTTGTGAGGGGTACGTCGGGTGTAGCGCGTGAGGCAGTCATCGCGTCAGAATTGTGGTGAGCCATCCCTCGAACCTCGCCGGCGTCGATCGGACAACGCGATGCAGAAAACGAAGAGCAAGTTGTCGGTGGTGGTGTCCTGCAAGCACCATCTTATTCGGATGCGCGTTCAAACCAGCCAAAAAACCAACGTCAGGATCAGGGCCCACCCGATCGACGAGAACAAAATCATGCAAAACATTGCCGCGGCCGGCGATAGCCGGTCTTCCTCCGGCGTTTCGTGGACCCAATCTAGACCGCCGCGCGCTGTTCGGCACTGGGCGGCGGCGAAAGGCGATGGCGACGGATCGTTTGCCCGCCTTTGAAAAGCGCCTGCTGCGGGGTTGATTACCGCTGCGGCAAACCTCGGCATGCCGGAAGCTGTAACAGGGCGGCCGGTCCCGGGGAGAAGGACCGGCCGCAGGCGAACCCGGTTCAGGAGGAAGGAAACCGGGCGTGGTAACCATTGCCGGATCTGCTTGGCAACAGTGTCGAGCGCGATCATCTGGCAGCAACCAAGACGTGGCCAAACGCCGTCGACCCGCAGGAAACTCACCCGTGGAGGTGCGACTCGATGAGCCACATTTGCTTGTCGATGCCGCGCGACACTTCGGTAAAGACATCGGAGGTGTCCTGATCGCCGAGCGTGGCGGATTCGTCGATCGCCTTGCGGGCGAAGTCGCCGAAAGCGGCGAGTGCGGCAGTCACCGCCGTGACATGCGCCTTCTCCGCGGCGACGCCGAGCTTGTATTGTTCGAGGAACGAGCGATCGACCGCGACCTGAATCGTCCCCTCGGCGGTGCCGCCGAGCGCCGCCGCCCGTTCGGCGATAGTATCCGAATAGCCCTCGACGATATCCGCCACCTTGTCGAAAAGCTCGTGGATGGCAATGAAAGCGGGGCCGCTCACATTCCAGTGCGCCTGCTTGACCTGAGCATGCAAATCGATCGCCGCAGCGAGGTGCCGGTTCAACAGCTCAACCGCTTTGACGCGGATGTTTTCGGAAAGCGTGTGAGATATGCGGTACATTGTGTCATCCTGATTGAGCATCGCAAGGAGCGTCCCTGGCGGGGCAGGGGCAATGCCAACCCTGAGGTCCCATAGAGTTGCGATGGGCGATTATCGAAGTCGAGTTAAAGCGAGTGAAATTCGGTAAATCCTCGCGTCGATCACTACCGGGACACGCAAGCTCCGGTCACCGGCCTGCGATTACTGGCCTGGGACAGAAGGTCAGAATGGTTATTAGGCCGCCTGCAGCACAGCCCGGGGGTATTTTGCCTGATGGGGTGAAAGCGCATCGGCCTCTTCGCTCGCCAACAGCTTCTCGAGGGCGTAGGCGCGCGTCGTGTTCGGCATACGAAATCGAGGTTCAGATCCGTCAATTTGGACCGTCAGCAGCGATTTCGCGATCAGCGCCGCCACGTCGTCGATCATCTCATCTTCGCCGGAAGTCACGTCGGCAGCCAACAGCCTGGCGGCTTGAAGCGTGAAGTTGCCAGCAAAAACCGCGAGCCGACGCAATGCCGTTTGCTCGCCGTCGGTGAGCAAACCGTAGCTCCAGTCGAGCGAGGCGCGTAGCGAGCAATGTCGCTGGTTCTCGACATGGCGTTGGCGTATTGGCGGCCGCAATGGTTCCCGTAGGCGCGCGGCCACGCCGCCGATGCCCAAGGTGGAGATTTCGGCCGCGGCAAGTTCGATCGCGAGCGGAAGACCGTCGAGCTTTCGGCATAAGTCGACGACGACCGGCACATCGCGGTCTTGCAACTCAAACTCGCCGGTGGCACCGGCCGCGCGCTCGGCGAACAGCCGAACAGCCGGGAAGGCGAGCGCCTCCCGCGCATCGAGGCAAGTCGAAAACAAGGGTTGCTCCAGAGGCGGCAGCCGGTAAACGTATTCGCCCGAAACGCGCAATGGCTCACGGCTCGTCGCCAAGATATGGACGTCGGGCGCTGCTCTGAGCAGGCGAAAGGCGAGTGCAGCGACCACGTCGATGACGTGTTCGCAATTATCGAGTACGAGTAGCAGTTGCTTGTCGCCGAGAAACGACGGCAGGTCGGAGTTCACGGGGTCGTCGGCGATATCCAACCCGACCGCCAAGGCGATGGCTTTGGGCACAAGCAACGGATCGCTGACAGCGGTCAGATCGACAAACCAGACACCGTTTACGTAGGCTTCGGCCAGATTTGCGGCTGCCGCGAGGGCCACGCTGGTCTTCCCAACACCGCCCGGCCCGACGAGCGTCAGCAAACGTCGGCATCGCAATTGCGCCTCAATTTTCTCAAGGCTGACATCGCGCCCGATTAGCGGCGTCAGCAGTGCCGGGAGGTTGTGGCGCCGTGGCGGCTCCACAGCCTCCATTAGCTCGGTCGCCGCATCCGCCAAAACCTCCACCGGCGCCACGAAGCAATAGCCGCGCCCCGCCACCGTGGAGATGTACCGGCGACCGGTTTTACCGTCGCCTAGCGCCCGGCGCAGCGCCGAGATATGTACCTTGAGATTGCTTTCATCGACAAAAGTGTCGGGCCAAACCGTCGCCGTCAGCTCCTGTTTGCTGATCAACTGGCCGGGACGCCGCGACAGCGCGATCAGCAGATCGAGCGCACGGCCACCGAGACGGATGGGCTCGTCCCCGTTTACCAGAAGCCGCTGGGTCGGCAATAGGCGAAAACCACCGAAAGCGAGCTCTTCTGTACTATGACCGTAAGGTTCCGGCGCCTTAAGACAGCCAAGGCTGCGTTGCGACATGATAACCCTCCGTCAGAAATTTTGATTCCGCACTGGGACTCCGGCTTTCCCGGCTGAGGTTGTCGAGAATGTAAGCGGCAATAGCGCCTAAGTCTTTGGCCGATTGATGAATTAGTCTGAAAAATCCGGGTCGTTCCGGGCTGCTGCTCAGTGATTGAGCGGCCTCGCTGAAAAATTCTGAAGGCATCTGAAACGCGCCTATAATCGCGGGGATGGTGTCGTGGTCCGAGGGTTCGGCAATCGTCGAGTTCGGTCGGTTCAGGTTCGCGCCTCACCGCCGCGAGCTCTTTGCCGACGGCCGCTCGATCGAGATCGGCGGGCGTGCCTTCGACGTGCTGATGGCGCTGGTCGAAGCCCGCGGGGCTGTCGTCGGCAAGGACGCGCTGATGCGTCGCGTCTGGCCCGACCGGGTCGTCGAGGAAAACAACCTGCAAGCACATATCTCGGCATTGCGCGCCGCCTTCGGAGCTGATCGCGGCCTGATCCGCACGGTCTCCGGACGCGGCTATCAGTTCACCGGCGAGATCCGCGTACTATCGGCGAGCGCGGACGGGCGCGCCGGCGCGGGGTTGGCCGGGGCCGAGTCCAATTCGACCCTTCCGCCGACCAACTTGCCAGAGCCCGTTTCCGAGGTGATCGGGCGAGACACCGAGGTCGAGGAGGTCTCTGACCTCGTTGGCGCGCATCGGCTGGTCACCCTGACCGGCCTCGGCGGCATCGGCAAGACGCGGCTCGCTCTCGCGGTCGCGCGTCGGCTGCTGCCGGAGTTTGCCGATGGCGTGTGGCTGGCCGAGTTCTCGCCGCTCTCCGACCCCGGTCTGGCTCCCGTTACGGTTGCCGCGGCGGTCGGGCTCGAGCTTGGCGGCGGCGAGGTTTCGGCGCGGCGCGTGGCCGAGGCGCTCGCCGGGCGCCCGCTGTTTCTGGTGCTTCACACCTGCGAGCATGTGATCGCCGCGGCCGCGGCGCTGGCCGAGGCTGTGCTGCGGGCCGGCTCGGCGGTGCGCATCATCGCCACCAGCCGCGAGCCGCTCCGCGCGGAGGGGGAGCAGATCTACTCGGTGCCCCCGCTCGCCGTGCCCGCCGCGGAGGGCGACAACCCCTGGCAATACGGCGCGGTTCGGCTATTCCTGGAGAGGGCGCGGGCGGCGGAGCCGCACTTCGCGCTGGACCGGCACCTGGCGATAATCGCGGCGATCTGCCGGCGGCTCGACGGCATGCCGCTGGCGATCGAGCTGGCGGCGGCGCGCGCCGCGGCACTCGGCATCGAGGAGCTTAGCATCCGCCTCGACGATCGCTTCCGGCTGCTGTCCGGCGGCCGGCGGACGGCGTTACCGCGGCACCAGACCTTGCGGGCGACGTTGGACTGGAGCTACGAGCTGCTGCCCGACCCCGAACGCCTAGTCTTGCGCCGCTTGGCGATCTTCGCCGGCTTCTTCAGCCTGGAGGCGGCCGGTGCGGTCACCGCGAGCGCCGAGATCGCGCCGTCTGACGTCATCGACGGCGTTTCCGGCCTGGTTGCGAAATCGCTGGTCGCGGTGGAGATCGACGGCACCGTCGCGCGCTACCGCCTGCTCGACACGACGCGCCTTTACGCTTTGGAGAAGCTGGCAAGCTTGGGCGAGCTCGATGACATCGCCCGCCGTCACGCCGAATATTATCGCGCAGCTTTCGCGCACGCCGAAACCGAGAGTGAGTCGCAGCCGCAGTCCGACTGGCTGGCGATGTACGGCCGGCATCTCGATAATGTGCGTGCCGCCCTCGATTGGGCATTTTCGCCGGCCGGTGATCTGCAGATCGGCGTGGCGTTGACCATCGTTGTTGTGCCGCTATGGGTCCAGCTGTCGCTGCTGGGCGAGTGCCATGAGCGGGTCGCGCGGGCGCTCGCCGCCCTCGAAGGTGACGAGGCGGCGACCGCGCGGCCGCGCATGCAGCTGTCGGCGGCGCTCGGCTGGTCGCTGATGTACGGCGTCGGCCGCGCCCGAGAATCCGGCCCCGCCTGGGCGACCACGCTCGATCTCGCGGAACGGCTTGACGACACCGGCTACCGGCTGCGCGCCCTCTGGAGCTTGTGCATCGATCAATTCAACAATGGCGATCTTCGCACCGCGCTCGAATTCGCCGGGCGCTTTGCCGCTTTGGCGCCGCAGACCGGCGATGCGGTGGATTTGATGATGGCCGATCGTCTGCTCGCCACGGCGCAGCACTATTTCGGCGACCAGCGAGCGGCGCGCCATCATATCGACCGCGCGCTCACCCAGCTTGCCGACTTGGCGCAACAACCTCAGATCGTCCGCGTGCGGTTCGAGATGCGGGTGTCGACGCACTATTTTCAGGCTCGCATCTTGTGGCTGCAAGGATTTGCCGAGCAGGCGCTGCGCGTGGTCGAGCGCAATCTCGAGGAAGGCAACGCCGTCGGGCAAGCCTTGTCGTTTTGCAGCGTCCTCGGTCAAGGGGCATGCCCGATCGCCTTCTGGGCCGGCGATCTCGACGCCGCCGCGCGTTACGGCGAGATGCTGCTCGACCATACCGAGCGCCACCCGATACGTTTGTGGCACGTCTGGGCTCGCTGCTTTAATGGTCTGGTGATTGCCAAGCGCGGCGCTATCGACGCTGGGCTGGGAGCGCTGCGCGGCGGGCTCGAAGAGGCCGGTCAGGCGAGATTTCTGCCGCGCTTCCTGTTGCTGCTCGGCGAGCTCGCGGCCTGTCTCGGCAGCGCCGGTGAAGTCGCCTTGGGTCTCCAAACGGTCGACGAGGCGATCGCGCGCTGTGAAGCCCGCGACGAGCGCTGGTATGTGACCGAGCTCTTGCGTGGCAAAGGCGAGCTTTTTCTGTTGCAGGGCGGCCCTGCGGCCGCGGCGGCGGCCGAGGGTTACTTCCGGCAGGCGCTCGACTGGGCGCGCCGGCAAGGCGCTCTCTCCTGGGAACTGCGCGCCGCCAGGAGCCTTGCCCGGCTTCTGGGCGATAAGGGCCGTTTCGCCGATGCGACGGCACTCCTCCAGCCGGTCTACGACCGGTTTACCGAAGGGTTCGACACCGCCGACCTCAAAGCGGCAAAAGCCCTTCTCGATGCGCTCGCAAAGCCGGCCGGCTTGCGAATTTGCATCTCTTGACCCGCACACCCCTCAAAAGGTCTTACCGGCCTGCCCTGAAAAACCCTGAAATTTGCTGAAGCGGCCGTATAATGACGGTCGATGAATCCCGCCTCCGAACCACCGGCGAGCGTCGCGTTCGGGCGTTTCCGGGTGTTGCCGCAGCGCCGCGAGCTGCTCGCCGACGGCCGGCCGATCAGGCTCGGCGGGCGAGCCTTTGACGTGCTGATGGCGCTGATCGAGGCGCGCGGAGCCGTCGTCGCCAAGGACGCGCTGATGCAGAGCGTCTGGCCCGACCGGATCGTCGAGGACAACAGCCTGCAAGCCCAGATCTCGGTGTTGCGCGCCGCCTTTGGGGCGGAGCGCGAGCTGATCCGCACGGTCGCCGGACGCGGCTACCAATTCATCGGCGAAATCCGCGTTGTGCCGGCGAGCCCGGACGAGCCCAGCGACGCCGCAGCGGACCCCGCAGCGATACTGCCGCCGACCAACCTGCCGGAGCCGGTTTCCGAGCTGATCGGCCGCGACGACGATCTTGACGAAATCCTCGGCCTTGCCGCCGCGCACCGGCTTGTCACCTTGACCGGTGCCGGCGGCATCGGCAAGACGCGCCTCAGCCTCGCGGTCGCACGCCCGTTGCTGCCCCAATTTGCCGACGGGGTCTGGGCCATCGAGCTGGCGCCGCTCGCCGATCCCGAGCTCGTCCCGGTCGCCGTCGCTACCGCGCTCGGGGTCGAGCTCGCTTCGGGCATGGCATCCCCGCTGTCTGTCGCGACCGCGCTCCGCTCAAAGCAGCTCATGCTCGTGCTCGACAATTGCGAGCACGTGGTCGACGTAGCGGCGCGGATGGCTGAGTCGTTGTTGCGCACAAATCCGGCAGCGCGAGTGATCGCCACTAGCCGCGAGCCGCTCCGCGCAGAAGGGGAATGGGTTTACCCGGTACCTCCGCTCGCTGTACCAGCAGAAGATGGCGCAAATGGCGAGGACCCGCTTCGCTACGGCGCTGTTCGACTGTTCGTCGAGCGAGCACGCGCGGCCGCGCCACATTTTTCGCCTGACCCACCAGTCATGGCCGCGATCGCTGGAGTTTGTCGTCGCCTTGATGGCATCCCGCTGGCAATCGAGCTTGCCGCCGCGCGCGCCGCCGCCCTCGGGATCGAGGGGGTTGCGGCCCGGCTCGGCAACCGTTTCCGGCTCCTCGCGGGCGGCCATCGCACCGCAATGCCGCGTCATCAGACACTGCGGGCGACGCTCGACTGGAGCTACGAGCTGCTGACCGAACCCGAGCGTGTGGTGTTGCGGCGCCTGGCAATCTTCGCTGGCGGCTTCACACTACAGGCCGCGAGAGCGGTGGCGGCGGATGACGAGATTGCGGCGCCTGAGGTCGTCGATTGCGTTGCGAACTTGGTCGAGAAATCGCTCGTCGCGGTGGACGCTGGCGGCGCGAGGGCACGCTATCGGCTGCTCGAAACGACCCGCGCCTATGCACTCGACAAGCTCGTTCAAGCTAGCGAGTTCGACACCACGGCGCGCCGCCATGCCAGACGCTATTTGGACCTCTTCGAAGGCGCCGAGGCGGAGGCGGAGACGCGGCCGACCGACGAATGGCTGGCAGACTACAGCCCGCGGATCGACAATGTCCGCGCGGCGCTGGACTGGGCTTTCTCGCCCAATGGCGATGCGTCGATCGGCGTCGCCCTCACGATCGCCTCGGTGCCTCTATGGGTTCAGTTGTCGCTGATGGAGGAATGTCGCAAGCGCGTCGAACAAGCGCTTGCCAGCATCGGCCCCGGTTCGAGCCCAGCGCAACGCCGCGAAATGCAGCTCTATGCGGCATTGGGCGCATCGCTGATGTATACTAAAGGCCCAATGCCCGAGACTGGCGCCGCGTTGACGCGCGCTCTGGAACTCGCCGAGTCCCTTGGTGATACGACGGTTCAGCTATCGGCGCTTTGGGGCCTGTCGTTTTATCGATCGATAAGTGGCGAGCACCGGACCGAGCTGGGGCTTGCCCAAAGGTTCAGCACCGTCGCCGCAGACCCGATGGACCCGGCAAATTTGCGCGTTGGCGACCGCATGATGGGAACCTCGCTGCATTATCTAGGCGACCAGGTCAACGCGCGCCATCACATCGAGCGCATGCTCGCGCGCACGACACCGTTCATCGATCGCGTACGATTATACCGCTTTCAATTTGACCAGCCGTCGGCGGCGCGTTGCATTCTTGCGCATATCCTGTGGCTTCAGGGTTTCCCGGAGCAAGCCGTTCGCACCGCGCAAATGAGCGTTGAAGGTGCGCGAGCGAGTGATCATGCGCTGTCGCTGTGCAACGCGCTAGCCCAGGCGGCGTGCCCGGTAGCGCACTTCGTCGGTGATCTGGCGGCAGCCGAACACTGGGTGGCGATGCTGATCGAGCATTCGCAACGGCATGCGCTGGCGGTTTGGCAGATCTGGGGCCGCTGTTGGAAGGGGGTGCTCCTGATCAGGCGCGGAGAAATCGTCACCGGATTGCCCCTTCTCCGAGCCGCTCTGGACGAGCTTCAGCGGACCGGCTACGTCTTGCGTTACACGGGATTTCTCGGCGTGCTCGCGAAAGCCTTGGGCGGTGCCGGACAGGTGGGTCAGGGGCTGGTGACCATCGGAGAAGCGCTCGCACGATCGGAGCACGGCGAAGGGCGCTGGAATATGTCCGAGTTACTGCGGGTCAAAGGCGAACTTCGCCTATTGGAGGGTGTACCAAACGCCGCCGCCGCGGCCGAGGATCACTTCCGGCAGGCACTCGACTGGGCGCGCCGGCAAGGCGCCCTCTCCTGGGAATTGCGCGCCGCCACCAGCCTCGCTCGGCTGTGGCGCGGCCAGGTTCGGATCGACGAGGCGATTGCTCTCTTGGCGCCGATCTACGATCGCTTCACCGAGGGTTTTGGCACCGCCGATGTCAAGGCCGCCAAGGCGCTGATCGACGATTTGCGAGGCGGTGCGCGGGTTCGCGTGGCGCTCCCGTAGGAGTGCGCATCGCGTTCGCACGGTCCGGCATGGTCAAGGGGTGGCGCGCGGCGACTCCTGGATGATCCGGACCTTCTCGCCATCGACGAGGTTGACGGGGGGCTGCAGGATCACCTGATCGCCGTCCTTGACCCCCTTATCGACCTCGACCTCGGTGCCGTAATCGGTGGTGATCGCGATTTTGCGGAGGCGCGCGAGGCCGTTGTCGACGACGGCGACCTGCATGCCGCTTTGATTGAAGATGATCGCCGAGGCCGGGATGATCAGCGCCGGCGACTTTCGAGGGATTTTCAGTTCG
Source organism: Allostellaceae bacterium (assembly GCA_035570935.1). Classification (GTDB taxonomy): domain Bacteria; phylum Pseudomonadota; class Alphaproteobacteria; order ATCC43930; family CGMCC-115725; genus AP-15. The sequence goes on from DATMKU010000176.1 coordinate 12,243, forward strand.
ACGGTGCAATAGATTCCTGGGGTCAAGGCGCCGTTCGGGTTGGGCACATCGACCTCGGTCAAGAGGGTCCGGGTTCCCGGCTGCAACGCATCGGCGATCCGCGTCACCTTCCCGCGAAAGGTGAGATTGGGCATCGCAGGTACGCGAATGACGGCATCGACGCCCGGGCGAACCCCGAACGCGTCGTCCTGCGGCACATAGACCCAAACCCGGATCACATCGCTCTGGACCATCGAGAACATTGGCGTGCCGCTGGTCGCGTCGGCGGTGATCAGGCTGCCGACATCGATGTCGCGCTGGGTAATCACCCCGTCGAAGGGGGCCACAACCTGCTGATACGCTTTCTGCTGGTCGAAATATTGCAGCTGCGCCTGCATCGACGCGGCGCTGAACTGAGCCGCCCGCGTCGCGTGCTGCTCGGACTGAAGGTTATACCGGTCAGTGTCCCCCTGTTCCTGCGTGTCCCAGCCCTGCTTGGCAAGAACAGTAGAACGAATCGAGGTGACCCGCGCCAAGGCGCGCTGGGCCTCGGTTTGGCGTTGCGTCGCCTGCGCTTGCTGCAGCCCGTTCCGATATTGGGCAATCTGGTCCTCGACCTCGGGTGCGGTAATATCGGCGAGCAGCTGCCCCGCTTTAACGTGGTCGCCAATGTCGACAAAGCGTCTTGCCACATAGCCGCTGGCGCGCCCATAGATGTTCGCCTGCTCGAAGGCGAGGGTCGTCCCGGGTAGTGTCACATGCACCCGGCCGAGACGTTGCGTTACCTGTTCGACGCGCACCCCCGGCACAAAGTCGGCCTGCTGGTCGGCAAAGGCGGCGACCCGATTGTGCTGCTGGTAATGATGCCAGACGCCAAGTGCAAGTTCGCCGGAAACGAGTAGAACAATCCCCAGACCGATCGCCCAGCGTCTCGATCCGCCCTGTGCGCCGGGTGCGGTTGGCGGCTGCGGGGCGGGGGCGTTGGGATCGGGCGGGGGCAGCAGCGGCCGCGGCGGCGGTCCTTTTAGGACCGGCAGAGTCTCCAGGCCATTCATTCGGGAACCTCCTCAAACACACCGTGCGCTGTCTTGCCGTCGTTTCTCCGGCGCAGCATTGCAAACAGGTAAGGTACGACGAGTAATGTTGTTGGCGTCGCGAACAGCAGCCCACCGATGACGGCGCGCGCCAGCGCCGCATTCTGCTCTTCGCCGGGGCCGCCAATCGCCATCGGGATCATCCCGACGATCATCGCCGTCGCGGTCATCAGCACCGGCCGGATACGGGTGTGCCCCGCCGAGACCGCGGCGTCGAACGCCCTCATGCCGGCCAGTTGCTGCTCGCGGGCGAAGGTGACGAGCAGGATCGAATTCGCCGAGGCCACGCCGACCGCCATGATCGCGCCCATCAAGGACGGCACGCTCAACGTCGTGTCGGTGATGTAAAGCATCGTCACGATGCCGCAGAAAGTCGCCGGCAAGGCCAGGATGACGACGAACGGATCGCCGAAATTCTGGTAGTTGACAACCATCAGCAGATAGACAAAGACGGCGGCGAACATCAGACCAATGCCCATGTCGCGGAAGGCGTCGTTCATGCTCTGGATCTGGCCGGTCACCTGGATCGTGTTGCCGGGTGCGAGCTGTTTTTTGAATTGCGCGGCGACCTTGTCGATATCACCGGCGATGCTGCCGAGGTCGCGGCCCTGGGTGCTGGCATAAACTTCGTAGACCGGCTGGATATTGGCCTCGTTGGCGCTGCCGGGCACCGAGTCACGGGTGAAGGTCGCGACGTTTTGGAGCTCGCCCGGAACCGGCTCGGTTGTCGGCGGTGCTGTTCCGGTGCTAACCGGCGTATTGCCGAGGTCGTCGAGCGAGCTCACCTGGTATTCCGGCGTCTGTACCGCGATGTAGTAGGGAATGCCATTTGTCGGGTCGGTCCAGAAATTGGGCGACACCTGTTCGGAGGAGCTCAAGCTCGTGCCGAGATTGCTGCCAATGTCGCTTGCGGTGATGCCGAATTGCAAAGCCCTAGCGCGGTCGATCCGGACATAAAAATCCGGCGCATCGACCTCCTGCTGCAGATGGGCGTCGACGACGCCCGGAATCTTGGCGATGCGGCGGCGCAGATCCTTGGCGATCCGCAAATTCCTGACGCGGTCGTAACCGACGGTGCGCACGTCGATCGGCGCGGTAAGCCCGAAATTCAGGATCTGGGTCGCCATGTCGGCCGGCTGGAAATAGAACAGATCGGCCGGGAAGGCGGCCGGCAACACCTGCCGCAGCTTGTGCACATAGTCGGCGGTCGGCGCATGGCCGGCGTTGAGCGAGACCATGATCACGCCGTCATTGACCGCGATCGTGGTGCCATCGGCGAACGCCCAGTTATAGGAGCGCGCCGGCACGCCGATATTGTCGACGATCAGATCGAGGTCTTTCTTTGGGATGACCTGCCGGATCTTGTCTTCGATCGCCTGAAAGATCTGGTCGGTCACTTCGATGCGGGTGCCCGGTGGCGCGCGGACATGGAGCTGGATCATGCCGCCGTCGATCGCCGGGTAAAAGTCGCGGCCGACGTAGACGAACATTGTGGCGCCGAGCGTCAGCACCAGAACGGCGAGGACCGGAACGATCATCCGCCGGGTCAGCAGCAATGTCAGCAGGCCGACATAGCCTTCGCGCAAATGCTCAAAGCCGCGTTCGAACCCGGCATGGAAGCGGGTGAAGAAACCATTGCCGCTGCTGACGACGCCGCCGTCGCCGTGTTTGCCTTTCAACAGCTGGCCGATGGTGATCGGCGTCAAGGTCCGCGACAACCCGTATGAGGCCAGCATCGCGAAGACGACGGCAAGGCCGAGCGGCGTAAACAGGTATTTTGCCGGGCCCTGGAGGAACACCACCGAGGTGAAGACGCAGCTGATCGCCAAGGTCGAAACCAGTGTCGGCATGGCGATTTCGGCGGCGCCATGGAGCGTCGCCCGCGGCAGCGGCATCTTTTCTTCATCGAGCAGGCGATAGGTGTTCTCGATCGTCACCGTCGAATCGTCGACCAGGATTCCGACCGCGAGCGCCAAGCCGCCGAGGGTCATCGTATTGATCGTCTCGCCGAGGAAATAGAGCACGACGAGCGAGGTCAGCATCGCCAGCGGGATCGAGATCATGACGACGATCGTCGGCCGCCATGAGCCGAGAAAGAGGAGGATCATCAATGCGGTAAGCCCGGCCGCGATCGCTCCCTCGCGCAGCACCGCCACGACCGAGGAGACGACGAATACCGACTGGTCGAACAGCGATTTGATCTCCATCCCCGGCGGTGCGGCGGCCCGCGCGACATTCAGCATGTCCTTGACCGCGTTGACGACCGTCAATGTCGAGGCGTCGCCGTTTTTGATGATGCTGAGCAACACCGAGGGCTTGCCGTCCGCATTGACGATGTTCTGCTGCACCAGATTGCCGTCGCGGACGTGGCCGATGTCTCCGAGAAACACGGTAGCGCCGTTGGAGTACCCGACCGGGATCTCGTTCAGCGCCTCGATCGTCGGCGGCATCGAATTGGTGCGGACGGTGTAATCGGTCTTGCCGATCTTCTCATCGCCGCCGGGCAGGGTCAGGTTCTGGGCATTGACCGCATTCACCACCTGCAGCGGCGTCAGCCCGCGCGCGAGCAGCTTCGTTTGGTCGATATCGACCATAATCTGCCGGTATTTCCCGCCGGCGGGCGTCGGCAACGTGATGCCGTGGATCGGCGCAATCATCTGCCGCAGTCGATAGATGCCGTAATCGTACAGCTGGGTTTGGCTCAGATTGTCGGAGCTGAGGCTGATTTGCATGACCGGCACCGCCGACGCGCTGTACTGCACGACGATCGGCGGCTCGATTCCGATAGGCATCAATGCCCGGATTGCGTTTGTAGCGGCGACGATCTGCGAAATCGCCAGATCGATGTTTACATCGGGCTGGAAATAGATTTTCTGTACCGAGATGCCGTTCACCGTTTCGGCCTCGATGTCCTTGATGCCGCTG
>DATMKU010000177.1:0-20582 GCA_035570935.1 Allostellaceae bacterium
AACTTGCGTTGCGGGAAACTGCGAGATTGTCGGATGAGCGAGACGCTGTTGCGCGACATCGCCGAATTCTGCCGTCACGCGGGGATGGCGGAATCGACCTTTGGCCGTCTCGCCGTCAACGACGGCAAGCTCGTCGGCCGGCTTCGCCTCGGTGGTCGGGTTACGACCGACACGGCCGATCGGGTGCATGCCTTTATCGCGTGCAAGCCGCAGCCCGAAGTCAACGGCCGATCGGTCGTGACTCCGGTCATTGCCCCGCCGCCCGCCGAGGGTGCGGCGCGCAACTTTCGCTTTTACGACAATCGCCAGAAATATCTGCTGTTTGTCACGACCTGCGGCGAGAAGTGGGCAATTGCCCAACGAGTGGGCATGGAGTTGGGCAATATCCACCCGCGGCCGCCGGCCTTGCGGCTGTTCGATGCCGGCACCGGCGACGGCACCGTCTTGACCCGCACGATGCGGGCGATGCACCACCGTTTTCCGACGATGCCGTTCTACATCGTCGCCAAGGAGATCAGCCTCGAAGACGTTCGGCTGACGCTCGAAAAGATCCCGGACCGGCTGTTCGAGCACCCGGCGACGGTGCTCGTCATGACCAACATGTATTATGCCGAGGCGCCGTGGCTGACGCCGCATTCGGTCACCGCGGCGACCAGCCTCGTGTGGCACGAATTGCCGCTAGTCGGCGACACCGCGCATGATTTCGAATTGCAGATCGGCGACCTGCAAAGTTTCCTTGGTGAACATTGGCAGGCGCGGGCGAGCGCAACGACCGGCAATCCGGTCTACGAAAAGCCGGTCGTGCTGGCGATCTATCGCGAGGACCACAAATTCCTGCTCGACCAGGTCAGGCCGCGCCGCGGCTTGACCCGCGCCGAGTACGATCTCGTCATCGCCTCGCAGCCCTATCGCGCCCGCGCCCCGCTCGAGTTCAAGGCGCGCCGCATCATTGCCCCGCTCGCCCGCAGCCTGGCGCCGGGCGGCCGGCTGATCGCGATCCATTCGCATGGGCGCGATCCGGGGCTCGAAATCGTTCGGCAGATCTGGCCGGGCGAGGATCCGTTTACCACCGACCGCCACGCGCTGCTGCGCGCCGCCAAAAGCGAACTCGGCAGCGCCGCCCGCAATTTCAACTTCGGCGCCTATGCCGATGCCCGCTCGCTGTTCCGCTATGACATGCACACCTTGCCGAGCGAGATCAGCGAGACGATCGGCACCTCGACCCTGTTCGCCGCGTGGAATGCCGCCGTCTATGTGGCGCAGATCGAAGACGAGCGCCTGTCGGGGGCGATCAGCAGCGGCGCCTATCTCGACGCGACCCGGGAGGTGCTGCGCAAACACGGCGGGCTGTGGTTCTGGGACGAATCCTACGTGATTTCGCGCAAGCGCGATTCGGGATGACGATTGGCGCTGCCATGGACCGGCCCGATGCAGCGGCTGCGAACCCCGAGGGCAACGGTCGCGTCGCCGATCTGGTCGGCGCCGCCTCGATCGAGATCGCACCGCGCGACGACCCGGTGCGAGACCGGCTCGGCGAATTCCTGGCGCCGGGGACGACGGTGTTCGTCAACCATCCCGGCAGCGTCACCCATCACGACATCGTCGCCGCCTGCATCAAGCTGCGCCATGCCGGGTTCATCCCGCTGCCGCATGTGGCAGCACGCCGGCTCGCGAGCTACACCCAGGCGCGCGACTTTCTGCAGCGCGCCGCCGGCGACGCCGCGGTCAGCCGCCTGCTGCTGATTGGCGGCGACCCCGCGCCGCCGGCGGGGCCATTTCGCGACGCTGCCGACCTGCTGGCGAGCGGCCTCGTCGAAAGCAACGGCATCGGCCATGTCGCGCTTGCGGGATATCCCGAAGGCCATCCTCGCATTGATCGCCGCAGCCTCGACGCAGCATTGCGCGCCAAACTGGCGCTCGCCCAGCAGCGCGGTCTCGACGCGTCGCTTATCACCCAGTTCGGTTTCGCGGCGGCGCCGATCGTGCGCTGGATCGCGTCATTGCGGGAGGAGGGAATTGTCTGCCCGGTCCGCGTCGGCGTCGCCGGCCCCGCCAGCATCGCGACCCTCGCCAAATTCGCGGTCCGCTGCGGCATCGGCGCGTCGCTGCGCGCACTCGGCCGCGGGCAAACCGCCTTTGCCCGCATCCTCGCCGAAGCCACCCCCGACGCGCTGATCGGTTCGCTGGTCGCGGGCGAAGAGGGCGGCGCCCGGCTCGACGGTCTCCACGTCTTCACCTTTGGCGGCGTCCACCGGACGGCAGAATGGATCCGCAGCCGGGCGCGCGGCCGCAGCTGAAGAATTGGCCCTCTCCCCCTGGTGTGAACGCGAACTTCTTAAAGATGACAAAAGACTCTGTCATTGCGAGCGCAGCGAAGCCATCTCGTCAATCGGGCACGGTCTTGCCTTCGAGTTTGCCGCGTCGCCCTACGGGCTCCTCGCAATGACAATTCATGTTTATCCGCAGGTCTTGGAACCACGACATTAGCAATTCGGCAGCGTGGTCGACCGGCGTGGGTTGACTTGCTACGCCGCAGTCTACGCGCTCAACAACATCGCTGTGCGCTGGGCCAGATAGCGGCCAGCGGGTCCGCCTCGGCGGCGTCGGCCAGTCTCAGCTTCTTTCACACGCCATTGTGCGTTAGCGTCGCGCTGATCGTCTTCACCCCATGGCTGTGGCACAATTATTGGCCGCCGCAAACGTCGTCGCGGTCTTCGGCCCAACCCTAGCCGATCGCTGCTACCGTCGATTTTGTGCCAAGGTCCCGCGAATCTCGGGAAACAGACTGGAGCGAGGCAAGATGAGCCAGATCCTCGACAATCCCGCAGCACTACGCGCGGCGCTTGATCGCGGCGAGTCGCTGCCGGCCCATTGGTATACCGACCCGTCGATCACCGAGCTCGAGATCGCCCAAATCTTCCGCAAGGCGTGGAACTATGTCGGGCCGCTCAGCGCGCTTAAAACCCTTGGCGACTACGTCACCGGCTATGCCGGCGGCGTCCCGGTCGTGGTCGTTCGCAACGAGACGGGCCTCGCGGGATTCGTCAATGTCTGCCGGCACCGCCGCCATGAGGTCATGAAGGGGCGCGGCAACGCCCGGGTCATGCAGTGCGGCTATCATGCCTGGACCTACGACCTCGCAGGCCGCCTCAAGGCCGCGCCGCGCTCCGCCGCGGAACCGAACTTCGGGCTCGAGAATTTTCCGTTGCTGCCGATCAGAGCCGAGGCATTGGGCCCGTTCGTCTTTGTCAACCTCGACCGCGAGGCGGCGCCGGTGCAAGCCTATTTCGGCCCGGTGCTCGATATGATCGCCGGCAGCGGCGTCGATCTTGACAGTCTCGAACTCTACAGCCGCGAGGATTGGCAGTCGCATTCGAACTGGAAAACCATGCTCGAAAACTACCTCGAATGCTATCACTGCGCGGTCGCGCATCCGAGCTTCAGTGCCGCGATCGACGTCCGCCACGAGAATTACAATCTGACCGCGCATGGCTGGTTTTTGAGCCAGATCGGCCAGGTGCGGCCGTCGGCGCTCGAAGGCCGGAGCCGGATCAAGATCTACGACGTTGCCGGCGAGTTGGCGCAGTCGCAATACCACCTGCTGTGGCCGAACATGACGATCAACATCAATCCGGGGTTTCCGAACCTGTCGGTCGATGTCTGGGCCCCGGATGGGCCGAACGCGACCAAGGGCTTTTCCGAACAATATTTCGCGCCGGGCGTCACCGAGGAATTCGCGCGGGAGCTGATCGCCTTCAACAACGAGGTCGGCGATGAAGACGATTTGCTGACCGACTCCGTGCAGCGCGGGCTGTTGGGCGGGCTGCCCGAGCGCGGCCGGTTTCTGACCAACAGCGAGCATCTCGTCATTCATTTCCAGAAGCTTATCGTCGGCGCCATGACCGGCGAGCCGGCGGCGCTGACGCCTTCCGCCGCTGCCGCACCGGCGGTGTCGCGCATAATCCCTTTGCTGCCGGATGCGTCGGCGGTCCCGCTCAGCGAGCGCAACGCCAATACCGAGCTCGAATTATTCAAGATCGAACCCGAGAGCGCGATCATCAGTTCGTTCTATCTGCGCCGCGCCGACGGCAAACCGCTCGAACCGTGGGTAGCCGGGCAGTTCCTGCCGATCCGAGTTGCGATCCCGGGGGAGGCGCAGCCGGTCTTGCGCACCTTCACGCTGTCGACGACACCGAACCTGGAGCATTACCGGCTGTCGATCCGGCGCGGCGGCGACAATTCGCTGGTTTCCCGCTTTCTGCACGAGCATGGCAAACCGGGGCTGCGGATCGAGGCGATGACCCCGCGCGGCAAATTCGTGCTGGCGCCGGAAAGCGAGCGCCCGGTCGTGTTCGTCTCGGGCGGGGTTGGCATCACGCCGATGATCGCGATGGCCGACCACATCGTCGAGGAGGGCCGGCGAACCGGCAAATTCCGCCCAGTTTGGTTTATTCACGGCGCCAGCAACGGCCGCGCCCACGCCTTTGGCGCGCACATCCGCGAACTCGCGCGGAAGCATCCGGCGATGAAATTGCACATCCGCTATAGCCGGCCCGACAGCGACGACCGGCTCGGCACGACGCATGACGGCGAGGGTCGCGTCACGATCGACGTATTGAAACAATTGCTGGGGTTCGACGACTACGATTTCTATCTGTGCGGACCCCCGCCTTTCATGCAGTCGCTCCATGATGGGCTCAGCGCCATCGGCGTGCGCCGCGAGCGCATCCATTACGAATCCTTTGGCTCCGGCACGGCGCTGAAGCCCGCGGCCAACACCGAAGCGCCTGCGCGGACGGGCGAGCCCCCTGCCGGCGCGGTGCCAATTCGTTTCGCGAAATCGGCGGTCGCGGCGGAATGGTCGCGCGACCGCGGCAGCCTGCTCGACCTCGCCGAGGCGGTCGGGTTGGCGCCGGTATTTGGCTGCCGCTCCGGCATCTGCGGCACCTGCGCCGCCCGGCTCACCAGCGGTGCTGTCGAATATGTCGAAGAGCCGCTGGCACCGCGCGGCGAGGGTCAGGTGCTGCTGTGCTGCTCGGTCCCCGCCTTCGTCGCGGCAGGGGGTGCTGCCGGCGGCATCGTCCTCGACCTTTGAGGGCCTGATCGGCAATCCCGAGACGGCGCGGAGATGATCTTTGACTTACGCGCCGCCGCAACCTTTGACTAGATCGAAACCGGTTCTTTCAGTTCCGATCGGACGCGGGCGGCTGACGGCGGTAGTGGTAGCGGTGGAGCTCCTTGAACCCGAGCGCGGCGTAGAGCGCCAGCCCTGCGGTATTGGCGGCTTCGACCTCGAGACAGGCGCCCGTCGCGCCCTGTTCGGTGGCCCAGGCGGCGAGGCTCGCAATGACGCGGCGGGCATGGCCTTGACGCCGCCGGCTGGGGTCGGTCACCAACGATTGGTAGCAGAGCACGCCGTCATGGACCGCGCCGAACGCGAGCGCCGCAATGGCGTCTCCCTCCAAGAGCGCCGCGAAGGCGGCCGGGGTCGCCAGCGCGCCGACGATCCGGCGGTACAGCATCGCCTGCTCTTTTGTGTGCTGTTGCAACGCCGCCATCGCCGAAAGCCATTTTGCGGTCGGGCGGGATAGAAGCCTTACCGCCGGATCGCGCGCCGCCGGCATGGCGTCGATCGCGCCGTAGAGGACGAGCGACATGCCTTCGCTCGAATAGCCCCGCGCGGCCAACCTCTCGTCGATCACCGGGCCGATCAGTGACGGCAGGCGAAATATTGTCGGCTGGCGCTGACGCCGGTAGACCGCCTCGCAGCCGGCGATCAGCCGATCGAGATCGGTGCGCGCGGGCCCAAGCGGGTTGGCCGAATTGGCCCGCCGCGTGAGCCCGCCGCCAAACCGCAGCAACCAGCCGTTGAGCAGCACCTGTCGCAGCGCCGGCCAGGCGTTGAGGCAAACCTCCTCGACCCGCCAGCCCAGGGTTAGCTCCGACATCCCACTCCCGTCGTCAAAGAGGCGGTCGCATTACCCGATTATAAACACCACGGCTCGATATGCACGGCAGCGGGTTGCGCACCCGCGCCGCGCCCCGCCTGAAGCTCGTATGAGCGTGTTTTTATTCGGCCGCCAACGGGGGGACCGCGCGGTTTGCGGTCGGCAATCCAGCGTAAACGGCATCGAGCTCGGCGGGAGCCGACGGACAGCCGTCGACCGCTCCCATCGCCCAGTCGAAGGCGGTTTTCAGCATTTGTGCCGTCTTGCGCGGCGCTAACGGGGTTTCATCGCCAAACCAATGGTGCCGATGTCTTTTGGAGAGGAAAAAATCGATTTCGAGATCGAAAGCAACCGACCTGCGCGGCCAGGGAATTGCGAGGTCGCGACCGATCCGATCGACGACATTGCACCAATCGCTCAGCAATCGGTCATAGGCGACAAACGAGCGGCAAAAACCGCGCGTGTCGCGCTCCACCGACAGGAAATGCCTGAGCCACAGCACAAGCGCTTTTGTTTGCGGAAAGCGGTCGCGCTGCTCGAGAGAGGCGGCGACTTCGAGCGGGTGGCGAACCGGGATCACAAACAGCGGCGTGGCGCCGAACTCTTCGAGAACCGACAGCCAAAGCGGCACCAGCCGGCAGATCCGCGGGTCCTTGACGACAAACAGCGAGGCCTGGCCGAAATCCCAGCGCAGCGCGGCGACCAGCCGCTCCTTGAACAGGCTCGCCGAATTCGAAGTGAACCAGGCCGGCGGGAACTCGCCGGCATCGTCCCACGAAGAACCCGCCGATGCGAGCAGCTCGTCGTGGATGGCGACGATCTCGCGCGGCTCCCAAAAGCCGGCCACGTTGTCGGGTGCGGGGGGAAGCATCCGCCGGGGGAGCGTCGCACCGCGCAGACTCAGAGTGCGCGTCAGGGCGGAAGTGCCGCTGCGGTGCATCCCGGCCACCAGAACAGCCCGCCGATCGCTCTGCTTACGATTACCTGCCTCTGGCAAAATCACCCGCCCGGTTTGCTGTCCTCGCACCCTGTTTTTTGCTTGGCTCCCGAACGCATCCAACTTGCGTAAGGATCGTCACGGTGCCGGCAAAGCTCGGCTGCGTCGCGGATGATAGGGAAAGGGGATCGCGGATTGTCCCCAGTCTCCGGCTCGAAATCGACGAAATATCTTTCGCCGGTCGGGGCCGATTACTCAAAAAGTTTGATGTGCACTAGCCGATTTGCCGCAAAGTTTTGTTGTGGATTCGGCGGTGCTCCGACGCCGGGTAAATGCCGCCTCGGAATTATGCAGGCAGCATCGCCAGGCGAGCCAGCGGGATCACGGCTCCGGCGTCGGGCGCCTGGCGGGCCGGTCATCCAGGTATAGGGCGAGGCACTGCGGCGGCTGTCGCACGGACGCTGGCAATCGACCCGGTTGACTTGGCCCGCCGGCTGCCGTCAACTTTCCTGCGGACCGCGACAAATGGCTCAAAACGCGGCCGCGGACTGCGCCAGCAGGTGAAGGAGACGGTTATGGCACGCTTGACCCGTCGTTCAGTGCTGCGCGGTTCGGTTGGCGTGCTAGCGGCGGGAAGCCTGGCGCGGCCCCATATCGCCAACGCCGCGGCGACAACCGCGACCGCGTGGTGGGCGCAGGGCTTCGCCCAAGAAGAAGACGTGGCGCTGCGGAAGTTCGTCGCCGATTACGAAAAGGCGAGCGGCAACACGATCGATCTCAGCATCGTTCCGTTTGCGCCGCTGCGGCAGAAAATCATCTCGGCGATCACGAGCGGTTCGGTGCCGGATCTGATCGACGCCAACCCGCTCGAAATCGTGCCGGAGGAGGCTTGGAACGGCAGGCTCGTCGATGTCAGCGATGTCGTCGAGACCCAGAAGGCGCGCTACCTGCCCAACGCGCTGCTTAGCGCGTACTGTTATGACAACGTCAAAAAGGAGCGGGGCTATTACGGCATTCCGTATAAAGGTTCAGTTAGGCCATTTCATTACTGGCGGGATCTGGTCGAAAAGGCGGGGTACAAAGAGTCTGACATTCCCAACACGTGGGATGCGTTTATCAATTTCTTTAAACCGGTGCAGCAGAAATTGCGGGACCAGGGCATGCGCCACGTCTACGCGACCGGTTTCGTGCTGAGCACCGTCGGGTATGACGTCGCCACGACCTTTGACCAGTTCCTGATCGCGCATGGCGGCGGCGCGCTCGTGACCCCCGACGGCCGACTGCACGCTGATGAACCGCAGATCCGCGAGGCGGCGCTGAAATCGCTGACCTATCTCGGCGACATCTTCAAGGGGGGCTACGTGCCGCCGGGAACGTTGAGCTGGAACGACGCCGATGACAATAACGCCTATCACTCAAAGCTCGTGGTCATGGATCTCGACGGCACCTTGTCGACCGAAGTCGCGATGATCGCCGACAAGCAGGCCTATTACCACGAAATGGTCGTGCACGAGCTGCCGCTCAGCAACGACGGCAAGCCCGTCCCGGCGGTGTTCCCGGTCAATCTCGCCTTTGTCCCACAGGGCGCCAAAAACGTCGCGGTCGCCAAGGATTTCATGAAGTATTTGATCCAGCCGCAGATCAACGGCGATTATTTGAAGGTCGGGCTTGGCCGATTTTTGCCGGTTTTCCCGGAGCTCGTCAAAAACGACCCATGGTGGAACGACCCCAAGATCGACCCGCACCGGCCGCCTTACGTGCACCAGGCGTTTGTCGAACCGACGACCCCGCTTTTCTATGTGTACAACCCGGCCTATGCCCGCGTCGAAACCGAGCATGTCTGGGGGCAGGCGATGGCCGATATCATGGCCAACGGGATCGCCCCGCAAGCCGCGACGGACAAGGCGTTTCGGCGACTAGACGAGATTTTTGCGCAATACCCGATCCATCAAGCCTGAAAGGCCGGATCGCATCGGCGCGCTGTCGCCGAGCACGGGCGTGGTGCAAACCTCTTTCCAAGGAGCGAACGCAACGCCGAGAAATTGCTTTGTTGGACCGTCGTAGTAAGTATGTTGTAAGTATGGGTCGCCATCGGCGACGTGAAGCGCCGGCTGGTGGCCCGCGTAGTAACCAAACCAGCAACGGACCGTCCGAAATCGGGCGCGAAAAAAGGGTAGGAGACTGGCATGGGACGTTTGACCCGTCGTTCGTTATTACGCAATTCGTTGGGGCTGGCGGCCGCCGGCATCCTCGCGCGGCCCTATGTCGCCAACGCCGCGGCAAAGACTGCGACGGTGTGGTGGATCCAGGGCTTCGCCCAGGAAGAAGACGTCGCCTTCAAAAAGATCGTCGCCGACTACGAGAAGGCGAGCGGCAACACGATCGACTATACGATCATCCCTTACGCCCCGATGCGGCAAAAAATCGTTTCGGCAGTGACGAGCGGCGTGGTTCCCGATCTATTCCAGAACAGCCCAACCGAGATTTCGCAACTGTGGGCATGGCAAGACAAGCTGGTCGACTTGACCGACGTCATCGAGACGCAAAAGGAGGAGTACACCGACGCGGCGCTGCTCTCCGCCTACTCCTACAACCAGGTCACTAAGCGCCGGGGCTATTACCTTGCTCCGTACACGACCGCCGCCTTGCCGAACCACGTCTGGCGACCGCTGGTTGAGAAGGCCGGCTATAAGATGTCGGATGTTCCGAAAACCTGGGATGCCTATTACGACTTCTTCAAGGGCGTGCAGAAGAAGCTGCGGGCCCAGGGTATGCGCCAAGTCTATGGCCTGGGTTTCCAGGTGACCACTCAAGGCAACGACCCCAACAACTTTTTCAACTATTTTCTGATCGCCTATGGCGGCAAGGACCTCGTCACCAAGGACGGCAAATTGCACCTCGACGACCCGAAGGTCCGCGCGGCGGTGATCAAGGCGCTGGAGTACCCGACCACGGCTTACAAGGAAGGCTTTGTGCCGTCGGGAGCGATCAACTGGAACGATTCCGACGACAACAACGCCTTTCATGCCAAGCAGATCGTGATGGATCTCGACGGCACGATCTCGACCGAGGTCGCCATCATCAAGGACGAGAAGGATTACAACGACATCGTCGTCATGGGGCTGCCGCTCGGCAATGACGGCGAGCGGGTGCCGGCGCAGGTTACCAATGCCGGCGGCATGATTCCCAAGGGCGCCAAAAACATCGAGGTGGCGAAGGATTTCCTCAAGTATTTGATCCAGCCGAAGGTCACCGGCGAATATCTGAAAGTCGGGCTCGGCCGCAATATTCCGGCGATGCCGTCGATTGTAAAGGCCGACCCGTGGTGGACTGCTGATCCGCACCGCAAGGCCTATGTCGAGTTGGGGCTGCTCGGGCCGACGGTGCCGGATTTCTTTGTTTACAACCCCGCCTATGCCGAGGTTCGCAACCAGCATGTGTGGGGCGCGGCCTGGGCCGACGTGATCGCCAACGGGATGACCCCCGAGGCCGCGGCGGACAAGGCATTCAAATGGACCGAGGCGATCTTTGCCAAATACCCGATCGTGCAGAGCTGAGCCGACCGATCGGGCGGAGCGGGGCTGCGCTCGATAAAGGTTGCCGCGAACGGGGCGGGAGGCGCTGGCCGCTGCAATGCTCGGCGCCAACGGGGAAGGAAGATCACATGATCAATCCAAGCAGGCGTTCGCTATTGCGGGGTTCGCTCGTCGCCGCCGCCGCGGGAACTCTGGCGCGGCCCTATATCGCTAACGCCGCGGCCGCAACCGCCACCGTGTGGTGGACCCAAGGGTTCGCCCAGGAAGAAGACATCGCGTTCAAAAAGATCGTCGCCGATTACGAGAAAGCGAGCGGCAATACGATCGACTACAGTATCATCCCCTACGCGCCGGGGCGCCAGAAGATCATCTCGGCGGTGACCAGCGGCGAGGTCCCGGATCTGTTCCAGAACAACCCGCCGCCGATCATTGCGCTGTTCGCCTGGAACGGCAAGCTGGTCGATGTGTCCGACGTCGTCGAGACGCAAAAAGAGGAATATACCGAGACAGCACTGCTGACGGCCCATTGCTACAACAATGCCGAGAAAAAGCGCAGCTATTACGGTGTACCCTATTCGTTAGACTCGTTTACTAACCACATTTGGCGGTCATTGGTCGAGAAGGCCGGCTATCAGATGGCGGACATCCCGAAAACGTGGAATGCCTTCTACGATTTCTTCAAGGGGGTGCAGACGAAGCTGCGCGATCAAGGCATGCGCCACATCTATGCATGCGGTTTTCAGCTGACCACCAATGGTGGCGATCCTTGGGCCTTCTTCAATCAGTTTCTGATCGCCTATGGTGGGCAAAACATCGTCACCAAAGACGGCAAATTGCACCTCGACGATCCACAGGTACGTGCGGCGGTGCTTGAGGCGCTGACCTATCCGACCACTGCTTATAGGGAAGGATATGTGCCGCCGAGTGCGATCAACTGGAATGATGCCGACGACAACAACGCCTTTCACTCCAAGCAGACAATCATGGATCTCGACGGTTCGCTGTCGACCGAGGTCGCGATTATTGCCGACAAGGAGGCCTATAACGACATCGTGACCTATGGCCTGGCGCTCAGCAACGCGGGCAAGCCGGTGCCGAGCATGGCCGGCAGCTTCAGCGGCTTGATCCCGAAGGGCGCGAAGAACGTCGCGGTGGCCAAGGACTTCCTCAAATATTTGATCCAGCCCGATGTGCTGAACGGGTACCTGAAGACCGGGCTCGGGCGCAGAGAGCCGCCGATGCCGTCGATCGTCAAGAAGGATCCGTGGTGGCTCGACCCCAAGGATCCGCACCGGGTTGCCTACACCACGCAGGTCGTGCTGAGCCCAACCCTGCCGCCTTTTTGGGTGTTCAACCCGGCCTGGGCGCAGGTCGAGAGCGAGCATGTCTGGCAGGAGGCCTGGGCGCAGATCATGAAGGACGGGGTAGCGCCGGAAGCGGCGGCGCAAAAGGCGGCCAAGCGGACCGAGGAGATCTTCGCGAAATACCCGATCGTCCAGAGCTGAGGAACGCCGACCAGCGCGGTTTTCGATCATATTGAACCGTCATTCCCGCGAAAGCAGGGACCCAGGGCCAAGCAACGTGCGGATGCCCCCTGTTCAAGCCAGGGGCAGGCTCTGGGCCCCGCTTGCGCGGGGGTGACGATTTGATATGCGACCCGATCGGATCATGCTCCTAAACAGCGAAACGGATCACGCATAGCGGCGCTTGCTCGTTCTCGATGCCGCGGACCGCAAAGGATGGGTGCCGGAGCAACGGGCGCCGCTGGTGCGCACCAGAGGCGGCGATAAGCATTCTAGCTTGTAGCGCGGCTGTGGTAGACTGGCGCGGACAACGACAATCGAAATGCGCCCGCAAAAGGGCACTCGCCACGAACAGGAAGGAAGACCCTCATGCCCAATCCGAGCAGGCGTTCACTATTGCGCGGTTCCCTCGCCATCGCCGCGGCGGGTTCCCTGGCGCGGCCTTATATCGCCAACGCCGCGGCCAAAACCGCGGTCGTCTGGTGGGTGCAGGGATTTGCACAGCAGGAGGACGTGTCGATCAAAAAGATCTTCGCGGATTACGAGAAGGCGAGCGGCAACACGATCGACTACAGCATCGTCCCCTATGCGCCGCACCGTCAGAAGGTAATCTCGGCGATGACCAGCGGCGAGGTGCCTGACCTGTTTCCCGCCAACCCAGCCGAAGTAGCCTCACTCTTCGCCTGGCAGGGCAAGCTGACCGACGTTTCCGACGTCGTCGAAACGCAGAAGGCGCAATACAGCGACACCGCTTTATTGTCCGCCCAGTGCTATAACAACGACACCAAACAACGGAGCTTCTATGGCGTCCCGTTTACCGGGGCAACGTTGCCGTTCCATATCTGGAACTCGCTAGTTGAAAAAGCGGGCTACAAGCTGTCTGACGCGCCGAAAACCTGGGACGCGTTTTGGGATTTCTTCAAGCCAGTGCAGGATAAGTTGCGCGCCCAAGGAATGCGCGGCGTCTATGGCCTCGGTTTGCAGGTCACGTCGAACGGTGTCGATCCCAACAACACCTTTCACTATTTCCTGATCGCCTATGGCGGCGCGGACATCGTCACCAGGGACGGTAAATTGCATCTCGACGATCCGGCGGTCAAGGCGGGGGTGGTCAAGGCGCTGACCTATCCGACCACCGCCTACAAAGAGGGCTATGTGCCAGCCGGGGCGATCAACTGGAACGATGCCGACGACAACAATGCGTTCCACTCCAAACAGATCGTGATGGACCTCGACGGCACGATTTCAACCGAGGTCGCGCTGTTCGCCGACAAGGAAGCCTATCGCGATATCGTGACGATGGGTCTGCCGCTCAGCAACGACGGCAAGCCGGTGCCGAGCCAGCTCACCGTCGTCAACGCGCTGATCCCGAAGGGCGCAAAGAACGTCGAGGTTGCCAAGGACTTCCTGAAGTACTTTATCCAGCCGCAGGTCAACAATGACTGGCTGAAGGTCGGGCTCGGCCGCAACATCCCGGTGATGCCGGCGGTGGTGAAAAACGACCCGTGGTGGCTCGCCGACCCGCACCGTAAGGCTTATACTGAGCAAGGCGTGCTGGGTCCGACCTTGCCGGCCTATTGGGCTTTCAACCCGGCCTATGCCGAGGTCCAGAACACCCATGTGTGGAGTGCCGCCTGGGCCGACGTCATGCGCAACGGGATGACACCGGAAGCGGCGGCGGAGAAGGCGTACAAGCAGATCGAGGCGATCTTCGCCAAATACCCGATCGCGCAAAGTTGATCGCGTGGCGTTGCGGGAAGGCCGAGCGTCATTTCTGCGTCCGATTGCCGCGGAAATCTCCGGGATTCGGCGGTTTCCGGCGCACGAGCCTTTGGTCGGTTGGGAACGCGACGGTTAACGGCTCGGCCGGGGTGCCATACTGCCGCGATAATAAGCAGATATAACAATTTGAGCCGGATGCCCGACCGTTCTATATTCGCGCCGGCAAGGCCACCACAACGCGCCGGCGCTCTCGCGGCGCGAGCAGGGAAGAAGGAAGACGGAGATGAACGTTCCGACCAGGCGTTCGGTGTTGCGCGGCTCGCTTGCCGTTGCCGCGGCCGGGACGCTGGCGCGACCTTATATCGCGAATGCTGCCGCCAGCACCGCCACGGTGTGGTGGACCCAGGGCTTTGTCCCCGAGGAGGATGCGGCGTTTCGCAAAATCGTCGCCGATTACGAGAAGGCGAGCGGCAACACGATCGACTACAGCCTCGTTCCGTTTGCGCCGCTGATGCAAAAGATCGTATCGGCGATCACGAGCGGCGATGTCCCCGATCTGATCTCCCACGACATCAACGACCAGGTCATCGTTCCGCAAAATGCCTGGAACGACAAGGTTGTCGACGTTACCGACGTCGTCGAAGCCCAGAAATCGAACTATCATCCGACGGTGTATCTTGCTTCACAATATTATAACAACGTCAAGAAGCAGCGCAGTTTTTACTTGATTCCTTACAAGACGGCGGTGGTCCCGTTTCACATTTGGAGATCGTTGGTCGAGAAGGGCGGCGGCAAGGTCGCGGACGCGCCGAAAACCTGGGACGCCTTTTGGGATTACTTCAAACCAATTCAGAAAAAGTTGCGCGACCAGGGGATGCGCAGCGTCTACTCGCTTGGGATGCAGGCCACCACGACCGGCCCCGCCGACGGCAACAATCTGTTCCATGCCTTTCTGATCGCGAACGGCGGCAATGGCATCGTCACCAAGGACGGCAAGCCCCACCTCGACGATCCTCAAATCAAGGAAGCGATCGTCAAATCCATCGCCTATATCGCGACGGCGTACAAGGACGGCTACGTCCCGCCTGGGGCGTTGAGCTGGAACGACGCCGACGACAACAACGCCTTCCACTCGAAATTGATGGTCATGGATTTCGACGGCACGATCTCGACCGAGGTCGCGCTGTATCATGACAAGGAACAGTACAACGACATCGCCACCCTCGGCCTGCCGGCGAAGAACGACGGCAAGCCCAATGCGGCGCAGCTCGGGGTCGGCGGCAGCATTATTCCGACGGGCGCGAAGAACGTCGAGGTCGCCAAGGACTTCATGAAGTTCCTGATCCAGCCCGCGGTCATGAACGCCTACCTTAAGCAGGGGCTCGGCCGCTGGCTCCCCGCTTACCCGTCGCTGGTCAAGAGCGACCCGTTCTGGCTCGATCCGAGCGACCCGCACCGGCCGAATTACGTGCGTGAAGGCCTGATTGACGAGACCTCGGTGAACTATCCCGTGTTCAATCCCGGCTGGTCCGAGGTCAACGCCACGCAAATCTGGGGCTCGGCCGAGGCCGACGTGATCAGAAACGGCATGACGCCGGAGCAAGCGGCCGACAGCGCGTTAAAGAAGATAGAAACGATCCTGGCAAAATACCCGATCGTGCAGAGCTGAGAGGCAACCATGGCGAGCGTATCGGTCATCGAAGCCGGCCGCCCCCTATCGGGCCGGCGATCGCTTATCCGCACTTGGCGAGGCAGCCTGCAAGGGTCGGAGTTCGCCTGGGCCGTTGCCTTCTGTATCCCCTATATCGGGGTTTTTCTCGCCTTTGTCGCCTATCCGATCGTCTATGGGCTGTGGCTCGGACACAATCCGGCCCTCTACTCGGAATTGTGGCACGACCCGATATTTCAGATGACGGTGGTCAATACCATCATTTATCTGGCCGTCGGGGTAAACGTCAAAATGTTCTTGGCGCTGCTGCTGTCCGGCTTCTTCATGCGCCGCGGATGGTGGGTCAAAGGACTGCTGATGATTTACGTGCTTCCGTGGGCGGTGCCGGCATTGCCGACCTTCATCTCGATCCACTGGATGCTAAACAGCCAGTGGGGGCTGCTCAACAACGTGCTGTGGGATGTGTTCCACGTCGATGGCCCGGGCTGGCTCGATACCTCCCGCTGGCTGGCGCTCGGTGCGGTCATCGTCTCCTACATCTGGAAGAACATGCCGTTTTGGACCGTGATCCTGCTTGCCGGCAGGATGTCGATCCCGCAGGAACTCTACGAGGCGGCCGAGGTTGACGGCGCCACCGGGCTACGCCGCTTCGCCCATATCAGCTTTCCGCTGCTCGCCAATCTCTACCTCGTCTGCACCCTGCTCTCGACGATCTTCACGCTCGGCGACTTCAATACGGCGACGTTTGTCTCGGGCGGCGGGCCGGCGCTGACGACCCATGTGTTGGCCACGATCGGCATCCGCGACGCCTTCGAGATCGCCCGGCCCGATCTCGGCGTCGCCGCGGTGATGACCGCCTTGCCGTTGATGATCCCATTGGTGCTGATCTTGATGCGCAAATTGCGCACGTCGGAGGTGCAGTTATGAGCGCGCTCCTGCTGGAGACCC
This sequence comes from Allostellaceae bacterium, assembly GCA_035570935.1. GTDB lineage: Bacteria > Pseudomonadota > Alphaproteobacteria > ATCC43930 > CGMCC-115725 > AP-15. Next base: position 16,284 of record DATMKU010000177.1, read on the forward strand.
GGGCGACGCGGCGCGCGGCGGCGATCGGCGTCAAGCGCAAGAATTACCGGCTGCGGCGGGCGCTGACCGAAGCCGGGTGCCTGGCGCTTGCCGCCGTGCTGATCGTGTGGACGCTGGCGCCGCTCTACAACATGGTCATGGTGGCGCTGCAGTCGCACAACGACGTCTTCACCAACGACATCTGGCCGGCGCAGCCCTCCGCCTACAGCTTCTGGATCGTCATTACCGAGGGCTACTGGTATCTCGAATACTTCTGGCACCAGTTTGGCAACAGCCTCTACATCGGGGTGATGACGGTGTTCTTCACCCTGTTCATCGGGTCCTTGGTGAGCTTTTCGGTCAGCCGCATGCGGCTGCGCAACGGCTGGCTGTTGACCAACGCGGCGCTGCTGACCTATGTGATCCCGGCCTCGTTCTTGGCGATCCCGCTCTACCGGATCATGCAGGGCTACGGCCTCGGCAACAACGTCTGGTCCATCATCGCGGTCGAGGTGACCTTTGCCACCCCCTACGCGATCTTCATCTTTCAGCAATATGGCCGCAGCATTCCGATCGAGCTCGACGAGGCGGCGCGGGTCGACGGCGCCACGCCGTGGCAGGTGTATTTCAAGATCTACCTGCCGATGATGGCGCCGGCATTGGTCGCGGTCGGGACCTATGCGCTGCTGCTCGCCTGGAACGAGTATCTCTACCAGTTCCTGCTGTTGTCGGACAAACGCAGCATGACGGTGCCGGTCGCGCTCGCCCAGTTTCTCAACAGCGACGAGTCGCCGTGGAACTACATGATGGCGACCGCGATCATCTATTCGATTCCGCCGGTGGTGATCTACTACTTCTTCCGCGGCCGCATGACCTCCGGCCTGACCATGGGCGGCGTCAAAGGCTAGGGGCGGGGCTCGATCACATCAAATCGTCATTCCCGCGAAAGCGGGAACCCAGGGCGGGCGATGTGCGGTTTCCCTGGACCCCCGCTTTCGCGGGGGCGACCAAGAAAATGGTCCGTCACTCCTGTGGGTAGCGCCAGACGGCGGCGGGCTCAGACGCGGTTTCGTCGATCGTCCATTGCGGTAAGGCGAGACCCGGCCCGACATCGCTGAACACCATGCGCACCCGGGTGCCGACGCCGACTTGGCGGACCATCTTGGGGGGCGCCAGCTGTCCGTCGGGGGTGGCGAGGTTGCCGACGACGCGCAGCGCTTCCTCCGGGGTCGGCTCGCCCTTTTGCGTGTCGAGGTCGACGAGCAGGATCAGATAGGGCGTCTTGCCGCGAAACGCCGGCTGGATCGCGTGGTGCACTTCGCTGTAGGAATGCACCGCCCCTTTGCCCTCGACCTTTTTCCACGCGGATTCCAGGCTCATGCACCATGGGCAGGCAGTGGTCGGCGGATAGCGCAGCCGGCCGCATTGCGCGCAGGCCTGCAAATGAAAATCGTGATCGGCGCAACGCCGAAAGTATTCGAGGTTCTCGACATCGAGATCGTCGATGGTCAGCGCCATCCCCATGTATTCGCCGCGAACTGGCATCTTATTTCTCCGTCAACTATTTCCTGCCGTGTGCCCCACATTTCCGCTTGCGCGAGAGGCGAGGGGCCTACCAACCGCGCCGCATGACCATCGACGATGCGGTCGCCGGGTTGGCCCAGCCGAGATTGGCGCTGACCTCGACATCCTTGACCTGGCGGCAGCCGCCCTCGCTGTAATCAAAAGTGTGCCGGCGCTTGCCGTCGGGCCCGACCGGGCAGGAATCGTCGGCGTCGTGGCGCAGTTGGCGAGTGTTTTCTATGACCATGTTCATACCGTGGGTGTAGCCCTCGCACAGATGCCCGCCGCTGGTGTTGTTCGGCCGCCGGCCGCCGAGCCGGATCGCCCCGCTCGACACATAGTCGCCGCCCTCGCCCTTTTTGCAGAAGCCGTAATCTTCGAGTTGCAGCATTGTCGTAAAGGTGAAGGCGTCGTAGGAGCCGGTGACGTCGATGTCTTCGGGCCCGACCCCGGCATTGGGCCACAGGATGCGCGCGGCGTAATGACCGGCGACGGTCGAGATCGGCCCGTGCTGGTAATGCATGTCGAGCCGCGGCTTCGAACACCGGCCGACGACGCCGCGGATCAGCACCAAGGGCTGCTTCATGTCGCGGGCGCGCTCGGCCGAGGTCACGATGACCGAGGTCGCGTTGTCGGTTTCGACGCAGCAATCGAGCAGATGCAATGGCTTGCAGATAAAGCGGCTCGACAGCACGTCGTCGATCGTGTAGCGCTTTTTGTAATACGCCTTTGGGTTGTTCGAGGCGTGATGGCTGTGCGCCACCTTGACCGCGGCGACCTGCTCGGGCCTGGTGCCGTAATCGTACATGTGACGCATAAAGGTCGGGGCAAAGCTCTGCCCGGCGCTCTGCCAGCCATAGGCGCGGTTGTGCAGCATGTCGCCGCCGACCGGTGCCGCCGAGCGCGCGCCGGTGCCGCCGATCCGGACCTGCGAATAGCCGTTCATCGAGCGGAAGATCGCCACCGTCTTGCAGCAGCCGGCCTCGATCAGGCCGATCGCGATCCCGACCAGCGCCTCGGTCGAGGAGCCGCCGCCAACCACGTCCATGTAGAAATTGAGGCGGATGCCGAGATCGCCGGCGATAAACGTCGCCGAGGTCGAGTCGCCGCCCGAATAGGACAGCATGCCGTCGATGTCGGCGGCCGTGAGCCCGGCGTCGAGGATCGCGTTCCTGACCGCCCAGGTCCCGAGCGCCCGCGTCGTCTTGCCCGAGCCGCGGGTATAGGTCGTCTCCCCGACCCCGGCCACCGCATATTTGTCGCGCAGGTATTTTGGGGTGGTCGCGTCCACCTCTTGTCGCGGTAACGGCATCGCTCTCTCCCTTCTCCGATTTCGTCATGGCCGGACTTGTTCCCGCCATCCACGTCTTATTTAGCCGATGAGTCGCAGATGACCGGGACAAGCCCGGTCATGACGGTCTCTTGTGTGGAGACGACTAGATACCCCCTGGGCTCCCGTCAGAGCGCCAGCCGGTAGGCTTTGTTCGCCGCACCGCTGAACAATGCGGTCTTTTCGGCGGCGGAGCAGCCGGCGGCGATGCGCTTGAAGGCGTTCCACATAACCGGATAGCTGCACATGCCCTTGTCGACCGGGAAATTGCTTTCGAACATCGAGCGCTCGGGGCCGAACGCCGCGATGCAGGTCTCGACATAAGGGCGCCACGCCTTTTCGAGATCCTGCGAGGAGGGCGGCTGGTCACCCTCGAAAAACGTGAAGCCGGAGAGCTTCATGCCGAGCCCGCCCAATTTGACATAAGTGTTGGACGAGGCGGCGGCGACCTCGCCGATCCCCTTCTTCCACGTGGCGAAGGCTTCCTCGCGCTTGCCGGCATAGGGGCCGATCGCCAACGGCCCGCCGACATGGTTCAACACGATCACCGCCTGCGGAAAGGCCCGCGCCAGGTCGGTCACGTCGTCAAGCTGGGTCTGGAACAGCCAGGCGTCGAAGCTCAAGCCGAGCGCGGCCAATCCGGCGAACCCCTCGCGGAAAGTGCGATCGCGATAAAGCCCCTGCGCCGCCCCCGAGCAATAGATTTCGAGGCTCGGGTCGGCGTGCCAGGTCGCACCGTTGCGGATGCCCTTGAAGCGACCGCCGGAGATCGTGACGTGCTGCTCGAGGATGCCCTTGGCGCGGCTGCCGATCCTGAGGTCGACATTGCCGATGATGCCGGCGATACACCGGGTCTTGCCGTATTTGCCCGAGGCGCTCATCGCCGCGATGCCGTTGACAAACTCGGTCTCGCCGAGCGACTTCAGCTCCTGCGGGCCGTCGGCGCGATACACCTCGCGGCATTCTTCAAAGCAGGTCGCGACGATGTTGTGGCCGCTGTTTACATCGGCCAAGAGGTCCTGGAACAGATAGCGGTTGCCGGGCCGGTCCCACATGTGATGGTGCGGGTCGACGATCGGCAAAGCGGGCTCGATGATCTCCTCGCGCCGGCTGTCGAGCCAATCCTGGCGGATCGGCGCATGACGAGCGGGCGGGATCGCGGATTGGGGCATGGGGCAGTCCTCCCGAGTTTGCTCTAACGCTCCGCCAACTCTGCCCCGCCGCGCCGCCGAACGCCACGGGTTTGTCCGGCGCCATCTCGATTTGGCTTGATGGTAAGGCGATGAAGCCTTACTTCTAGCGGGCACAAAGTGCAAAGAGACAGGAAATGACGACGACCCTCACCGTAACCGCGAAAGGGCAGGTGACCCTCCGCAAGGAAGTGCTGCGGCATTTGGACGTCACCCCCGGTCAAAAGGTCGAGGTCG
>DATMKU010000178.1:0-3077 GCA_035570935.1 Allostellaceae bacterium
CGACTGGGCGGCAGGGCATGACGGCGTCTATGCCAGCAACGGCGCGGTATTGGCCGCAATCCTTAAATCGCGGCCCGAGCGGCCATTGCCGGATTTGTTCTGCTTTGCGCTTTTGGGCCTGTTCGGCGGCTATTTTCCCGGCTATTCGTCGCTCGAGGTCACCAAGCCCAATTATCTGACCTGGGCGATCCTAAAGGCGCACACGCAGAACCATGCCGGCGAGGTTCGCCTGCGCTCGGCCGACCCGCGCGACACGCCGCTCGTCGACTTCAACTATTTCGAGGAAGGCAGCGACAGTACCGGGGAGGACCTCGATTCGGTCGTCGCCGGCATCCGTTTTGTGCGGCGGCTGACGAAGGAGCTTAAGGACCGGGGCCTGATCGCCGCCGAGGAGCAACCCGGCGACGCGGTGCAGAGCGACGACGAATTGAAGGATTTCATCCGCACCCGCGCCTGGGGCCACCACGCGTCGTGCACCTGCGCGATCGGGCCGCGCGACGCCGGCGGCGTCCTCGGCAGCGATTTCCGCGTTCATGGCACATCGGGATTGCGGGTCGTCGACGCCTCGGTCTTCCCGCGCATCCCCGGCTTTTTTATTGTCAGCGCGGTCTACATGGCCGCCGAAAAAGCCGCCGACGTGATCCTCGCTGCCTGACTACACGGTTGGCACGGCGCTCGCGTCGGGCGGATCCCAGGTCAACAGGCGGGCCGGCTGGCGCGGGTCGAGCGGCATGACCTGCCGTTCGATGTAGAGGCGGATCATTGTCGTCGTGTAGGGCCGGAAGAAGTCGATCCCGGCGAGTGCCGCGGTGTCAAAGGCGAGCGAGGCGTCCCACGAGCCGGGCTCGGTCTGCTCCTCGTAGCCGTAACCCAAATAAGCGACATAGGTCGTCCCCGACGAGGCGACAATGTTGATCGTCAGTCCCTGCGGTTGGCCGTCCTGGCGCAGCAGTGCCGCGACATCGACATGAAAGCAACGATAGCTGGCGTCGCCGCTGTAGACATCGACATCGGCGTCGAACTCCTCGATGCGGGCCTGCGCCCCATCCGACCGGAAGAGCTGCAAATTGTAGTCGGTAATCGGGTCGCCGCGCTCGTCGACGGCATGAATGAGGAACTGCTGATATTGCTGCCCCAGCCGCCCAAAGCGGGTTTTGGCGTTGGCCTTGGCGAGCCACGCATCGTAGCCGGCCGCGGGGTCGCCGCCGGGGGCGCTCGCCGGGTCGGTCATGTTAAAGGCGTCGACGACGAGATCGACCAGTTCGGGAACGGGGTTGCTGAGGATCGTCGCATGATTGACGTCCTCGCCTTTTAGCGGGTCCCCGACCAGATGCACCGGAATCGACACGTTGAGCCATTTGTCGGCGATGACCCGTTGGCCCGGCGTCAATTGGGCGACCCCGGCGAGTGCTGGCGACTGCCGTCGCGCCACCATCCCGGTCGCGGTCATGTCGAGCGAGATCGCGCGCACATTCATGCCGCAGCCCGAGCGCCGCACCGTCCCGTCGGTGCCGGGTTTGTCGACGATCTTGCGCAGCCCGTTGTAGGTGCCGGTGCCGCAAAAGACAAAGACGTAGGGCGTGTCGGGGCCGGCGTCGTAGCGCGGCGGATTGGCGAAAAAATCCTGCTCGGCGAGACGCCAGGTAAACTCGCTGGCAAGTTCGAGTTCGAGTAGGATCTGGTCGCCGGCTTCGAGAAAATCGGGGCCGAGCTGCTTGTTGCCCTTGAATACCGCGCCGAGCCAGCTGCGCCCCTGCTTGGCCAAGGGCGAACCAAACGTCGCCGGGGCGAGAGCGATCAGCCGCTTCAGCCGTTTGGCGCGCAGCGGGTCGGCGGCGAGCCAAGCGCGCACCACCAGCATGCCGGTCGAATGGACGACCGCGTCGAACGGGCTGGTGCCGTCGAGCCCGCTCTCGGCGGCGAGCGCGCGGTCGAACGCCTCGGCGATGTCCTTGATCGACACCCCGTTGTCGAGCGACACATAGGTGCAGGTATGCATCGAGCCGTCGTCGATGCCGAGCTTCTCGCACAGCACTTCGCGCCATAATTGCCACGACGCGCCCTTGTCCGAATAGCCATGGACAAAGACCACCGGGTTGCGCAGGCCGCTCATCGTTTCCCCTCCCGTCCGGGCCATGGCGACGAGCATGCTCCCGATCGCCTAGAGCCGACGTGAAGCGTCTCACATAATCATGGTTAATTTCAGGATTGCACGGCCGGATTGAGCCCCAGGCTGGGCTGTGCCACAATCGCCGCACTGTTCCGTTGCCCTGAGTCCTTCCATGCTTTGTGGCGCGATGTTTTTGTTGGCTGCGGCGATGGCGGTGCTGTCGCCGGCTTGGGCTGCCGACGGCGCGAAATGCGGCGCCAAACTCTACCTGCTGTGGGGCGACGGAAAGCACGACGACACGGTGGCGTTGAACGCCTGGTTTCGCGGCAACGCGGTCGTCTGGGGTCAGACCGGCCGCAACATCGGTCCGCAGATCGCCGACCGCACCTTTCGCCTGAGTTCGCCCGTCTACATCCCGAGCGGCACCGGCCGCAGCATCGCCCATTTCCAGTTCGTCTGGCCCGACCGCAAGGAGCTGGTCACGGGCGGCATGATCGTCGCGGGCCGTGATCCGAACCAACCCCCGGTCGCGACGGGCCTCACCAAGATCGGCGCCGGACCCAGTGAGGGCGTGCCTTTTCCGAGCAAGACCGCCAAGCCCGTGGAGACCGACAACCGGACCGATTGCCTCGTCTCCTAAGCAAGGGTCTGTTGATCCGCCCCCCGGGAGAGAGGGCCAGAGTGAGGTGGGGAATTCCACAGCGCCCGCTCCCCACCCACCTCACCCCTCCCATCGCTGACGCGATGGTCCCCTCCCTCTCCCGCCTGGAGGGCGGAGAGGGCAAGCGTGCGCGTTTCGACAGAAGCCTGCACGTCGAGGATCATGCCCGGAGCGGATTTTCGCCAGTCGCGAGGAACGGCGCCCCCACCCGGCGCGGTAGAAACCGCGCCGCACTCAGAAATCGAGATCGGCGTAATGCGGCGGCGGCGGGACGCCGGGCAGATGGTCGGCGAGGATCGGGCGGAA
>DATMKU010000179.1:0-2824 GCA_035570935.1 Allostellaceae bacterium
GCCGGTCAGCATGGCGCTCAACGCCTCGACCGCATTGTCGAGCTGGGCCTGCACGGCATCGGGTTCGGGCAGCGGGCGCGGATCGGGCTCGTCCTGGCCTGGGCGATGGCCATAGAGTGCCAACTCGTCGAGCAGATACGCGGTTGGTGAGGCGGTGAGAAATTCGGGATCGGTGTCGCTGTTCCCCGGATCAAGTCCGGGGACAGGCTTGAAGGGGAAGCTGCTGTCGTCGCGTTGCATGGCGGAGTGCCTTTCTGCCGGAGGATCAGCCGCGCCGATCGCGGCCTTCACGGCGATCCCTTGGCCGGGGGCGGAGACGGGTTGCACCCCAGGGGGCCGCAGCGCAGCGGAGGATGGCGCCGGGCAGCTATTTTGCTTCGCGATGCAAAGCCGGGCTGATCGCAGGTTCCCCTATGTTCGTATCCGTTTGACGATCGCCCGGCGGCGGAAAATAGCTGGCCGGCGCCATTGCAACCTGGCCGCGCCGCCGGCAAATCGCCGCTCGGGAAGGCCGCCGCGCGGCTCCTCTCTCGTCCGGCCCAAGGCACGTCGCCGCAGGCAAACGAAAAGCCGCTCCTTCTTCCGGCACGCCGCCGAATGAACCGAAATGACGGTGGAACTCACCGCCACGGATCGGAGCGGCTGATATCGGGCAGAAAGCGCGTCCGGTCGGAGGGGACGAGCTGATCCGCAAGATGCGCCCACATGCCCTCGGGGCCGAGACGGCAGAGATCGAGGTTGAAGTCGCCATAGACCGGCACGAGCTCGCGGATTTCGATCCCGGCGGCGAGGCCGCGTTCGTGCAGCCTTTCCGCCGCCTTGAGACCGGCCGCGTCGTTGTCGCGGGCGACATAGAGACGGAGCAAGCCTGCCCCGGACCCGATCGGGGGCAGGGGGCAGGTCGAGGGCGGCGAGATGGTTGGCCGAGAGCCCGGCAATGACAGGCAGTGAGGGCAGCACCGATTTGAGCGCCAGCATGGTCTCAACACCTTCGCCGATGGCGAAAATGTCGGACGCTCTGCCGAAGCGGACACCATTGCCGAGGAGATGACCAAGGGCGCGGCGCGGATCGGCGAGCGACGCCTTGGTCGACCGCCGTGGATCAAGCCAGGTGCGCTGAATGCCGGTGACATTGCCGTCGATATCGGTGACGGCAGCAAGCAGCGCCGGCCAGGTTTCCAGCGGAGCATCGTCGGCTTTCGCTGGGGCAGGCCTCGATGCGCGATAGTAGACCGACGGGTGATAGCGCAAGGCGGGCCAGTCGAGCCGACCGGTGATGCCACGGGCGCGCAGATAGGCCTCGGCCGGTGTGCCGGGAACGGGCCGTCCTGCATGAAACAGGCGTTGCGCCGCTCCGGAAGAGCTGCTCGCTGCTGGTGGCACATGGCCGAGATTCGTCGGCGATGTGATCGAGGGACGCGGCAGGGCGAGAAAGCCGCGCGCTTCGTCCATCGCTTCGCCAAGGCCGTTCAGATTGCGGTTGAGACGGATCAGATCGAGCAGATCGCCATGCTCGCCGGTCGCGGCATCGGTCCATTTGCCGGCCGCACCAGGGCCGGAATCGGGTCCGGTAAGCCGCACATAGAGGCTGCGGCCCGGCGTGTTCATGACATCGCCGATGACCCAATATCGCCCCTGGCGATGGCCGTTCGAGAGGTAATGACGGCACACGGCCTCCGCGTCGCGCGCGAGGCGGCGCGCCAGATCGGCGGCGCTGATCACGGAACATTCCCGGATCAGGCGGCAATGCGGGCACGGGCGGCGAGAAGCGGATGGCGTTCGAGGATTGCGCCGAGGATCGCCGAGCCGCGTTCTTCCGCGGTCGGCACGAAGAGCCGCAGGCGCCAGGCGATGATCTCCGAGGTGAGGCCGAGCGCCTTCAATTGCGGCACGGCGCCGTCGGAGAAGCCGGTCAACTCGACACGATGCGCGCCCATGACGAGCGAACGGCGGATCTGAAGATCGCCGGCGAGATCGAGCACGGCCCCGCGGCCCAGGACAGCGCTCCAGGCCTCCGTCAGCGAGAGCTCTGGCGCACCGTCGATGCCGAGGCTCTGATAGACGCGATCGAGCGCCTCGGGCGTGACGAGGCGGCCGATCACGCGTTCGCCATCATCGGTCTCGAAGCGGTAGACGCGCATATTCTGCGCCGGCAGCCGGTCCCAGATCGGCAGCAACAGACCGGTAATGATGTGAAAGGCGCTCTCGGAGAATTCCGGGATGCGGGCATATTCCGCTTCCCACAATGACGCGAATTCTTCCCGCGTCGCCTTGCGCCAGTGCGAATGATCAAACCGCTCGACGCTGATCGTCTCGCGCGCCATCGGGCGGACCAGACGGGTACGGATTTCGACGTTGCCGTCGTCGTCCATCAGGCTGGCGGCGTGCATCTGGACCGCGGCGCGCCGGGTCTGTTCGTTGATCAGGAGACGGCCACCTTGGGCCCGGAGGGCGAGCGCGTCGACCAGAGACAGGGGCCGGTTGCGGTCCTTGCGCAGAACGCGATAGCAGCGGGTCTCGGCGCCAGTTCCTGCATGGCTATGCACGGTATGGCGCTCGACGACCCGGAAGCTCTCGGCGGTCAAGGTCTCGACGCCGATGTCGTACGTGCCACGGGCAACCGCGGCTTCGATGCGCGCGTCGAGCAATTGCTCGAAGGCGACGAAGAGCAGGTTCTGCATCGCGATCCTGAGCGCCAGGATGCGGTTCAGGAATTGCGTGATCGGCGGCAGCTCTTCCTTGAGCGAGCCGTCCTGGTCGACGAGATCGAGGCCGGTCGCGTCCTGGAAGTCGCCGAGCGAGCAGCCCTCGATCTTGCCGGCGT
>DATMKU010000180.1:0-2011 GCA_035570935.1 Allostellaceae bacterium
TATTCCTACTTCCGCTCGTCGGCGGCGTATCGCGTGCGCATCGCGCTCAATCTCAAGGGCATCGCCTATGAGACGACTTCGGTTCACCTGGTCAAAGACGGCGGCCACAACAAGCGGCCGGAATTCCGCGCCGTCAATCCGCAAATGCGCGTGCCGGTGCTGGTGACGCCGGGCGGCGAGCATTTGCTGCAATCGCTCGCCATCATCGAATATCTCGACGAGACGCAGCCCGAGCCGCCGCTCCTGCCCAAGGACCCGATCGGGCGCGCCAAGGTGCGCGCGCTCGCCGACCTCATCGCCTGCGACATCCATCCGCTCAACAATACCAGCCCGCTGCGCTACCTGAAGAACGTGATGGGCCAGGAGCAAAGCGCGATCGACGCGTGGTACCATCATTGGGTCATCACCGGCTTCGAGGCGCTCGAAGCGCTGCTCGGGCCCGGGCCTTACGCCTACGGCAAAGCGGTGACGATCGCCGACATCTGCTTGGTGCCGCAGGTCTCTAATGCGCGGCGGCTGAAGGTTCCGCTGGACAAGTTTCCAAAGATCGTCGCCGTCGATGCCGCCTGCATGGCGCTGCCCGCTTTCGACCGGGCGCGGCCCGAGAACCAGCCGGATGCGGAATAGGTCTTTCCCCTCCCCCACCCGGGCCGCGCCTGGGCGCGCCCGGGTGGGGGGAGGGAATCACACTTTAGTCACCATTGCGGGGCTTGATCCGCCCCATTCGAGGGGGTGGGTGACGGGGTCCATGATCATCAGATTGCTGCGCGGTCTTGGTCAAACAACGCTTGGTGTGGTGGCGCTTGCCGCTTCCGCGGCCGCCCAGGGCGCGCCGAACCAGCCGGCTTCGAACCCGGCCTGCGTGCGGCTGGAGAGCCAGCTCGCCGCCGTCAATGCCGGCTCGACCGATCCGACCCGCGCCGACCAGGTCAAGCGCGCCGAAGACGCCGTCGCCAAGCAGCAGGCCGACCTCGACCGCACGCTGGCGCAAGCGCACAAGCAGGGCTGCGAGGGCCAAGGCTTCCTGTCGTTGTTCTCAAGCCTGGTGCCGCAATGCGGGCCGATCAACTCGCAGATCCAGCAGATGCGCGGCAACCTCGACCGCGCCACCACCGACCTCGAGCAGCTCAAGAGCGGCACCGGCAGCCAGGACAGCCAGCGCCGCGCGCTGATCGGGCAATTGGCGCAGAACAATTGCGGCGCGCAATATACGGCTGCCGCCAACGAGGCCGGACCCTCGGGCTTCTTCGACAAATTGTTCGGCGGCGGAGGCTCGGGCGGCGGCACCATTCTCAATCCCGGCGGCGACGGTTTGCCGGCCGGCACTTTTCAGACGGTCTGCGTGCGCACCTGCGACGGCTACTATTTCCCGATCTCGTACTCGACGGTGTCGAGCCGCTTCGCCGACGATGAGCGCTCGTGTCAGCGGCTGTGCCCCGCGGCTGAAGTCGCGCTCTACAGCTACCGCAATCCCGGCGAGGGCATGGAGCAGGCGGTGTCGGTGAGCGGCCAGCTTTATACGGCGCTGCCAGCCGCCTTCCACTATCGCAAGGAGTTCACGCCGGCCTGCTCGTGCCGCAAGCCGGGGCAGAGCTGGGCCGACGCGCTCAAGGACGCCGACGACTCCACGACGCTGCAAGGCGGCGACATCGTCGTCACCGACCAGACCGCGAAGACGCTGTCGCAGGCGCCGCAGCCCAAGCCGGTCAAAGGCGCGCCGGCTCCGGCCGTCGACACACCGGCGCTGACGCCGGCCTCCGCGCAACCGGCAAACGCCTCCGATACCGATCCTTCCAAGCGCACCGTACGCACGGTCGGCCCGCCCTTCGTGTCGCGGTAGGAACGCCGTCCCGGGGCGACGCCAACGGGTCCGGCCCGAAGTGGCCGGCCCGATGACAGGCTCCGCGTCGAGCCCGGAATCCATAGCCACGAGAATCGCAGAACCGTCTCGGAGCTTGTTCTTCGAGGTTGGTGATTATGGATTCCGGGCTCGCGGCCTTACGGCCGCGCC
>DATMKU010000181.1:0-4125 GCA_035570935.1 Allostellaceae bacterium
TATTATGGATACCTTCACAAGCTCTAAGCGGCCGATGGCCGGGGATGGAGAGCGGGATGCCCAATGCCACAGGAAACGAGCTTGAAGCCGCCGACAGGTTGAAGCGCAAGGAATACGAGCGCGAACTCGCCCGTCTTCACGCCGAGTTCGTCAAGCTGCAGCAATGGGTCGTCCACCGCGGTTTAAAGGTCTGCATCGTCTTTGAAGGCCGCGACGGGGCCGGCAAGGGCGGCACGATCAAGGCCATGACCGAGCGGGTGAGCCCGCGGATCTTTCGCGTGGTGGCGCTGCCGGCCCCTACCGAGCGCGAAAAAACCCAGATGTACGCCCAGCGCTACATTGCGCATCTGCCGGCGGCGGGCGAAATCGTGATCTTCGACCGCAGCTGGTACAACCGCGCCGGGGTCGAGCGGGTCATGGGCTTCTGCACCGAAGAGCAGGCCAAGCGCTTTCTCGAAATCGTGCCCTTGTTTGAGAAAGAAATCGTCGAATCCGGTATCACACTCTTAAAGTATTGGCTTGAGGTCAGCTCCGACGAGCAGACGCGCCGGCTCGAGGCGCGCATCGATGACGGGCGCAAGATTTGGAAGCTGTCGGACTTGGATCTGAAATCCTACCTGCGCTGGTACGACTATTCGCGGGCGCGCGATGAGATGTTCCTCGCCAGCGACACCGCGTGGGCGCCTTGGTATGTCGTGCATTCCGACAACAAAAAGCGCGCCCGGCTCAACGTCCTGACCCATATCTTGGGCAAGATCCCTTATGAAGAGCTGCCGCACTCCAAGATAAAGCTACCCAAGCGGCAGGAGCGCGGCGACTACAAAGAAACCGGCTACCCGTTTCGGGTCATCCCCGAGACTTTTTGATCATCGCCCATTTGAGCATCGCTGGCGCCGGCGCGCCGCGGAGGAGGGGAGGGGCTGGTGGTCACACCCTCGGCCGTGGCGTCGCTTTTTACGCTGCGGCCGGCTCGGCGATTGGCCTGGTCCCCGCGTGGCAGCGGGCGCCCTCAATCCCCCGGAGTCTCGTCGGCGTCGGGATCGAGCGCGAACAGCAGCAGCGAGCGGCCGGTCGCGCCATAGGCTTCGCCCGTCGCGAAGGTGCCGCGCTCCGCATCCTCGGCGAGATTGGTGTCGATCAAGAGCGACCAGTGCCGGCCGCCAGCGGTCTCCGGCAGGGTGAACTCGACAAGGTCGTGGTACGCGTTCAGCACCATCAGCAAGGTCGCATCCTCGCCGCGCCGGTGGATGCCGGTCGGCTGGGCGCGCCCGTCCATCAGCATGCCAAAGCATTGCATGCTGATGTCAGCCCATTCTTCGTCATTCATTTCGGTGCCCGACGCGTTGATCCAGGTCACGTCCTTGACGCCGAGTTTCTCGTTGTAGTTGCCGGTCAGAAAACGGCCGCGGCGCAGGATCGGGTATTTGTGGCGCAATGCCGTCAGTTTTTGCACAAAGCCGATCAGCGATTGGCCTTTTTCTTCGATGTCCCAATTGACCCAGCTGATCTCGTTGTCCTGGCAATAGGCGTTGTTGTTGCCGTTCTGGGTGCGCACGAACTCGTCGCCCGCCAGCAGCATCGGCGTTCCTTGCGACAACAGCAGCGTGCCGAGGATGTTGCGCATCTGGCGGGCGCGCAGCGCCTCGATTTCGGGATCGTCGCTCGGGCCCTCGGCGCCGCTATTCCACGAACGGTTGTCGGAACTGCCGTCCTGGTTGTCCTCGCCGTTCGCCTCGTTGTGCTTGTCGTTGTAGGACACCAGGTCGTTGAGGGTGAACCCGTCATGCGCGGTGACGAAATTGACGCAGGCCCACGGCTTGCGGCCGCGATAGTTGAACAAATCGCCCGAGGCGCACAAGCGCGGGGCAAGCGCGTTGGCGGGCGCTTCGCCGCGCCAAAAATCGCGCGCTACGTCGCGAAACTTGTCGTTCCATTCGGCCCATCCCGGCGGGAAGCCGCCGACCTGATAGCCGCCCGGCCCGCAATCCCAGGGCTCGGCGATCAGCTTGACGGTGCGCAATTCGGGGTCCTGGCAGCAGGCCTTCAGAAACCCGCTCTGATGGTCGAAGCCGTCGGGCTCGCGCGCGAGAATGGTGCCGAGGTCAAAGCGAAAGCCGTCGACATGGGTTTCGCCTGCCCAATAGCGCAGGCTGTCGGCGACCATCTGGATCACCCGCATATGGCTGAGGTTGAGGGTGTTCCCGGTGCCGGTGTCGTTGACGTAATAGCGCGGCTGGTCGGGCAGCAGCCGGTAGTAGGAGGCGTTGTCGATGCCCTTGAACGACAGGGTCGGACCGCGCTCGTTGCCTTCGGCGGTGTGGTTGTAGACGACATCGAGGATGACCTCGAGCCCGGCCTCGTGCAGGCGCGCCACCATTTCCTTGAACTCGCGCAATGTCTGTTCGCGCTCGTGCGCGTAACGCGGATCGGGAGCGAAGAACCCGATCGAGTTGTACCCCCAATAATTCGTCAGGCCGTTTTCGAGCAGCTGACTGTCGTTGATAAAGGTGTGTACCGGCAACAGCTCAACCGAGGTGACCCCAAGCGATCTGATGTAGCCGATAACTTCGTTCGACAGGCCCTTGTAGGTGCCGCGCCATTCCTTTGGCAATTTGGGATGAAGCTTGGTGTAGCCGCGCAGATGCATCTCGTAGACGACGGTGTGCTCCCACGGCACGAATCGACGGCTGGGCTCGCCCTTCCAGTCGAAATTGGGGTCGACGACGACCGATTTCGGCATAAACGGCGCGCTGTCGCGCTCGTCGAAACTCGTGTCGTCACCCGTTTCCATCTGGTATCCGAACACCGAGGGGTCCCATTTCAGATCGCCGAAATGGCCGCGGGCATAGGGGTCGAGCACCAGCTTGTTCGGGTTGAACCGGTGCCCGGCGTCGGGCTCGTAGGGGCCGTGCACCCGATAGCCGTAAATCGCACCGGGCCGCACCCCAGGCAAATAGCCGTGCCAGATCTCGTCGGTGTATTCGGGCAATTCGATCCGCGCCGTCTCACGCTCTCCCGCATCATCGAACAGGCAAAGCTCCACCGCCGTCGCATTCGCCGAAAACAGCGCGAAGTTGACGCCTTCGCCGTCCCAGGTAGCACCCGATGGGTGCGGCAAGCCTTCGCGAATCCGACTGCTGAAATCAACGCCGGCCATAATTCTCCCCTGTGCTTGCGGCATGTAGAACCTCGTTTAGCCCGTAAGAGCGGACGGGCAAATGGTCAACATTGTCGGTCTCGCGTTGGTTGCCCGCGCCGCTCGCGGCGCCATCGCCCCCGTTGGTTTCCTCGATAGCCCGTTCGCTCCGCCAAAAGCAGGTTTGGCAAAGGCGCTTCGCCGATTGGCCGCGCGGCGCGCACAGGCTACAAGCCGGCAACATGGTCGTCGCCCTCATTCGCGGCATCGCGGCATTGTCGGCGCCGCCGCTGCGGCGGACGGTGGCGCTCGCGCTCGGCCTGTCGGCCGCGACTTTTGCCGCGCTGTGGCTCGCGTTCGCGGCGGCGCTCTACAACACCGTCTTGTTCTCCTGGCGGCCGCTCGATTGGCTCGTGGACCTGCTTGGCGGGTTCACGGTTTTGCTCTTGAGTTGGCTGCTGTTTCCGGCGGTCGTCACCATGATCGCCGGGTGCTTTGTCGAGCGCATCGCGGCGGCGGTCGAAGGCCTCGACTATCCCGCAAACGGCCCGCCGCGCCGCCAGCCCTGGGGCGAGATCATCGCGGCGGCAGGCCGGCTCGGGGCGATGACGATCGTTCTCAATCTGTTGGCGCTGCCGCTCTATCTGATGGTTCCCGGCATAAATCTCGTTCTCTTTTTGGCGCTGAACGGATATCTTTTCGGGCGGGGGTATTTCGAAGTGGTGGCATTGCGAAGGCTCGACGCGGCGACGGCGAAAACACTTCGCCGCCGCTTTGCCGGACGGATTTTTCTCGGCGGGCTCGCGATCGCCGGCCTGTTCGCGCTGCCGCTCGTCAATCTCGTGGCCCCGGTGATCGCCATCGCGTTTATGGTGCATGTGTTCGAGGCGTTGCCGCGGAACGCGCCGCTGCCGGCGGCCGGGTCTGCGGTATAGGGCTCCCTGCAACAATGTCGAGCGGGTTTCCGACCCATGTTCAGCCGCAAGCGA
>DATMKU010000182.1:0-5992 GCA_035570935.1 Allostellaceae bacterium
AACGCCGCGGCATCAGCCGGCGCCAAGGCCGAGGGCCACCCATTGGCGGCGGGTCAGGTCGCGAATGCCGGCGCGGGCCAAGCGCAGCATCTCGGCAAATAAAGTCTCGTCGAACGGCGCGCCCTCGGCGGTCGCCTGGATCTCGACGATGCCGCCCCGGCCGGTCAAGACGAAATTGGCGTCGGTTTCGGCCTGCGAATCCTCGGCGTAGTCGAGATCGAGCACCGCACCCGCGGCAACGACGCCGCACGAGACCGCGGCGACGCTGTCCGACAATGGCAGGGCGGCCAATTGGCCAGAGGCGACGAGCCGCGCCAGGGCCTTGTGCAACGCCACGTAGCTGCCGGTCACAGCGGCGGTGCGGGTGCCGCCATCGGCTTGCAGCACGTCGCAATCGATGCGGATCTGGCGCTCGCCGAGTGCCGCCAAATCGGTCACCGCGCGCAGGCTGCGGCCGATCAGCCGCTGGATCTCCTGGGTGCGCCCGCTCTGCCGGCCGCGCGCCGCCTCGCGGTCGGTGCGGGTCAAGGTCGAGCGCGGCAGCATGCCGTATTCGGCGGTGACCCACCCCTTGCCCGAATTGCGCAAAAACGGCGGCACCCGCTCTTCGACGGTCGCGGTGCACAACACATGGGTGTCGCCGAATTTGGCGAGACACGAGCCCTCGGCATATTTCGCCACGCCGGGTTCGAGGCTGATCGGCCGCATCGTATCGGGGGCGCGTCCCGAAGGTCGCATCTTTATCTCCGCCAATAATTCGGGGCGGCGACGCTACGCGCCGCGCCGCTCCGCGTCCACCTCCCCGACGCGCTTGCGAGAGATGACCGTGTCGATCGCGAGCCTCTGCTCGGAACAGGCAAAATCGATGAAGAAGCGGCCGATCGCGTCCCGGCGCGGTCGGCCGCGCGGCCGCGGCCGGCGATCTGGCGCTCGACGACCTGGAGGCGCTCGATGTCGCGACCGATCTCGACGCTAGGGCACGGCGGCCGCGCCCGGCCGTCGCCCCGGTGACGAGGGTGTCGAACCGGGTCCGGCGATCGGCCGGGTGCGGGTCGCAACCGTGCGCACCGCATATTTGGTGTCGCTGGGGTCGTCCGGCGATTTCCTCGGCTCCTCTATCCTTCTGTCGGGCGGCAGCGATGTAGTATTGGGGGTCGCGGGTGGTCGGCGGGGAGCAAGGGTCATGAGCGACAAAGACGGCGCGATGACAAGGCCGTTTCGGCTCGAAGAGGCGACAATCGACGAACTGCACCGGGCGATCCGGGCGGGCGAGACCACGGTCGTCGCAGTCGTGCGGCACTATATCGACCGGGTCCGCGCCTATAACGGCGTCGCCAGCGCGCTGGTTACCGAAGACGGCGCGCCGGTGCCGCAAGCGGAGGGTGCGGTGCGCGCCGGGGCGCCATTGTGGTTTCCGACCGCGACCGTCAAGGCGTCGGCGATCTTTCCCGATCTCGACAAATACCAGGGCCCGCCACTCGAATTCGCCCGGATGGAGGCGACCGCCTCCGACCCGTCGGTGCAACAGCAATACGGTATGCTCGCCGGCATCCCCAATGGGGGGCAGCTCAACGCACTCGCGACATTGAACATCCGCGGCGAGCGTTCGGTGACCTGCCGCGGCGAATTCGACCGCCATCCGTCGCAGGGGCCGCTGCCGTCGGGCGCGCCGCCGGTCTGCGAGCAATTCCGCCAGCTTCCTGACGCGCTCGAACGTGCCGCCGAATTGGACGCGCGTTACGGCCGCAACCCCGATCTCGACGAGATGCCGATGTACGGCGTCGTCTTTTCGTTCAAGGACCCGTTCGACACCAAGGACATGCGCACGACCGCCGGCGGCGACGCGGCCTACGACATCGATTTTCCGGCACGCGACCATGTGCTGGTCGAGCAATTGCGCAACAAGGGGGCGATCATCTTCGCCAAGGCGGTGTGCACCGAATACAACGGCCGCGCCGGCAATCCCGGGGGTCGCCATGAGCCGGAAAAGGTGTTGCCCTCGACCCTGGGCTACCAGCGCTCGAGCTGGGGCGGCAACCCGGCCAACCCCTTCGACACGGCCCGCGCCGCCTCGCTTGGCTCGTCTTCGGGGTCGGGTGTGTCGGTCAGCGCCAACCTCGTCATGTGCAGCCTCGGCGAGGAGACCCGAGCCTCGACCCGCGGGCCCGCCAACCACAATGCCGTGGCGTTGATCCTGCCGCACAAGGCGATGCTCGGCTTTAACGGCGGGGCTATCGGCGCCGATATCTATTGCGACCGCAGCGGCATCATGGCGCGCACGATCGGCGACTGCGCCAGGGTCTTGGATGCGCTGAAGGACCCCGAGCGCGGCTATTACGACCCGCGCGACCCCTATACGACGGTGCCGCGGTCTTCGGTCTTGGCCGGCGGATATGCGCGCCACGCCCGGGGCTCGGGCATGCCCGGCACGCTCACGGACCGGCGCATCGGCGTGATCCGCGAGTCGATGCTGGTACGGCCCGGCGAAAAGGCGACGGTGCCGATCACGACCGCCGCCGCCATCGAGATCAAGGCGGTGCTCGGCGACCAGCTTGGCGCGACCTTGGTCGAATCCGGCGACCCGCTGTGGGAGCGCTGTCCCGACCTCGAGCAGATGAACCCCGATTTCCGCCGGGCTTTGACGCGGCTCGTGCCGGTGTTCACGCCCGACCTGTTGTTCCGGCTCGGCCCCGACGGCATGCCCTTGTTCAAGGAATTCGCCGCGGCGATCCGCCCGACCGAGTTCCTACCCGGCAAAGTTTTCGGCTTGGGCAAAATGGCGCCGATCGACTACTTGGTCGAATTGGCCGAGGGCCGCATCGACCCGCCCGCCAATCTCGACATCGCCACGATCCAGAGCCAAGAGCTGGCGATGTCGTTTCGCTTTCACATCGCGCAATATTTGTCGCGGCGGGCCGCGGATTGGCGGGTGCGCGGCTTTGCCGAGACCTTGGCCGATTTCGCCGCACTCAACGCGCGCTCGAAATTCTGGGGCGACGACGGGCGCGCCGCCTTCAAGAATTGGGAGGAAGTCGCCGACCCGCGCAACCGGCTCGACGGCCGCCAGGGTGTCGACGAGCGCATCATGCTGCGAGAATTATTGCGCCGGGTCGACATGATGGTGATCCTCGAAAACCGGCTCGACGCGTTGGTGCGGCTGCACACGCCGTTGCCGCCGGCGAAGATCGGCGGCGCCCACGATCCGTTGGGTGGGCCGTCTAATCTGCGCCTCGAAAGCTTTTACGGCCCCAACGCCGGGCTGACCGAGGTGCTGATCCCGGCCGGCTACGTCACCACCGTCTACGACCCTTCCTTCGCGCTGAGCCCCGACCGCACCCGCTACCTCCCGGTCGCCGCCGCAACCCCGACCGAATTGCCGCCGCCGGGCCTGCCTTTCTCCCTGGTGTTTCGCGCCGAGCCCGGCAAGGAGGACGTGCTGCTCGAAATCGCCTCCACCTACGAAGCCGCCTCCAAGCGCCGCATCCCGCCCCCCGCCTTCGGCCCGCTATAACCGCGAAACGGCACGCGGTTGACAGTGGCGCGCCCGGCTCGCCAAGCTATCGGTGGCAAAGGGAGGGTCGCGGGCCAATGGCAATCATCAATCGCATCGCCGATTTTCATGCCGAGATGACGCAATGGCGCCATCACATTCACGCCCATCCCGAAACCGCGTTCGCGGAGCACCAGACCGCCGAATTCGTCGCCGAGCGGCTGGCATCGTTTGGCATCTCGGTCGAGCGCGGCATTGCTGGAACCGGCGTCGTTGGAACCTTGCGCGGATTGGCGCCGGGGCGTCGCGCGATTGCGCTCCGGGCCGATATGGACGCGCTGCACATCGACGAGCAAAACGCGTTCGCCCATGCCTCGCAGCAGTCCGGGCGGATGCATGCTTGCGGTCACGACGGCCACACCGCGATGCTGCTAGGCGCCGCAAAGCACCTCGCCGAGACGCGCAATTTTGCCGGCACGATCCATTTCATCTTTCAGCCGGCGGAGGAGAACGAGGGCGGGGCGCGGGTCATGATCGAGGAGGGGGTGTTCGACAAGTACCCGGTCGACGCGGTTTATGGCATGCACAACTGGCCGGAATTGCCGGTCGGCCGGTTTGCGATCCAGTCCGGGCCGATGATGGCGGCTTTCGACATTTTCGAGATCACGATCACTGGCCGCGGCGGCCACGCGGCGATGCCGCATCTCGCGGTCGATCCGATCGTCGTCGCGGCGCAGGTCGTCAACGGCCTGCAGACGATCGCCAGCCGCAACACCCATCCGCTCGAAAATGCGGTGGTCAGCGTGACGCAAATCCACGGCGGCGACACCTGGAACGTCATTCCCGAGACCGTGGTGCTGCGCGGCACGACGCGCTCGTTCAGCCCCGATGTGCGCGACCAGATGGAGCCTCGCATTCGCCGCATCGCTGACGGCGCCTGCCGCAGCTATGGCGCCGACATGGAATTGCGCTACGAGCGGCGCTATCCGCTGACCCTGAACGCGGCAGTGGAAACCAAATTCGCAGCGACGGCGGCCGCCGCGATTGTCGGCGAGGGCAATGTGCGGCGCGACATGTTGCCGAGCATGGGGGCGGAGGATTTCGCCTTTTTCCTCGAAAAGAAGCCGGGAGCCTATATCTGGATCGGCAACGGCACCGCCGAAGGAGGCGGCATGCTGCACAGCCCGCATTACGATTTCAACGACGCGATCCTGCCATTGGGGGCGAGCTATTGGGTGAGGCTCGCCGAGGCGGTGCTCGCCAGAGACAGTGCATCCGCCAGATCGCTATAACCGACGCCGTCGAGTTTGGGTTAATCGCGGGCGCGAGAACCCAGCCCCGAGACACCGATGGCCGTGATCCGCCGTCTCGCCGTGATATTTGCCGCCGATATGGCGGGCTATTCCCCGCTGCTGGGGAGGGACGCCGCCAACTCGACGGTCGGGCTGCGCTCGATGCGCTGCGCTACTTGTTCCTCAATGAAGTCGACGCCTATCCCGGCGACGTCGAGGACGACGCCCGGCGTTGTCGAATTGAGCGTGTCGGCGCCGTTGCCGCCGGTCAGGGTGTCTTTGCCCACCGCCGCCGCACTGACCTTGACCACGCGGCCTGTCGCGTTCGGCGCTTGCTCGTCATTGACGAAGGAGCGGCCTTGTCGTTCTATCGGCGAGCGCAAAGATGGAAGAAGTCCGGGCGGCGATGCTCGCGGATCAATCCCTATGCGGGTGCGGCAGCGGGCTGCGGGCCGTGCGGTGTTGCGGGCTCGACCCGGCGGTATTGCCGCCCCCCGGAGCGGGGGCGCCGCTGCTGCCGGTGGCCGAGCAGGCGGTCGCCGCACAGCGCGACGGCAGAGCCGCCGAGGCCGAGCGGCTGTGCCACGAGGTATTGGAGCTGGCGCCAGCGCAGCCCGAGGCGCTCGCGACCTTGTGGCGGATCTGCAGCACCAACGGCCGCGGCCTGGCCGCCGAGGCGCTGTTGCGGCGCCTCGTGCAGTTCCACCCCAATACATTGTGGGCGGCGCACGAGCTGACCCTGGCGTTGCTCGCCAAGGGCGCCGTCGCCGAAGCTGAAATCCACGCCCGCAATGGTGTGCGCATCGCCCCCGAGAATGCGCAGTCGCACAATCTCCTGGGCATGGTCATGACCGAGGCCAACCGGCCGCAAACCGGCGAATACCATTATCGCCGGGTCATCGAATTATCGGGCATGCGCGACCCGATCGTGCTCGCCAATCTCGCCTGGAATTTGAAGAACCAGGGACGCATGGCCGAAGCGCGCCAGCTTTACGAAGAGTCGGCGGTGCTGGCGCCGGAGGTGGTGGAAACCCTGCTCGGCTGGGCGCGGACGGAGGAAGCCGACCGCAATTTCGCACGCGCCGGCGAAGTGCTCGCCCGCGCCGAGCGGCTAGCCCCGGCCGACCCGCGCATCATCTTGACCCGCGCCGTGCTCGACGCCCGCACCGGCGCCTATGACAAGGCACTGGCGACCCTCGATCGAGCCGCT
>DATMKU010000183.1:0-2115 GCA_035570935.1 Allostellaceae bacterium
GCCGGCGCGCTTCGCTCAAAATCGTGCCGGTCGGATTTTGCACCGTCGGGACGGTGTAAATGTATTTCGGCCGGATGCCGCGGCGTTTCAGATCGTCGAGCGCCGTGGCCAGCGCGTCCATCCGCATGCCCTCGCCGTCGAGCGGAATGCCGACGGCGTTGACGCCGAGCCGGGTCCAGCGATTGAGCGCGCCCTGATAGGTCTCGGCCTCGGTGACGATGGTATCGCCGCGCTCCAGCAGGATGCCGTTGACCAGGTCGAGCGCTTGCAGCGAGCCCGAGGTGATCAGGATCTCGCCGGCATCGCAGGTGATGCCCGCGGTGCGTTTGAGCTTTTGCGCCAAAAACTCGCGTAAGCGCCGGTAGCCTTGCGGACCGCTTTCGAGGCCGTAGGTCGCCAGCGTCCGGCCCTCGCGCGTCAACACATCGTTCGCCGCCTTGACGATCGCTTCGAGCGGGATCTGCTCGCCGTCGTTATGGCCGCCGGTAAAATTGTATTTTGGGAAGCCGTTGAATTTGATGGCCGGCGGCGGCAGTCCGGGGGCGAGCAGCGGCGCGAAGTCGAGCGCGGTCATTGATTGTCCTTTGAGCGTTGTCCTCGAGCCCGGATGCTAGAACAGCGGCACTTTTCACGCCACCGGACTCAACCCATATTGGGGTCATGGCGAAACGCCCCGACCGCGATCCCGCAAAGCACTCGCAAAAGGACCCGGCCAAGCCGACCCGCGCCAAGGCGGCGCGGCCGGATGCTTCGCCACTCGACCCGGCGCTCGCTGACATTCTGAATCCCGCAATCGGTCACGGTCGCGCCGGCGTCGGTTCGCAAACCGGTTCTCCCTCCCCCCACCCGGGCCGCGCTGGCGCGCGCCCGAGTGCAAGCTTGTCGGGGGAGGGCGGGGTGGGGGGTCGGGAGGGGAAGTCGCGAGCGTCGACGGTTGCGCAAAGCCCGTCGACAAATGTGAGTCGCCTCCCGACCCCCACCCCTATCCCCTCCCCACAAGGGGGAGGAGAAGAGCAAGCGTCCGGCTTGCGACCGCCGCCGGACAATTCATTCGACCGCCGCGCCGATTTCTCCGCAGCTCATAAGGCACGCAAGTCGACGCAAGGATTAGGCGAGCGGCCACAGAGCGGTTACGTCGCCAAAGGACCGGCCGGCCTCGATCCGGAGCTGGCCGACGCGCTCGGTTATGGCGACAGCGATCCGACCCGGCCGCTGACCGGTGAGCCACCCGAAAATCGCGACGAGCTTGCCGACATTTTCCAGTCGCAGCGCGAGAAGCGGCATCGCCCCATGCCGCAGCCGATGACGCTCGGCGTCACCGCCTCGATGCAGGCGCTGGAACATTTGCTGCGCGAAGGCCGCGAGGAATTCCGCCCGCGCGACGGCGCCACCCAAATCTGGACGCCGCACCGGCCGCCGCGGCCGGATAAATCCGAAGGCGGCCGGCGCTTCGTCATCAAGTCGGATTTCGATCCCAAGGGCGACCAGCCGACGGCGATTGCCGACCTGGTCGAGGGCGTGCGCCGCAACGACCGCACCCAGGTGCTGCTGGGCGTCACCGGCTCCGGCAAAACCTTCACCGTCGCCAAGGTGATCGAAGCGACGCAGCGCCCGGCTTTGATCCTGGCGCCGAACAAGACGCTGGCGGCGCAGCTCTACGGCGAGTTCAGAAATTTCTTTCCCGACAACGCCGTCGAATATTTCGTGTCGTATTACGACTACTACCAGCCGGAAGCCTATATCCCACGCACCGACACCTATATCGAGAAGGATTCCTCGATCAACGAGCAGATCGACCGCATGCGCCACTCGGCGACGCGGGCGTTGCTGGAGCGCGACGACGTCATCATCGTGGCGTCGGTGTCGTGCATCTACGGCATCGGCTCGGTCGAGACCTATTCGGCGATGACGTTCTCGATCAAGCGCGGCGCGCAGCTCAACCAGCGGCAGTTGCTGGCCGACCTGGTGGCGCTGCAATACAAGCGCACCGCCGGCGATTTTTATCGCGGCTCGTTCCGCGTGCGCGGCGACGCCATCGAGATTTTCCCGGCGCACTATGAGGATCGCGCCTGGCGGGTGTCGCTGTTCGGTGACGAGGTGGAGGCGATCCACGAA
>DATMKU010000184.1:0-3521 GCA_035570935.1 Allostellaceae bacterium
TGGCCCGGCGCCCAGCCGGCATAGCCCAGCGCAAACAGGCTGCGCTGCGGCCCCCGCCCCTTGCCGATCGCCCGCATGATCTCGAGGGTCGCGGTGACCGCGATGTTGCCGGCGACCGGCAACGTCGCCTCCTCGCAATAATCGGCGGTGTGCAGGACAAAGCCGCGGCCGGGCTCGACCGGTCCGCCGAAATGCACCGGGCGCTTTTTGGCGGAGGCCGCGGACGCGATCTGCAACTGCTCGAACAGCTCGGCCAGAGTGAGCGCGCCCAGCACTTTGTTGATCACCAGACCCATGGCGCCGGCCTCGCCGTTGTGCGTGCACAGATAAATGACGGAGCGGGCAAAGCGCGGATCCCCCATTTGCGGCATCGCCACCAGCAACTGGCCGGCAAGCGACGTCACCATTCCCTCCGATGCGATCCCTCCGCCATCACGCCACCTCATTCGGTCCGCGGGCATGCCGCACCATCATACGAGTTTTTGCTGCGCGCCGGCGCACAAAAAACAAGCAGTGGAGGTGCCGCCCGGTCCGGTTTGCCCGGCGAGGCGTGCTGTGCTATCGCTCCCCCCAGCCCAACCCGCTGCCGCGGCGAGCCAGCCGGGTCGGTCGCGGTTTCAAAAACGGAGGACAATCCCGATGACGATCAATGTTGGCGACAGGCTGCCCTCGGCGACCTTGCGGCAGGTGACCCCCGAGGGCCCGAAAGAGGTCAGCAGCGACGATTTCTTCCGCGGCAAAAAGGTTGTGCTGTTCGCGGTGCCGGGGGCCTTCACGCCCGCCTGCTCGCAGCGCCATCTGCCGGGGTTTGTCGACAAAGCAACCGACATCAGGGCGAAAGGGATCGACGAGATCGCCTGCGTCGCGGTCAACGACGCCGCGGTCATGGGCGCCTGGGGCAAGGACCAAAAGACCGACGGCAAAGTGACGATGCTGGCCGACGGCAGCGGCGATTTCGCGCGCGCGCTCGGGCTCGAACTCGATCTGTCGAAGGGCGGTCTCGGCGTCCGTTCAAAGCGCTATTCGATGCTGGTCGACAATGGGGTGGTCAAATCGCTGAATGTCGAGCAGCAGCCCGGCCAGGTCGACGCCTCCAGCGCTGAGGCGATGCTGAGGGCGCTGGTTTAGGTTTCGCCTCGGGCCAGTATCCGTCGGCCGGGGCCGGCGGATGGCCGCTCCGGCGGCGGTTTTCTCTGAGCCGCTGGCCTGCTACTGACCGGGCCCGGTCTGCGCCAGCACCTCCAACAGCGGCCCTAGATGCCGCTCGTAGTGCCGCCAACGCCCGATCGAGCGGGTGAACATCGGCTGGCGCACCTGCCAGCTGCTGGCGGTAAATACCGGCCGCTGCGTCTTGTGGAAGTCGAGGCAGGCGGGTTCCCAATCGAGACCGAGAAATTCAATCAGCCGGCGGCTTTCGCCTTCGGGATCGGCAACCAGTTCCTCGTAATCGACGACCAGCATTTCGAGCGGCAAAACGCGCAGCCAATGCGTCGCCAGCCGCTCGACCTCGAGCGCCCTGCGACCGCAATCCGCGAGATCGTAGGCGAACGGATGCCCGTCGGTGAATCTGTGAAAATAACAAGAAAGCGCGGTATCGCGCAGATCGCGCTGGGACAGGATGACGCGCGCCGAGGGGAACAGCGCCGCGATCAGCCACAGGGTGAAGACGTTGTCCGGCATCTTGTCGATGACGCGCACGCTCGCGCCGCCCAGCGCCTGTAACCCGGCCAC
This sequence comes from Allostellaceae bacterium, assembly GCA_035570935.1. Lineage (GTDB taxonomy): Bacteria > Pseudomonadota > Alphaproteobacteria > ATCC43930 > CGMCC-115725 > AP-15. Next base: position 1,732 of record DATMKU010000184.1, read on the forward strand.
GTGCCGATCGGCTTGCGCGCGGGCGAAGAGCGGGTCCCAGGCCTCGACCGGGCGGTCGCTGTTGTGCGCGGTCAGGGCGGTCGCGATGGCGCCGATCTCGCGCCGTTCGCCGGCGCCGAACACCTGCGAATGGCTGGCGGCGATCTGCTCGATCAGGGTGGTGCCCGAACGCGGCATGCCGACGATAAAAACCGGCAGTTCCGTCGGGTTGCCCCAAGCGCCGACACGCGAAAAAAAGTCCGGGCTGCCGAGCCCGATCAGCCCGTCGGTCTCGCGCCGCAGCGCGTCGGCGTCGAAGTGCTCGCCGGCTTCCGCCCGGTATTGGCGGTAGAGTGCGTTTGCCTGGGCAAACGCGGGGAAGGCGTCGTCGTAGCGATCGGCGTTGTCGAGCAGGCCGCCCAAGGCAAAGCCGGCGGCGACGCGGTCGAGCACCGAGCGCTCGGGGCTTGCCAGCACCGTTTGCAGGCGCCGCAGCTGCTCGTCGTCGCCGGCCTGCTCGCCGGTTGTGGCGAGGCTGCGATGGGCCTCGGGCAGGTCGGGGTCGAGTTCGAGCGCGCGGCGAAAGCAGTCGAGCGCCTCGTCAAAGCGGCCCATGGTGCGCAGCACGCTGCCGAGCGCGTGCCACGCCTTGGCGAAATCGGGCGCCAGCGACAAGGTTTGACGCAGGCTTGCTTCGCTGGCCGCCGGGTCGCCGGCCAGTTGCAAGGTCATGCTGAGCGCATAATGGCCGGCGGGGTCGCCGGGTTTCAGCGCGATCGCCCGGCGATGGCAGGCGAGCGCCTCGTCGAACCGCAACAGCCGCGTCAACGCCCAACCGAGATCGCGATGGGTTTCGCCGCGGTCGGGGCTCGTCGCCAATGCCCGGCGCAGCGGCGCCTCGGCCTCGGCATGCCGCTCGAGCCCCAGCAATGCCGTTGCAAGGTTGATCTGCGCCCCGGCGAAATCGGGCAAGAGCGCGACGGCGCGCCGGGCGCTGTCGAGCGCCGGCTCATACTGGCTGCGCTCGGCAAGCAGACGCGCAAGGTTGTTGTGCGCCATCCCGTAATCCGGGTCGAGGTCGATCGCGCGGCGGTAGCATGCCGCCGCCTCGTCGATCCGGCCCACATCGCCGAGGGCATTGCCGTAATTGAGATGGGCTTCGGGTAAGGCTGCGAGCGCCGGCAGCGCGCGCTCGATCAGCGCCAGCGCCGAGGCGATTTGGCCTCTTTGATAGGCGACGACGCCGAGCAGGTGCAGCGCATCCGGATGATCGAGATCGCTTGCGAGAATCTTGCGATAGAGCGCTTCGGCGCGGTCGAGGCGCCCCGCCTGATGGTGAACGATGGCAGCGCGCAGGGTGCGCTTTAGGCCGGTGGCGCGCGGCGCGGTATTTTGCGCTTCGCCCCGGGAAGGTATGGCCCCCGCGCCGATGTCCGTCATTGGCGCGGCGGCGGCATGGTTTCGGCCACGGCGAAGGCGGCGGGCGTCAGCCCGTCGATCCGGCACTGCTGCATCCGGTGATACGCGGCTTCGAGATTGCGGGCAAAGCGCGCGGTGTCGAACAGCGGGCAAGTCAGCCGGTTGCGCGCGAGGCGGGCGCGCAGCCCGGCCAACAACGGTGGGTCGAGGGCGAGCCGCAAGGCCAATGCCTCGTACTCCTCGCGCGAATGGGTCGCGAGTTCGGGCAGCCCCACCGCCCGCAACAGGCTGCCGGCGACGCGGCCGGCAAAAGTATCGCCGACGCAGGTGACGAGCGGCAATCCCACCCACAGCGCGTCGCTCGCGGTGGTGTGGGCATTGTACGGCAGCGT
>DATMKU010000185.1:0-2828 GCA_035570935.1 Allostellaceae bacterium
AGCGTATGTGGCGTCCCCAAGGGGATTCGAACCCCTGTTACCGCCGTGAAAGGGCGATGTCCTAGGCCTCTAGACGATGGGGACGCAAGCGCCGCGGACGTGCATCTAAAGCGCGGGGAGCGAGAAATCAACATCGACCGCCGCCGCGCTCCTCGCCGCAGCCTCAGGGGAAGGGTTCTCTCGATCTTCGGCCGCGGCTTCCCATCTACTCCGCAGCACGTTCGACCGAGGGCAGGATGCCGTCAGCGCCCGCATTCGACGAAGGTTTCCGCGAGCGCTTACGGGCGCTTTTGGTTTGGCGGCGCGACGTGCGACGGTTTCGTTGCGATCCCTTGCCCGCGGGCGCGGTCGAGCGTCTGATCGAACTCGCCTCTTTGGCGCCGTCGGTAGGCCTCAGTCAGCCGTGGCGTTTTGTGCTGGTCGAAGATGCCGTGCGACGCGCGGCGATCCGCGCCGATTTCACCGCCGCCAACGCCGCCGCCTGCGCCGCGCAGGCGCCGGCGCGCGCAGTGCGCTACGCCGCGCTCAAGCTTGCCGGGCTTGATGAAGCACCTTGTCACCTCGCGGCTTTTGCCGACCGCGCCACCGAACAGGGGCACGGCCTCGGCCGCCGGACGATGGCCGAGATGGCGGACTATTCGGCGGTCGCCGCGCTTCATACCTTGTGGCTCGCGGCGCGGGCCGAGGGCATCGGCATGGGCTGGGTGTCGATCCTCGACCCGCAAAATGTCCGCGAGATCCTCGATGTGCCGCCCGCCTGGAAGCTGATCGGCTATTTCTGCCTCGGCTATCCCGCGGAGGAGGAGGATGCGCCGATGCTGGAAAGCGTCGGATGGGAGTGGAGGCGCCCGGCAGCCTCCTTTCTGATCCGCCGATGAGCGACAACGCAGGCGTGCGTGTCGGGATCGGCGGCTGGGTATTCCCGCCGTGGCGCGGCGTGCTCTACCCGCCGGGGCTGCCGCAGGCGAAGGAGCTCGCTCATGCGAGCCGCCAGGTCACCGCGATCGAGATCAATGGCACCTTTTACGGCTCGCAGAAGCCCGAGAGCTTTCGCCGCTGGCACAACGAGACCCCGGACGATTTCGTGTTCTCGGTGAAGGGCCCGCGTTTTGCGACCCATCGCCGCGACCTCTCGACGGCCGGGCCGTCGATCGAGCGGTTTCTGGCGAGCGGTGTGCTCGAACTGCGCGGCAAGCTCGGCCCGATCCTGTGGCAATTCGCTCCATTCTTGCGCTTCGACGAGGCGGGGTTCGAGGCGTTTCTGGCGCTGTTGCCGCCCGAGGTCGACGGCCGCCCCTTGCGGCATGTCGTCGAGGTCAGGCATGCGAGTTTTGACACGCCGGTATTTGCCGAATTGCTGCGGCGCCATCGGGTCGCGGTCGCTCTTGTCGACGACGAGAAATACCCGGCGCTCGAACACGTCACCGCCGGTTTTGTCTACGCCCGGCTGCGCCGCTCGAGTTTGGACGAGCCGAGCGGTTATTCGCCGGAGGCGCTCGACGGCTGGGCGGCGCGGACCCGCGACTGGCAGGCGGCCGGCCTCGATTGCTTCATCTATTTCATCGACGGCGCGAAGGTGCGCGCACCGGCGGGCGCCGCAGCGCTGCTGCAACGGCTGTCAGCCTGATCCCCGTTGAGCCGTCAGCAAGTCCGGCAATTCGGCGAGCGAGCTGATCTCGCGGTCCGGGGCGCCGGGAAGCCGCTCGCGGGTGAGGCGTTGGCGGTTGCACCAGACGGCGCGCATGCCAAAGGCGGAGGCGGCCCAGGCGTCCCAGCCGTTCGACGAGACAAAGACGATGGCTTCGGCGGCTAGGCCGAGCCGGTCGCAGGCGAGTTGGTAGACCTTCGGATGCGGCTTATAGACGCCGACCGCTTCGACCGACAGTACATGGTCGAACAGGTCGGCGAGCCCGGCATGCGCGACCGCGGCGGCGAGCATCGTGGGCGAGCCGTTCGACAGGATTGCCGTGGGAAATCCCGCGTCGCGCAATTGACGCAAGGCGGCCAGCACTTCGGGATAGGCGTCCAGGGTCCAATAAAACTGCATCAGCTGATCGCGCAAACCGGAATCGGCGATGCGGAGCGCGTCCAGCGCGAAATCCAGCGCCTCGCCGGTGACCTGCCAGAAATCGGCGTGGCGGTTCTGCGCCGCGCGCAGCCACGTGTACTGCAGCTGCTTGTCGCGCCACAGCGCTGCGAGCCGCGGGGCCACCTCGGCGCCGAGCGCATCGGCGCAGCGCCGCGCCGCCGAGGCGACATCGAACAGGGTTCCGTAAGCGTCGAAGACGCAGGCGCGAATGCCGCGCAGTCTCTCCGCGGTCATTGCCCGGTCACGCCGCGGCCGGGCGACGCCGCGGCCTTGGCCAGCGCGCCGCGACCAGAGGCAACACTTCTTCGACGAGCCGGTGGGTCTGCGCCAGCAGCTCGGCGTCGCCGCGCGCCGCCGGGCGCAGGATGAATTTTGAGATCCCGCCCGCGACATAGGCGGCGATGCGTTCGACAATCGCCTCGGCGTCGCCGATCGCGAAATACTTTTGCGGCTCGCGGCCGGTGCGCCGGCGGTAGGCGTCGAACAGCCGATCGAGCGCCGGGTCGTCGGGCCGGCCAAAACGAAACGCGATGCCGGCGCCGTAATGGTCGTCGTCGATCGGCCGGCCGGCGGCGATCGCGGCCGCGCGGATCGCATTGACGACGGCGCCGATATCCTCGGGGGTCTCGCCGCCAGCCTGCCAGCCGGTGCCAAAGTGCGCGGTGCGCCGGATCGCCGCCTCCGACGAGCCGCCGATCCACATCGGCAGGTCGGGCTGCACCGGCTTGGGGCTGATCGA
>DATMKU010000186.1:0-3059 GCA_035570935.1 Allostellaceae bacterium
CGCCACCTGGCGGCATTGGCCGAGGAGATGCGGCTCGCCCTTGTCGAGGTCTACGAGGTCGCCTCGTTCTACGCCCATTTCGACATCGTCATGGATGACGAGAAGGCACCGCCGCCGGTGACGGTGCGGGTCTGCGACAGCCTGAGCTGCGAGCTTGCCGGCGCCGCCCACCTGCTCGCGGATATGCAGAGCCGGCTCGGCGACGGTGTGCGAGTCGTGCGCGCGCCGTGCATGGGCGGCTGCGACAAGGCTCCCGTCGTCGCGATCGGCCATGCCCTGCATGAGCGTGCAACGCCCGCCTCTGTCATCGCCGCAGTTGGCGCCGGCGCGACGCATATGCCGGTCCCGACCTATGCCGGCCTCGATTCTTATCGCGCCGACGGCGGCTACCGGCTGCTTCAGTCTTGTTTGGCTGGCGAGCGGACCCGCGAGCAGATGATCGAAGCGCTTGAACATTCGGGGCTGCGCGGGCTCGGCGGCGCCGGGTTTCCGACCGGGCGCAAATGGCGGCTGGTGCGCCAGGAGCCGGGGCCGCGTCTGCTGGCGGTCAATGGCGACGAGGGCGAGCCCGGCACCTTCAAGGACCGCTGGTTCCTCGAAACCGACCCGCACCGGTTTTTAGAGGGCATGCTGATCGCCGCATGGGTGGTCGAGGCCGCCGACGTCTATATCTACCTGCGCGACGAATACCCGCAATGCTTGGCGATCCTCGAAAGCGAGATCGCCGCGATCGCAAAAGCCGGGTTGTCGCCCGATACCCACATCCATTTGCGCCGGGGTGCGGGCGCTTATATCTGCGGCGAGGAATCGGCGATGCTCGAATCGATCGAGGGCAAGCGTGGATTGCCTCGGCAACGGCCACCGTTTCCGGCGCAGGTCGGGCTCTTTGGCCGGCCGACCCTGTGCAACAATGTCGAAACCCTCTATTGGGTGCGCGACGTCGTCGAAAAGGGTGCTGACTGGCTCACCGGCCAGGGCCGCAACGGGCGCAAGGGGCTGCGCACCTTTTCGGTGTCGGGGCGGGTCCGCGATCCCGGCGTCAAGCTCGCCCCGGCCGGGATCACCGCGCGCGAGCTGATCGACGAGTATTGCGGCGGCATCGCCGAAGGCCACAGCTTCAAGGGCTACCTGCCGGGGGGCGCCTCGGGCGGCATCCTGCCGGCGGCGATGGCCGACATCCCGCTCGATTTCGGCACGCTCGAACCCTATGGCTGCCTTATCGGGTCTGCCGCGGTGATCGTGCTGTCCGACCAGGACGACGTGAAGGCGGTGGCGCTCAACCTGTTGCGGTTTTTCGAGGATGAGAGCTGCGGCCAGTGCACGCCCTGTCGCGCCGGCACCGAAAAGGCGGTCAGGCTGATGACGGCGCCGCACTGGGACGAAGACCTGCTGCAGGAATTGACGCGCGTCATGGGCGACGCCTCGATCTGCGGCTTGGGTCAGGCCGCGATGAACCCGGTCACCCAGGTTTTCAAGCACTTCCGCGAGGATCTGGCGTGACTGAGGCAAGGATCGTGCATATCCCGGCGGACACCTCGTTAGAGAAAGAACTCGCATGTGAGGAAATGGTCGAGATCGCCAATCTGACGAGCGCGCAAACCGGCGTGCCCGGCACGATTTTCACCTCGACTGCGATGGGCGGGCATGGTCCACGAGTAATATATTTTGTACAGCCGGGCCGCAGCCAACCGAGCTTTTCGGTCTCGATTTCCGATAAGCCAGCCGTCGTCGCCAACAGTTTGCCAGCCCGGACCGTTCGCCAAATGTCGCCGCAAGTTGTCGAATGGGTATCGCGCAACAAAGATGCCCTGCTGGATTTCTGGCATCAGGGTGACACTTGGACCCAGCCTGAAGTCAACGACTTCATCGAAAAGCTGCAGCGCGTTTAGGCCAAGTAGACTTATGTCCGGACGATGCCGTCTAAAATCGACTATCTCGGCGCAGGCCGGGACCCATCGTCCGGCCGATCGAGCAGCGGATAAATGGGCCCCGACTTTCGTCGGGGTGGTTCTCTAAAATATGGAGAACGGCCAATGACCGATCCGATCCGCTTCTTCCTCGACGGCGTCGAGGTCGAGGCCGTCCCCGACGAGACCATCTGGCAGGTTGCGAACCGGCAGGGCGTCGAGATCCCGCATCTGTGCTGGCTGCCTAAGCCGGGCTATCGCGCCGACGGCAATTGCCGCGCCTGCATGGTCGAGATCGAGGGCGAGCGGGTCTTGGCCGCGTCCTGCGTGCGCCAGCCGGCGCCGGGGATGAAAGTGCACACCGCCAGCGAGCGCGCCCGCTTCTCGCGCAAGCTGGTGTTCGAATTGCTGGTCGGGGATCAGCCGTCGCGCGCGGCGGCGCACGACCCGAATTCGCGCTTCTGGCAATGGGCCGACCGGCTCGAGGTCGCAGACAGCCGGTTTCCGCGCCACGACGCGCCGGCGCCCGACCGCAGCCACCCGGCGATGGCGGTGCAGCTCGACGCCTGCATCGAGTGCAATCTGTGCGTGCGCGCCTGTCGCGAGGTCCAGGTCAACGACGTGATCGGCATGGCGGCGCGCGGCCACCATGAAAAGATCGTGTTCGATTTCGACGACCCGATGGGTTCGAGCACCTGTGTCGCCTGCGGCGAATGCGTGCAGGCTTGCCCGACCGGGGCACTGATGCCGGCGACCTTGGTCGACGCCAACGGCGCGTTTGCCAACGCGCCGGATCGCGAGGTCGACAGTGTGTGCCCCTATTGCGGGGTCGGCTGCCAGCTGACCTACCAGATCCGCGACGACCACATCGTCGCGGTCGAAGGCCGGGACGGGCCGTCGAACCGCAACCGGCTGTGCGTCAAGGGCCGTTTCGGCTTCGACTACGTCGCCCACCCGGACCGCTTGACCGAGCCCCTGATCCGCCGGGATGACGTGTCGAAGCACGACGTCGAGATCGACCCGGCCAACCCCTATACGCATTTCCGCAAAGCGAGCTGGGAGGAAGCGCTCGACCGCGCCGCCGCTGGGCTCAGCCAGATCCGTGATCGGCAGGGCAAGCGCGCGCTGGCCGGCTTCGGCTCGGCCCAGGGG
>DATMKU010000187.1:0-15086 GCA_035570935.1 Allostellaceae bacterium
TTTTCCGATGGCGCAGAAATGCCGGGTCATCGGCGGCGCGGCGCATCCGTTCTACCGCTGGGTCGCCGAAAGTCTGGGCGAAGCCGGGACGCCGCGCTGGAATTTCCACAAATATCTGATCGCGCCCGACGGCGAGCTGGCTGGAACGTGGCCGTCCTCCGTGGCCCCCGGCGACCGCCGCATCACCGGCGAGATCGACAAGATGCTGCCGCCGCAGGGCTAAGGATGCCTGCCTGCCACGCGATGGGCGCCCCACCGGATGGGGCGAACCCCGACCGATCGCGCGCTTGGGGATTATTGTGCCGCTTGATCTCGTGCCGGCCCTGCCGCAACCCGGCCTGTCGGATGCCGAGGCACTCGCTCACATATCGGGTCGGATTGGCGGCCCTGTCCCGAGTGATCCGCGGAGTCAATAGTTAAGCGCGCCGCCTCGACAGTACCAAGAGCGAGCTTCCGAAGCTAATTAGGCCGTCGCCCGCTCCGGGCGGGGCCGGGCCGCGGCATCTTCTGGCGGCAGTTCGGTGGCGCTGGCGAGCGTTCTAACCGCCAGCATCTCGCGCTTTCCGCGGATCTCGACCTCGTGACGCGGAAACGCCGCGAGATCGAGCCCGGCGCGCGCCGCCACCGCCTCAGAGACGACCAGTTCGCAACCGAATTCCTTGGTCAGCTCTTCGAGCCGGCTCGCGGTGTTGACCGCGTCGCCGATCGCGGTGATCGAGGACGCCAGGCCATAGCCCATCTCCCCGACGATGATTGGCCCGGCATGGATGCCGATGCCGATCCGGAGCGGCTGTTCGATCTCGTCGCGCAACGAGATGTTCAGCTCGCCCATCCGCTCCGATATCAACCGGGCGGCGGCGAGCGCGCCGCGGCAGCCCTCCCGCGCCCCGCTGTCGACACCGAACAGCGCCATCACGCCGTCGCCGAGGAATTTGTCGACCCGCCCGCCGGCGGTCTCGACCGAGCGCCCGACCGCGGCGAAATAGCGGTTCAGGATAAACACCACGTCATACGGCAGCCGGCCTTCGGAGAGCGAGGTAAAGCCGCGGATGTCGGCGAACAGGATCGCGATCTCGCGCTCGCTGCCTTGGGCGAAGTCGACCCGGCGGCTGCCGTCCCGGGCATAGGCGAAGGGCGGCAGCAACGGGGTCACCTCGACCGCCGCTTTCGGCCGCAGCTGGCAGGCGAGCCGCACATTGGGAGTGGCGGCTATGCGGCGCAATACCCGCCTCTCGGTTTCGCCGGGCGGGTCGGTGCTGCCGACGGCACCGCGCACCCTGACGCGGCAGGTCGAGCAGCGGCCGCGGCCGCCGCAGATGTGGGCGTGCGGGATGCCGGCGATGCGGCTCGCCTCGAGCACGCTGGTGCCGGGCGTCACATCGACAAAGCGGCCGTCGGGATAGCCGATCCGGACGAGGCCGTGGCGGCGCTGCCAGACCCGGCGGACCAGCCGCGCCAGCAATACCGCAACAACCAGGCCGCCAAACGACCAGCTGAGGATCTGCGCGACGTGGTCGAGGGTCTGCTGCGCCGCCGGCGACGGCAATTGCATATGGGCAAAGGCCGCCCGCGCCCAGGCCGGGTCGGCCGCGAGCGCGGCGACCTGCCGGCCGGCCTCGACGACGCCGAGCAACGACAGCACCGGCACCAGCACCGCCGCGACCAGCGCCGCCGATTGCACCCGCGCGTACCACGGCCTGACCTTGAGCCAGAAATGGAGGCCGAACATCGCGTGCGACCAGGCGATCACGAGGATCGCCATCTGCTGCATGCCGGCCCACGGCGAATGGACAAAATAGATCCAGAGAAAATAGCGGTAATAAAGGTCGTAGGTTCCGAAGAAGTCATCGGAGATGCGGGTGCCGGCGACGTGATGGGCAAGCAATATCGGGATCGCGAAGCCGAGCACGACCTGGACCAGCTCGCCGGCGCGCAGGCGCAGGCTGCGCCGCTCCCACAACGCCCACAGCGCCAGCGCGTAATGAACCAGAAAGCCGCCATAGAGCAGCGCCTGCGCCGCCGGGTTCGACCAGAACCGGAAGACCCAGGCGAGCACGCGGTCCATCGCGCCCACCGAGATCAGACCGACGGCATGGTTCAAGAGATGCATCGTCACATAGGCGAGCATCACCAAACCCGAAAAAAGCCGCAGTCGCCTAACCATTAATCCCTCGCCAGGGGAGGGCGCCCGGCCGCGGGCGTCGTCACCGCGCCGCCCAGCCGCGCGTCTGCGCATCTCGCCGCTGCGCCCATGCGCCGCAATGCGCGAACCGCCGAAGAGTGGCACAAAGAAATCGCCATGCTAGGGGTCCGCTCTATGCTGGAGATCTACCACCTGGTCAAACATTTCGGTCCCTTGATCGCGGTCGACGATGTGTCGTTCGCGGTCGAGCGCGGCGAGGTTCTCGGGTTTCTCGGCCCGAACGGCGCCGGCAAATCGACGACAATGAAGATGATCACCGGCTTTGTCGCACCCCACGCCGGCACCGCGGTCATTTGCGGCCACGACATCACCCAGGCGCCAATCGCGGCGAAGCGCTGCATCGGCTACCTGCCGGAGGGCGCGCCCGCCTATCCCGACATGACGCCGGCCGAGTTTCTCGATTTCATCGCTCGCATCCGCGGCTTTTCCGGCCGCGAGGCCAGGCGGCGCATCGGCCGGGTCGTCGAGACGATCCACATCGCGGAGGTCATGCACCAGCCGATCGAAACCTTGTCGAAAGGCTACCGGCGGCGTGTCGGTGTCGCCCAGGCACTGCTGCACGATCCCCAGGTGCTGATCCTCGACGAGCCGACCGACGGGCTCGACCCCAACCAGAAATACGAAATGCGCAAGGTTATCGATGAGATGCGGGCGAACAAGGCGATCGTCATTTCGACCCATCTGCTCGAAGAGGTCGAAGCGGTGTGCAGCCGGGCGATCATCATTGCTCACGGCCGGATTCTCGCCGATGCGACGCCGGCAGCACTCGCCCGCCGCTCGCGCCGCCACAACGCGGTCCGTCTCGCCGCGACTGGCGCCACTACCGAGCAGATGCGGACCGAACTGTCGCGGCTGCCGGCGGTGGCCGCGGTCGAACCGAGCGCTGACGGCGAGGGCGACGGGCTGCTGATTTTCCCGCGTGGCGGCGAGGACATCGTCGCCGACGTGGCCGATCTGGCGCGCGCCCATCGCTGGCAGGTGAGCTTGCTGCGGGTCGAGCACGGCCGGCTCGACGACGTTTTTCGCGAAATCACCACCGCACCATCCGACCCTGGCGCTTTCCCCGCCGCGGCTTGAGGCCTCGACCAGAGATGAACCGCAATAAGCCATTATGCTCCTCGCCGCTCCCGCGGAAGCGGGAACCCAGTGGCCCGTGGCATCAACGGTTGCTCTGGACGCCTGCTTTCGCGGGGGCGACGGATAAAGTATCGATAGTCACCGAGCACGCCGGGTCAGGTACTGAGGCGTCGCCATGCGCAATGTCCTGACCATCTTCCGGCGGGAATTCGCCAGCTATTTCACCACCCCGCTCGCCTATGTCTTTATCATCATCTTTCTGGTAATGGCGGGAATGCTGACGTTTTTCGTCGGCGATTTCTTTGGGCGCGGACAAGCCGATCTGCAGCCGTTCTTTGCGTTTCATCCGTGGCTCTATCTCGTGCTGATCCCGGCCTTGTCGATGCGGCTATGGGCCGAAGAGCGCCGGTCGGGAACGATCGAGCTGTTCCTGACCCTGCCGATCCGGATGACCGAGGCGGTCGTCGGAAAATTCCTCGCCGCCTGGTGTTTTACCGGGATCGCGCTGGCGCTGACCTTTCCGTTCTGGCTGACCGTCAACTTTCTCGGCAACCCCGACAATGGCGTGATCCTGGCAAGCTATATCGGCAGCTGGTTGATGGCGGGGGCGTTGCTGGCGGTCGGCGCGTTTATCTCGGCGGCGACCAAGAACCAGGTCATCGCCTTTGTCGTGACCGCCGCCGTCGCTTTCGTTTTCACCGCGGCGGGCTCGCCGGCGGTGATCGGCGTGTTGCAGGGCTGGGCGCCGCAATGGCTGATCGACGCCTTCGCGCAAACGAGCTTTCTCGGCCATTTCAGCGCCATCACCCGCGGCGTCCTCGACATCCGCGACGTCGCCTATTTTGTGTCGATCATGATCGCGTTCCTGTTTGCCAACGCGATCCTCGTCGACCTCGAAAAAGCCGATTGAGATGAATTCCTCCGGACCAGCTCGCGGGTTTTTCGCTTCGCGCCGGGCGATCGCGGTCGCCGCGCTCGTCTGCATCGCACTGTTGCTGATTTCGGCCAACATCGTCATCGGCCGCTGGTTTACGGCGCGCCTCGATCTGACCGCCGACAAGCTCTACACCCTGTCCCCCGGCACCTTTCACACAATTGCCGAGATCGACGAGCCGATCACCTTGCGCCTTTATTATTCAAAGCAGCTTGGCGACGAGGTTCCGGCCTATGGCGTCTACGCCCAGCGCGTGCGCGAATTGCTCGACCAGTATGTCGCGGCGGCGGACGGCAAAATCCGTCTCGAAACCTACAACCCGCAGCCGTTTTCCGATGTCGAGGACCGCGCGGTGGCGTTCGGTTTGCAGGCCGTGCCGCTCGACAGCGAAGGCGATCAAGTTTATTTCGGCCTCGCCGCGACCAATTCGACCGACGACCAGCAGGTCATCCCGTTTTTCTCGCCAGAGCGCGAGCGCTTTCTCGAATACGACCTGACCAAGGTGGTCCACTCCTTGGCGGTCCCGAAAAAGACCGCCGTCGGGCTGATCAGCACCCTGCCGCTCCAGGGCGACATGACGGCCATGATGCAGGGCCGGCCGAGCCGGCCGATGGCGGTCATCGACCAATTGCAGCAATTCGACAAGGTCGAGCCGCTCGACGCCGACATCGACGTAATCCCGGCGGATGTCGATGTGCTGATGCTGGTGCACCCGCAAAATTTGCCGCCCAAGACCCTGTTCGCGATCGACCAGTTCGTGCTGAGGGGCGGCAAGGCGCTGATCTTTGTCGACCCGCATTCCGAATTGCAGGCGGCACAGCCGAGCCAAGCCAGCGCGCCGGGGGCGCCCACCTCGAGCAACCTGACCCCGCTGTTCAAGGCCTGGGGATTTGAAATGCTGCCAAACATCGTCGCCGGCGACCGCCGCGACGCGCAGCAGGTCGGCGTCCCGGTGGCGGGCCGCGGCGAGGAGCCGCTCGACTACATCGCCTGGCTCGATCTGAAGGCCGCGAACATCAATCGCGACGACATGATCACCGCCGACCTCAGCCATATCACGATGGCCTCGGCCGGGATCCTGGAACCGCTGCCCGCCGCCAAGACGAATTTCGAGCCGCTGATCACGACCTCGCGCGATTCGACAAAGATTCGCGCCGACAAACTCAACGGACTGCCCGACGTCGCCGGCCTGCTCGCCGATTTCAAGCCCGACGGCAAGCGCTATGTCCTCGCCGCTCACGTCACCGGAGCCGCCAAAACCGCATTTCCGAACGGCCCGCCACAGCCGGCCGCGCCGTCGGCGGCAACGCCCGGCGCACCAAAGCCGGCGGAAGGATCGCCGCGGTCGGGCAATTGGCTCAAACAATCGGAGCACCCGATCAGCGTCGTGGTCGTCGCCGACACCGACATCCTCGACGACCGGGTTTGGGTGCAAAGCCAGGATTTCTTTGGCCAGCGAGTGGTCGTTCCGATTGCCAACAACGGCGACTTTGTCGCCGATGCGGTCGACGTACTCGCGGGCGGCGAGGATCTGGTCGGCCTGCGCAGCCGCGGCACCGCGGCCCGGCCGTTCACGGTCGTCGATCGGCTTCAGCGCGAGGCCCAGGCGCGCTACAGCGCCGAGGAGCACGCGTTGCAGCAAAAGCTGAAGGCGACCGAGGCAAAGCTCGCCGACCTGACCGGCAAGGACGAGACCGACACCCCGGCCAATCTGTCGCCCGAGCAGACCAAGGCGATCGCCCAGTTTCGCGCCGACATGCTGCAGACCCGGCGGCAATTGCGCGACGTGCAGGCGGCATTGCGCAGCGACATTCAGCGGCTGAAGGGCGGCCTCGAATTCCTCGACATCGCGCTCGTCCCGATCATTGTCGCCGTCGTCGCGGTGATTGTCGGCGCGGTCCGGCTGAGGAGCCGCCGGCGGCGTACGAGCGAAGCGTGAGGGAGGCCGGCCGGTGCAAAAGCGCAGCCTGATCCTGTTGATGGCCGCTACCCTGGTCGCGGTGGTGCTGGCGGCGGCAGCACTCGCCACCGGCGGAACCGGGAGCGGCCCCGCCGGGTCCGATGTGCTTGCGCTGCCGGCGCTGTCGGCGCGGCTCGGCGACGTCGCCACGGTCGAGGTCCGGCGCACCGGTCTCGATATGACGTTCGTCCGCGACGGCGACAATTGGTTCGTCGCGCAGAAAAGCAACTACCCCGCGGATTCGGGCAAGATCCGCCGCATCGTCCTCGCCTTGGCCGACATGACCCTGGTCGAGCCCAAGACCGGCAAACCCGACCTCTACCCGCGCCTCGAGGTCGAGGACCAGGGCAAAGGCAAATCGACATTGGTCACGATCAAGGACAAATCGGGCGCCGACATCGCGCGGCTGATCGTCGGCAAGCGCAGCTTTGACCGGCTTGGCGAAGGCAATGACGGCGTCTACGTCAGAAAGCCGGGCGACCCGCAATCCTGGCTGGCGCGCGGCTCGCTTGATTTTTCCGGCGACATGCCGAACTGGCTCGTCCGCCGGATCGTCGACATTCCCGACAGCAAAATCGCCAAGGCGGCCTTGGCCCAGCCCGACGGTGCCACCCTGACGCTGAGCCGCGCCAAACCCGATGCGAAATTCGCGCTCGAGAACCCGCCGAAAGATGCCAAATACAAAGGCGACACTGTTTTGGGCGAGCCGGCAATGGCGCTCGAAACGCTCGACCTCGACGACGTCGAGCCGGCGGCCAAGTTGCCGGTCCCGGACAAGGGTGTGACGATCGGGTCCTACACGACGTTCGACGGGCTGACGGTCACTGTCAAATTGTTCCAGCACGACAACAAGAATTGGCTTGCGGTTGCCGCCACCGGCGCGGGAAAGGCCGCGGACGAAGCCAAAAAAATCGACGGCAAGGTGTCGGGCTGGGTCTATGCGATCCCGTCATACAAGGCGAAGATGATCGAGACCAAACTCGCCGATCTGCTCGAACCGCCCAAGGGTTCGTGAGCAGTGCCGGCGGTTCCAGGCGAAACCGAGCGCGCGCCGCCATCGCCCTGCGTCGGCATCTGTCTGATCGATCCGGCGACCCGCCAATGCCGCGGCTGCTTGCGCCGAATAGATGAGATCGCCACTTGGTATGAGGCGAGTGCCGCCGAGAAGCGCGCAATCCTGACGCGCATCGCCGAGCGCCGAGCGGCTGAGAGTTCCGAATGACAATCGGATTGTTCGAACGCGGCGGCAATCTTGGGTTGCGCAACTTGGCGGCTGCCGCCGCCTGTCTGCTGCTGACCGTCTGTGCTGGACCATCCGGCGAGGTGCGCTGGGCCAAGGCCGGCGTCGACGATGCGACGACATCGCACGAAATCGACGACTGCCGGGCGCAGGCGACCGTCGCGAGCAATCGGCAGCAGGGCATCAACCAAGACCGCAGCGCCACGCTCGGGCGCAATTGGACAATGAGCAACACGAGCGGCCTGCAAAACCAGACGATGCAGCAACAGGCCGCCAGCGCCAGCGATCAAGCATTCAACAATTGTATGCGCGCCAAGGGGTTCACGCAAAAAAGCTGATCCGCGCGAACCGCCAGCCCGGGCCGTTTAGGGATAACCCCAAGGGCCCCAATCCCAGTTGTCCTGGTTCATGACCGCCGTCATTTGGGCTTCGTCGGCGAGTTGCTTGGCGAACATTTCCTGTTTGTAAGCGTCCCAGTTCTGCTGCGTGCCGAAGTAGACGCAGTTGCAATCGAGCGGGTCCGCGTAGAGATAGACCGGATTGCCGTTGACCACCTTCGTCACGAATTTGTTGGGCGGCAGCCGTTTCATTGCCTCGACGCGATGCGGCGAATCCGCCGGTCTGACCTGGAACCCGGCCGCCGCGAGCAGATCCTCCTTCTGCCCGACCTGCTGTTGCGGGCTGACGCACCCCGCAGCCGCGAGCACCAACCCGGCCGCGGCACAAAGAGCAGTCATTTTCCTCACGGCATTCCCCCAGCGCATGATGCGCGCAGAGAGAATATTCGGATTAGCGCATTGCGCGCAAGGCGAGTGCTGCCGGCACCGAGAGCGGCACCGTATCAAAGCTCGAAAGGGCATGTCGTCGGTTGCCGACACGCGCCGCAATTGGTGTTGCCGCAAACCGCGCCCGCGGAGCTACACCGGCGCTGCGGCGGCCCTGGTGAAAGTCGCGGTCGGCGCGTCGCGCAGATGGCAGGCGACGTGGTGGCCGGGGAAAACCTCTCGCATGTCGGGCTCTTCTTTCGAACAGCGGGCGAAGGCGTAGGGGCAGCGGGTGTGAAAGCGGCAGCCCGAGGGCGGGTTGATCGGGCTCGGCACGTCGCCTTTGAGGATGATGCGCTTTTTGGCGGCCTCGGGATCGGGGAGCGGGACTGCCGACAGCAACGCCTCGGTATAGGGATGCTGCGGGCGGGCAAAAAGGGCCGCCTTGTCGGCGAGCTCGACGATCTTGCCGAGATACATGACCGCGATGCGGTGGCTGATGTGCTCGACCACCGCGAGGTCGTGGGCGACGAACAGGTAGGAAAGACCGAATTCCTGCTGGAGGTCGCCCAACAGGTTGATGACCTGCGCCTGAACCGACACGTCGAGCGCCGAGACCGGCTCGTCGCAGACAATCAGACTCGGCTGCAAGGCTAATGCGCGGGCGATCCCGATGCGTTGGCGCTGGCCGCCGGAAAATTCGTGCGGATAGCGGGCGAGCGCGTCCTCGCGCAACCCGACCTTGAGCGCGAGGTCGGCGACCCGCTGGTCGAGCGCACCCCCGGCCGAAATGCCGTAATTGACGAGCGGCTCGGCGATGATGTCGCGGACCGACAGCCGCGGGTTCAGCGACGAATAGGGGTCCTGAAACACCACCTGCAACTGGCGCCGCCACGGCCGCATCGCGCTGCGCGACAATCCGTCGATGCGCTTGCCGTGAACCCGGATCTCGCCCGCTGTCGGCTCGATCAATTTGAGGATCGCCTTGCCGGCGGTCGACTTGCCGCAGCCGCTCTCGCCGACGAGGCCCAGGGTTTCGCCATGGCCGATGTCGAAGGAGACGCCGTCGACCGCGTGCACCTGCCCGACGGTGCGCTGCAACAGCCCCTTCTTGACCGGGAAATGCTTGACCAGCCCCCTGACCGAGAGGAGCGGAACCAAAGACGACGGCGCGGCTGCGTTCACGCCGCCGCCACGCGGTCGGCATGGAAACAGGCGGCAAAGTGGCCGGGCTCCTTTTCCTCGAAACCCGGCATCTCGCGCCGGCAGATGTCGGTCGAAAAGGCGCAGCGTGCCGCGAATGGGCAGCCGGCGATCGTCTCGCGCAATGACGGCACCGTGCCCGGGATCTCGGCCAGCCTCCGGGCATGGCCGGCAGCGAGCGAGGCGCCGAGCCGCGGCATCGAATTGAGCAAGCCCTTGGTGTAGGGATGCAGCGGACGGCGGAACAGCGCGCCGACCGTCGCTTCCTCGGCCTTGCGGCCGGCATACATGACGACGACGCGCTGCGCCATCTCGGCGACGACACCCAAATCATGCGTGATCAGCACAATCGCGGCGTCGATCTTTTGCTTCAATTCGCGCATCAGATCGAGGATCTGGGCCTGGATCGTCACGTCGAGCGCGGTTGTCGGTTCGTCGGCGATCAGCAATTTCGGGTTGCAGGCGAGCGCCATCGCGATCATGACCCGCTGGCGTATGCCGCCCGACAGCTGGTGCGGATACTCGCCGACCCGCCGCTCGGCCTCGGGGATGTGCACGAGGCGCAGCATGTCGACGGCTTTGGCGAGTGCTGCAGCCCGCGCCAACCCCTGATGCAGGGTCAAGGTCTCGGCGATCTGACGGCCGATCGTCAGCACCGGATTGAGCGAGGTCATCGGCTCCTGAAAGATCATCGAGATCTCGTTGCCGCGCACCCGGCGCATCTCGGCCTCGGTCAACCCGATCAGGTCGCGGCCGGCAAAGCGGATCGAGCCGGAGACGATCCGTCCCGGCGGCGACGGGATCAGGCGCAGGACGGACAATGCGGTGACGCTTTTGCCGCAGCCGCTCTCGCCGACGATCGCAAGGGTTTCGCCGGGGATCACATGGAACGAGACGCCGTCGACCGCGCGAACGACCCCATCGCGGGTGAAAAACCAGGTCCTCAGATCGGCGATCTGCAGGACCGGTTCGACCGCGGCGGGCTTTGCCTGTGGGATTGTCGCTACATAGGTAGCCGCGGTATCGGCCATGCTCGGTTCTACATTCGCCGGGCGAGGCGCGGGTCGAGCGCGTCGCGCAGCCCGTCGCCCAACAGGTTGATGGCGAGCACGGTCGCCGACAAAAAGGCGCCGGGGAACAGAACGATATAATAGGCAACCTGAAACAGGCTGCGCCCCTCGGCCATGATGTTGCCCCAACTCGGGATATTGGGCGGGGTCCCGGCGCCGAGAAAGGACAGGATCGCCTCGACCAGCATCGCCGACGCGGCGGTGTAGGTTGCCTGCACCAAGAGCGGGGGCACGGTATTGGGCACGATGTGGCGCCACAGGATGCGCGGCAAACTCGTGCCGCTGGCAACGGCCGCCTCGACAAAGGGCAGGTCGCGCAGGGTCAGCACGACGCCGCGCACCAAACGGGTGACGCGCGGCACCTCGGCGATGGTGATCGCCAAAACCACGTTCTGCAGGCTCGCGCGGGTCAGCGCCATCAGTGCGATCGCGATCAACACCGGCGGGATCGACATCAACCCGTCCATGACCCGCATCAGGATCGCGTCGGCCCAGCGGCTGAACCCGGTGATCAGACCGATCGCCAGACCGCTCGCGGTGCTCAGTAATGCGACGCTAAGGCCGACGGTCAACGACACGCGGGCGCCGTAGACCGTGCGGCTGTAGACGTCGCGGCCGAGCATGTCGGTGCCGAACCAATTCTGCGCCGATGGCCAGCGCAAGCGTTGGATCGGGGCCAATGCCTGCGCGTCGGTGGTGCCGAGATAGGGTGCGAATATCGCCATCAGCACCATCAGGCCGAGCAGGCTCCCGCCGACGATGATGGTCGGATGGCGCCGGACATACTCACGCGCGCCGCGCCGGCGCTCGGCGGCAGCCGGAGAGACGAGGGCGAGATCGGCCGGCGCCACGGTCATGCTTTTTTTCGGAAGTTCGCTAACCGGGCGCGGCCGCGTTGCGCGCAGCCCTCACCCGCATGCGGGGGAGGGTTCCTCGGATCCCCGGATCGAGTCGGGTGAGCGGCAATTGCGGCGACGCCGGCATGGTCAATACCGGATGCGCGGGTCGAGAAAGGTGTAGCTGAGGTCGACCAGCAGATTGACCAGGACGTAAGCGGCGGAAAATATCAGGATGATCCCTTGAATAATCGGATAGTCGCGGCGCAGGATCGCGTCCACCGTCAGCCGGCCAAGACCGGGGATCGCGAATACCGTCTCGGTAACGACCACGCCCGAAATCAGCAACGCGATGCCGATGCCGATAATCGTTACGATAGGAACCGCCGCGTTTTTCAGCGCGTGCCCAATCAGCACCTTGTCGTTCGCCAAACCTTTGGCCTGGGCGGTGCGGATGTAATCCTGGGCGAGGACGTCGAGCATGCTCGCGCGGGTCATCCGGGCAATCAGCGCCGTGTAGACCATGGCGAGCGCCAAGGTCGGCATCACGAGATGCGACAGGAATGGACCGAGGCCGCGGTCCAAACCGACAAAACCCTGCACCGGCAGCCAATCGGCGCGCACCGCAAAAAGATAGATCAGCACATAGGCGAGGACGAAAACCGGGACCGAAAAGCCGAGTACGGCGAAAACCATCACCGTTCGATCGATCCACGAACCCGCCTTCCACGCCGCGAGCACACCCAATGGGATCGCCGCCAGCACCGAAACGACGATGGTCGAGATCGTCAAGGCCACCGTCGGCTCGACCCGCTGCGCGATCAGGGTCGTGACTGGAAGATTGGTGAAGATCGAGATGCCGAGATCGCCGTGAAGCAAATGCCAGACCCAGGAAGCGAATTGCACGTAGAGCGGGTCGTCTAGTCCGAGCGCTTGATGTATCCGCGCGATGTCGGCCGGGGTTGCGGTGTCGCCGGCGATAATCGCCGCCGGATCTCCGGGGCTCAGATGCAGGAGGCCGAAGACGAACAAGGCCACGACCGCCATGACCGGAATGGTCGAAAGGATGCGCCGGACGATATAGGCGAACATCGTTTTCCTGGGTGCGGGATGCCCCCCTCACCCTCCCGCTGCGCGGGTCCCTCGCTCTCCCCGCACGCGGGGAGAAGGCTGGGGTGAGGGGTTTTTCAGGAGATGCGCCATTGAGCGGCTACTCAATCCTTCTCGACGTTCCAGAAAAATACGACCGGGGCGATGATGATCCCGTGAAGGTTTTTGCGGTAGGCGGTCGGAACCACAAACTGGCCGGTCGGCACATACGGCACGTCGCCCTGATAGGCTTCGGTCTGGATCTCGGCCGCGAGCTTTTTCTGCGCGGCGAAATCGGGCGCCTTGAACCATTGGTCGATCAGCCCTTCGAGCTTGGGATCGGTCGGCCAGCCGAACCAGGCCTTGCCGTCATTGGCGCGCAACGCCGCGTCGACCGCCGGCGACAGCAAATCCGGGGCGGAAGTCCAAGTGTGGAAGATGTTCCAACCGCCCTGGCCGATCGGCGCTTTCGACGCGCGCCGCGTAATCAGGGTGCCCCAATCCATTGCCTGCAATTCGACATTGAGCCCGGCCTCTTTCAACAGTGCCAAAGTCACCAGCGCCTGACCGTGGACGATCGGCTGGTCGGTTGCGTCGAGCAGCACGATCTTTTCGCCCCTGTACCCGGAATCGGCGATCAGCTCTTTCGCCTTGGCCGGATCGGGCGCCTTCAGCAGCGCTTCGGCGCCGGCCTGGGTGGCAAGCGGCGTGCCGCAGCCGAACAAGGCGACGCAGGTTTTCCAGTATTTCGGGTCGCCGGCGGCAGCCTGCATGTATTCCTTTTGGTCAACCAGGTTCAGCACCGCCTCGCGCAGCTTCAGATTGTCGAACGGCGGCTGGACATGATTGAAGCGCAAGATGCCCTGGTTGCCGAGCGGATCGACTGTCGCGACGACAACGTCGGGGTTGCCGGCGAAGACCGGCAGCAAATCGGTCGGCGGCTGTTCGTACCAATCGACTTCGCCGGCGTTCAGCGCCGCCGACGCGGTCGCGGAATCGGGAATATAGAGCCACTCGACCCGGTCGACCTTGGCCACCTTGCCGCCCGAGGCAAAGCTTGGCGGTTCTTTGCGCGGCACATACTCGGTGTTTTTGACAAAAACCGCCTTGTTTCCGGGCACCCATTCCGCTTTGACGAATTTGAACGGGCCCGAGCCGACCGCCTCGGGGATTTGCTTGAACGGGTCGGTCTCGGCCAGCCGCTCGGGCATCATGAACGGCACGTTGCTCGACAATTTGCCGAGCGCATTGATCAGCAGCGGAAACGGCGTCTTCAGGTTGATCGCGAACGTCTTGTCGTCGACCGGTTTGATCGCCGCTACCGCCTCCATCATCTTTTGGCCGAATGGGTCGCGTTTGCCCCAACGCTCGATCGAAGCAATGCAATCGACCGCGCGCACCGGCTGGCCGTCATGCCATTTCAGACCATCGCGCAACGTGAAGGTGTAGGTCAGCTTGTCGTCGCTGACTTTCCAATGGTCGACCATCTGCGGCTGCGGCTTGAAATCCTTGTCGAGGGCAAACAGGGTGTCGAAGACGAGATAGCCGAAATTGCGCGTGACGTAGGCCGTCGTCCAAATCGGATCGATGCTTCTGAGGTCAGCTTGCGGAATGAATCGAAGCGTCGTCTGCGGGGATTCTGCGCGGGCCGCGAGGGTTGTCAGGCAAAGCGCACAGAGGGCCGCCGCCGCTGCGCGCAGGAGCCGGGCCGAAAAGTTCATCGGTCACCCTGTTCGACCATTTGTTCTAGCCACGACCTTATGCGATCTCTCCGCCCCGATACAGTGCAAAAGGCGGGCCATTCTGGCGCGCCCAGCGACGAACCGCGGCTGACGGGATAAGCCTTTTGTC
The DNA here is from genome assembly GCA_035570935.1 of Allostellaceae bacterium. Taxonomy (GTDB): domain Bacteria; phylum Pseudomonadota; class Alphaproteobacteria; order ATCC43930; family CGMCC-115725; genus AP-15. The sequence continues at coordinate 14,228 of DATMKU010000187.1, forward strand.
TGTAGCACGCGATCGCGCTACATAGTGCCGATCCACCCACTCGACGGGCGTTCGATGAGCAAGACGATAAGTTTGGGTGAGGCCAACCAGGCGTTTGCCCGTTGCATCCGCGAGGTCGAGGCCGGCGAGGAGTACGTGATCACCCGCAAGGGCGAGCCGGTCGCCCGCCTCGTGCCGGTATCTGGGCGCCGTGTCCTTACCCCCGAGCAGGAAGCAGCCCGCGCCCGAGCCCGCGCCTGTACGGAGCAAGGCTGGCCGATCGGCGCGGGACCGCTCGACCGCGACGCATTACATGAACGGAAATAGCGGACGTTTCAGCCTCGATACCAACTGATCGTGTATAGCGTCGACATAGCGGCGGGTTCGCGACATCGGCGGCCATAGAGATTGTCGATCGAGCAACCGAACGCGACTGCTATCTGGCTGTCCAGGCTCTGTCGGAGTTCTATGCTGCCATCACGCGCAGGGGGATAGTCCGTCCTGCGGATGCGGCCGCCCAGGCCGAAAACTGGCTGGACGCGTTCCGGTGTATAGCCGCCCCTCCAATGGCGGTGTGGATCGCGCTAAACGACGCCGCGGCCGGCCGGGCGTCCTACTGCGATGCGCTTCTGGTGGCGACCGTGCGGGAAGCGGGGTGCTCGGTTCTATTGACCGAGGATTTGGCGGACGGGACCGATTTCGGCGGAGTGCGAATTCATAATCCCTTTTCTCCTTCCGGAGGCCTCAACCCGCTGGCGCGCCGGTTATCGGGACTGAACTAGATTGATCCGCCAACCGCTGAGCGCCGTTACGCCATGGCGGCGGTTGGTATTTCGACGCCGAAATTTGCAAAAAAGCCGTCGCGGCCGAGCGCGGTGAT
>DATMKU010000188.1:0-2138 GCA_035570935.1 Allostellaceae bacterium
AGCTGGGTCGGAAACGAGTGGCTCAAATAGTCGACTACGTATTCCCTGGGAGTAATGTCGATCGACAAATCGGCCCATTCCGAAGTCGGGATCTCGGCGAGGCGGCGGTCGAGCAGGGCTTCGTTGGTCGACACGATCTGCAGAATGCAGGCATGCCCGTCCTCGAGATCGCGCGCGATCGCGGCGATCAGGGTCGGGCATTTCATCGCCGTTAAGAGGTGATTGAGGAAGCGCTGCTTGTTCGATTCGAACGCGGAACGCGCCGCGGATTTGGCGTTCCTGTTGTAGGTGCTGCCATCGGAGCCGGTGATGTTCGCCGCTTTCAGTGCCTCGGTCAGGTTCTTGTGGATGATTTGGAAGGCATCGGCATAGGCGTCGTAGATGCGGATCTGTTCCGCCGTCAGCTTGTGCTCGACGATCTCGTATTCGATCCCCTCAAAGGACAATGAGCGGGAGGCGTAAAGGCCGAGCGCCTTCAGATCGCGGGCCAGCACTTCCATCGCGGCGATGCCGCCGCCTTCCATCGCCGCGACAAAGTCGGCGCGGGTCGCGAACGGAAAATCACCGGTGCCCCAGAGGCCGAGCCTTGCGGCATAGGCGAGGTTCTGCACCATTGTGGCGCCGGTCGCCGAGACGTAGAGGATGCGCGCATCATGCAGTGCGTTCTGCAGGCGCAGACCGGCCTGCCCCTGCTGCGACGGTTTCTTCTCGCCGCGTTCGCCCTTGTCGCCGGCCGCATTCGCCATCGCGTGGGCTTCGTCAAAGACGACGACGCCGTCGAAACCACGGCCGAGCCAGTCGATGATCTGCTGAACCCGGCTGGGTTTGTCGCCTTTGGCCTGTGTTCGCAGCGTCGCGTAGGTGGTGAACAGGATGCCCTCGTCGAGGGTAATCGCTGCACCCTGGCGGAAGCGCGACAGCGGCACGAGGTCGGAGCGGTAGCCACCGATTGCGGTCCAGTCGCGCTCGGCGTCTTCGATCAATTTGTCGGATTTGGAGATCCAGAGAGCGCGGCGCCGGCCCCCGGCTTTCTCCGGGGCAGGCCTTAGCCAGTTGTCGAGAATGATCGCTGCGACCTGGCGGCCCTTGCCGGCGCCGGTGCCGTCACCGAGAAACCAGCCACGCCGGAAGCGCACCGCGTTCGCAGCATCCCCGACCCCCACGCTAGCAGGCTCGGGCGCCGCCGACACCACATCGTAGGTCTCGTCGACGGTATAGAAGCCGGCGAGATGGGCGGCATGCGCCTCGCCGCCATAGATCACGCTCTCGAGTTGCGCGTCGGAAAGGATGCCTGCGGCGAGCAGGTGCGGCGGCAGATACGGCCGGTAAGAGGGGCGGGGAGGGGCGACCGCGGCCATCGCGGCCGATTGCACGAGCTTGGTCGGGTGCGGCCGCGCGTCCGGGATCCTGATCGATTGCAGTGCGTAGCCTTCGTAGAGGCGCGCGGTCAGCCGGGCGGACACGGCTGGCGTCCATTCGCGGATCTGGTAGGCCAGTTCCGCGAAATCTGGGACCGGCGCCGGGCATTTGACGAGAGCGAGCGACGTCACCGGAGCTTTCGACCGAGGGGTGAGCGCCGCATGCGGCGGAAACACGGCGGGGGCCGGCAGGGGGGTTGTCCCGGTCACCGGCGGCCGCGGCGGCACCAGACGGGATACGCGGTCGAGCAATTCGCCGGCATCGCCACAGAGACCGGGCGAGAACGGAAACGCGCGCGGGTCGTCGGCGGGAACGCGGTCGATGACGGTCAGCCGCGTCTCGATGGTCGTACCTTGGCGGACATAAGCTTTGCCCGCGATTGTGGCGGTAAAGACGACACGGCTCTTTTCTTGAAAACGCACGAAGGCCTCGCGCCAGGTCGGCTGATCGGGTCCGACATTGCGGCCGGTGATCGCGACAAGTCGGCCGCCCTCGGCGAGCCGCGCCAGCGCCGAGCCCATATGGCGGATCGCGGTTTCGGCAAAGCGCCCCTCAACATAGGGCGAGGCCGAGAAGGGCGGGTTCATCAGCACGACGCTCGGCCGGATCGCGGCATCGAGATGGTCGTGGATCTGCTCGGCGTTGTGCCGGGTAACGGCAACGTCGCGGAACAGGCGGCCGAGCAGGCCGGCGCGGGTCTCGGCGATCTCGTTCAGGGC
>DATMKU010000189.1:0-33596 GCA_035570935.1 Allostellaceae bacterium
GGGGAGGAACCTGTGAATTGCGATTCGCGTGATTGCGTCCGGCGGCGGAGCCGATAGGCTCGGCTCGTGTGGTCGAAGGCTGGTCTGCGCGACCGCGGCAGGTGACCGGCATAGGCTCCGCGGGCAGGTTGCCGGCTCGCCGCACCACACCTCGGGGGGATGGAGCGGGCGATCCTGGGGGTCGCCCGTTCCGAACGCCAAAGCCCCGCTCAAAGCGATACGGCGTTGCAGTTGGTTGTCCGCGATCGTCGATCCGGACCATCAGGACGGCGAAAACGGGTAAGCCGTCGCTGAGAGGCCGCGTTTTCGGTTGCGCCGGCTCGGCGCCGGGGTTGTCCCGCCAGGGCCGGCCACTCGCGACCGGCGCGCGAGACCGCGGGCGTCGTGTGACGCCGCCGCCGCGCAGCAAAGAGAGCGACGCGTGGAGTGCCGGGATGGCGGCAAAATGATGCTCGCTTCCTTACCATTCTTATGGCATTCTTTTGCCATTGTTTCCACTTGGTGGCCACGATGGCGAGAGAAGCAAACCCGTTGAAGTCCGAGCAGATCACCCTCTCGGTCAATGCTCAGACCGTGTGGTATCTCGATCGCCTGGTCGAAACCGGTCTTTTTGGCAACAACCGCACCGAGGCCGCACGGGTTGCCATCTACGACCACTGCAAATTGCTGATCAGCCAGGGGACGATCCAGATGGCGCCCGGCCTGCCCAGCCGGGACATTACGGCGCTACGGTAACGGCCGGTACCAGGCCGGTCTCCCGCCGTGGACTCTCTTCACCGGGATTTCCGGAACGTCGCGCCGCGATCTGTCGCGCCGCGGATGAGACAGTCTTCGCGCCGGCGATCCTTCGCTCGACCGCATCTACTATATGCTGTGGAAAACCTGCTCGACACAACAATCGATAAAATTGCAAGTTTTATTCTGGGAAGTTCGTTGACACCCATAATTTCCCATGCTATCCCATGTCAACCCATGGACGGGTGCGGCCGATGGGGGGAACTTCGGCAGCACCTATCGGGCGCCCCTTGCCGAGCGTCCGTGGGCGAGCGTTGGGGGATGAAGTGGCATGTTTTTGTCCACTTATGTGAACAAGGTCGACCGCAAGGGGCGAGTATCAGTGCCGGCGACCTTTCGCACCAGCTTGGCGGCCCAGCGCTTTCCCGGCATCGTCGTCTTCCCGTCCTACAAATATCCGGCGCTCGAGGCCAACGGCGTCGATTGGATGGAGGAGCTAGCGAACCGGCTCGACGCGCTCGACAAATTCTCCGACGAGCACGAAAACCTGGAAATGCTGTTCGCCGCGTCGCGGGAGCTGACGCTCGACACCGAGGGGCGGATCGCGTTGCCGCCGGATCTGGCCGAGCATGCCGCGATCGCCGACAGTGTCGCTTTTGTCGGGGCCGGCCGAAACTTTCAGCTGTGGGAGCCGACGCGCTTTGCCGAACACCAGGCGAATTTGCGCGAGCGGGCGCGGCAGCAAGGGACGCGGCTCCCCGCGCTCTTGCGTTCGCCCGAGCGGCGCCGGGAATGAGAAGGCCGCCGCGTCAGCCCGCGCACCGCGAAGCGCCGGGCGCGCTGCCGCCGGGCGCGACCGGGAATGCGGCCCGGCACCTGCCGGTCATGGTCGACGCGGTGGTCGAGGCACTGGCGCCGCGCGACGACGCGCTTTACGTCGACGGAACCTTTGGCGACGGCGGCTATTCGCGGGCATTGCTCGACGCCGCCCATTGTCGGGTGGTCGCGATCGATCGCGACCCCGAGGCGGTGCGGCGCGGCCGCGAACTCGCCGCCGGCCAAAACCGGCGGTTTGAAATCGTCGAGGGAAATTTCGGCGACATGGCACGGCTCGTGGCGGAGGCGACCGGCCCGGTCGCTGGGATTGCCCTCGATCTCGGGGTGTCCTCGTTCCAGATCGACACACCTGAGCGCGGCTTCTCGTTTCGCTTCGACGGGCCGCTCGACATGCGCATGAGCGCCGCCGGCCGAAGTGCCGCCGATCTTGTGGCGAGCTTGCCGGAGGAAGATCTCGCTCGCCTGATCCGCGATTTTGGCGAGGAGCGCCATGCCCGACGGATCGCCCGTGCAATCGTCTTCGGCCGCCGGCAGGAGCCGATAGGGCGCACACTCGCGCTTGCCGAACTGGTGCGCGCGGCGATCCCGAAAGCCGAGCCCGGGATCGATCCGGCGACCCGCACCTTCCAGGCGCTGCGCATCGCCGTCAACGACGAGCTGGCCGAGCTCGCGAGCGGCCTCGCCGCGGCCGAGAGGCTGCTGATGCCGGGCGGGCGCCTAGCCGTCGTGTCATTTCATTCGCTCGAGGACCGGCGGGTCAAGGAGTTCCTGCGGCAGCGCAGCGACGCGGCACCGCGCGCCTCGCGTCACGAGCCGACGCCCGCCGAGACGACACCGCCGAGCTTTCGCCTGCTGCATCGCCGGGCGCTCAGGCCGAGCCCGGAAGAGGTGGGCCGGAACCCTCGCGCACGCTCGGCGCGGCTGCGCGCGGCCGAACGCACCACGGAAAACCCCTGGCCGCGACAGACAGATCGGCGAGAAGGGTGGGCCGCATGATCAAGCTTTCCGGTTTATTTTGGCTGATTGTCGTGGCGACCGCGGGCTTTGCCATGTTCGCGGTCAAGTACGAAGTTCAGGGTCTCGCTGACCACCTCGCCCGCAGCGTCAAACAGGCCGACGACACCGAGCGCGACATTCGCGCGCTTGGCGCGGAATGGGCCTATCTGAACCGGCCGGATGCGCTGGCCCAGCTGAACCAGCGCTTTCTGTCGCTGGCGCCGATCGCGACCAAGCAACTGCGCACCAGCCTCGCCGACATCGCGATGCGTCCGGCGCCGCCGCCGCCAGCGCCGGTCGAGACGGTCGCCGCCGTGGCGCCGATAGCACCGACGTCAACGCCGCCGATCGAATCCGATGCGCCGGCGGGGCCCCCCGTCTTGCTTGCCGAGGCTGCGGCCCAGCCGCCAAGCCCGCGATCGCCGCCGCCGGAACAGCCGCGCCCGATCCTGACCTCGGCACCCGAAACCCATCTCGCCGCCCCATCCGGCAAGCCGGCGCCGGTAAGGGTGGCCCTTCGACCGGACCCGACGCGTCGGGCCGCCTCGCTCGACCAGCTGATCGCGCAGATCGCGGAGAGCCGATAATGAGCGCCGCCTTCCAATTCGACGACAATCCTTGCCGGCCGCGGCACTTCAAGCCGCCGCCCTGCGTGCCGGTCGTCCCGGACGGTCCGGCACGGCGCGCGCTCGACGGCTGTCGCCCGCGGCTGTTTGCCGTCGGCGTGGCGTTTGTGATCGCTTTTGTCGTGATCGCGGGCCGGCTTGCGCAAGTCACCCTGTTGCCGGGCGCCATCACCGTGCCACGCATCGCCCGCTTCGATCCGCTGCCGCCGCCACCGCCGGGGCGCGGCGACATTATCGACCGGCACGGCAAATTGCTGGCGACGACGCTCGACAGCCTCTCGCTCTACGCCAACCCGCGGGAGATCGTTGACGCGGCCGACGCCGCCGACAAGCTCGTCGCCGCGCTTCCTGGCCTCGATCGCGCGGCACTCCTCGCCAAGCTGACCTCGGGTAAGGGTTTTGTCTGGGTAAAGCGGCATCTGACGCCCGACCAGGAATACGCCGTCAACCAGCTCGGCATACCGGGACTGCAATTCGAGCACGAAGAGCGCCGCGTCTATCCATACGGCGCGCTGCTCTCGCATGCGGTCGGCTACACCGGGATCGACGACAACGGCGAGGCCGGCATCGAACGCGGCCTCGACGGCGCCTTGCGCGGGCGCCAAGAGCCGCTGCAATTGTCGATCGACCTGCGGCTGCAATACATCTTGCACGAGGAATTGGCGCGGGTGGTCGACGACTTCACCGCCAAGGGCGGCGCCGGCCTGATCATGAACGTCAATACCGGCGAGGTGTTGGCGATGGTGTCGTTGCCGGATTTCGACCCGAGCCATCCCGACACGCCCGATCCCAATCATCCCGACGTGACGATCGCGGAGCGGATGTTCAACCGGGTGACGCTCGGCGACTACGAAATCGGCTCCGTGTTCAAGATTTTCACGACGGCGATGGGGCTCGATTCGGGTGCGACCACGATGACCGGCCGTTTCGACGCCACCTACCCGATCCATATCGGGCGGTTTACGATTTCCGACTATCACGGCAAGCATCGCTGGGAATCGGTGCCCGAAATCCTGATGTATTCGTCGAATATCGGCGAGGCCAAGATCGCGCTTGCCGTCGGGGGCGACCGTCAGCAGGAATATCTGCGGCGCTTCGGGCTGCTTTCTTCTCCGACTTTCGAATTGAAGGAAATCGGGAGGCCGCACTTCCCGGCGAGGTGGCGCGAGGTCAATGTCATGACGATCGGCTTTGGCCACGGCATTTCCGAGACCCCGCTGCAGATCGCCACCGCCGGATCGGCGCTGGTCAATGGCGGCATCCTGCGCCCGGCGACCCTGCTCAAATTGCCGCACGGGGGTGCGCCGCAAGGGATTAGCGTGATTTCGCCCGAAACCTCCGAGCACATGCGTAAACTCTTGCGCATGGTCGTGCTTTATGGGACGGGCGAGATGGTCGACGCACCGGGGTATGTCGTCGGCGGCAAGACCGGCACCGCCGACAAAGTCGTCGGTGCGCGCTATGCCGAGCGTAAATTGCTGTCGAGCTTTCTCGGGGTCTTCCCGATGACGGCGCCCAAATATCTGGTGCTGGTGATGGTCGACGAGCCGCACCCGAACAAGGCGAGCCACGGCTACGCGACCGCCGGGTGGACCGCGGCGCCGGCGGTCGGCCGCACCATCGTACGCGTCGCACCTCTGCTCGGCGTGCAGCCGGTGGATGAATCGTCGCCCGAAATCGTTCACGCACTGACACCCGAGAGCCTCGAAGGCAAACGGATTGAAGCTTACTGAGCTGATCGGGGGCGGCGACCCGCCCGTTGACGCCGGGCCGGTGCGCGACCCCGACATCACCGGCCTCACCGCCGATTCGCGCGCGGTGCGCCCCGGGTTTTTGTTTGTTGCCCTGCCCGGCGCGCGGTTCGACGGGCGCGGCTTTGCAGCCGAAGCCGCAGCCCGCGGCGCCGCGGCGATCCTGACCGACGACGCCGCGGCGCTCGACCTCTCGCTCGAAGCGCGCCAGGGCATCGCGGTTGTCGCCGGCCCCAATCCACGGCGGCGGCTGGCGCTGATGGCGGCCCGGTTTTACGGCCGGCAACCCCGCACCGTCGCCGCCGTCACCGGCACCAACGGCAAGACCTCGGTCGCCCATTTCACCCGCGAGATCTGGACTGCCGCGGGCTACGCCGCGGCGAGCGTCGGCACCTTGGGGGTGGTCACATCGTCCGGCCGCCGCGCCGGGGCGCTGACCACCCCCGACCCGGCGGCGCTGCATCGCGACCTCGCTGCGCTCGCCGAGCGCGGGATCGACCATGTCGCGATCGAGGCGTCGAGCCACGGGCTCGCCCAGTTCCGCCTCGACGGCTTGTCGCTCGCGGCCGCCGCCTTTACCAATTTGACCCGCGACCATCTCGACTATCACCGCGACATGGCGGCGTACCGCGTCGCCAAGGAGCGGCTGTTCACCGCGATCCTGGCGCCGGGCCGGCCGGCGGTGCTGAACCGGGACAGCGGCGAGTTCTCGCACCTGTCGGCGCTCTGTCGCCAGCACGGCCATCCGGTTTTTGCTTTTGGCCGCGACAAATCGGCCGAATTGCGGCTGATCTGCGCCCGGCCGGGAGAGCGCGGCCAGGGCCTTGCGATCGAGGTTTTCGGACGCCGGCACGAATTGTCCCTGCCGCTGCTCGCCGAGTTCCAGGCGATGAACGCGCTGGCGGCGCTCGGGCTGGCAATCGCGAGCGGCGTTGCGGTGGAGGCCGGGATTGCCGCGCTCGCCAAACTGACGGGAGTTCCGGGCCGGCTGCAATTCGTCGCCGAGGGGAAGGCAGGCGGGGGCATCGTCGTCGATTACGCTCATACGCCCGACGCGCTCGCGACCGTGCTCGGGGCGTTGCGCCCGCACACGCCGGGAAGGCTCGCGGTGCTGTTCGGCGCCGGTGGCGACCGCGATCCGGGCAAGAGGCCGCTGATGGGCCGGGTCGCCACCGGGGCCGCCGACCGCGTTTACGTGACCGACGACAACCCGCGCAGCGAAGACGCGGCCGCGATCCGGCGCGCGATTCTCGCCGCCGCGCCGCGGGCGATCGAAATCGGCGACCGCCGCCGCGCGATCGAAACCGCGATCGCCGAGCTTGGCGCGGGCGACATGCTGGTCATCGCCGGCAAGGGGCACGAGACCGGCCAGATCGTCGGCGATGAGACCTTGCCGTTCGACGATGCCGAGATCGCGCGCGCGATCGTCGAGCGGCGGCCGGGCGTCGAGCGGCGGCCGAGCGTCCGGCGGCGGACCGGCTCGTGACGCCGCTGTGGACCGCGGCCGACGCGGTGCGCGCGACCGCCGGCGGCGGCGGCGTCGACTGGGCCGCGACCGGTGTCTCGATCGACACGCGCACGCTGATGCCGGGCGATCTCTTTGTCGCGCTGCGCGGCCCCAACCACGACGGTCACGATTTCGTCGGGGCGGCGCTCGAACGCCGTGCCGCCGCGGCGATGGTCGACTGCAGCGCCGCCGACATGCCCGCGGCAGCGCCGTTGCTGCGGGTCGGCGACACGCTCGCCGGTCTCACCACGCTCGGCCGCTTTGCGCGCGAGCGCAGCGGCGCGCGCATCGTCGCGGTGACCGGCAGCGTCGGCAAGACCGGGACCAAGGAGGCGCTGCGCATCGCTCTCGGCGCCTGCGGTGCGACCTTTGCTTCGCCCGGCAGCCTCAACAACCATTGGGGCGTCCCGCTGTCGCTGGCACGGATGCCGCCGGATGCGGCCTATGGCGTGTTCGAGCTCGGCATGAACCATCCGGGCGAGATCGCCGCACTGACCCGGCTGGCGCGGCCCCACATCGCTGTCGTCACCACGGTGGCGCCCGCCCATCTCGGCTTTTTCCGGTCGGTCGAAGAAATTGCCGACGCCAAGGCCGAAATCTTTCTCGGCCTCGAACCGGGCGGGGTCGCCGTCCTCAACCGCGACAACCCGCATTACGCGCGGCTTGCCGCGGCGGCGGCCGAAACCGGGGTGGCGAAAATCATCGGCTTTGGCGCCGATCCCGAGGCCGCCCTGCGCCTTTGCGACTGCGTCTTGGAGCCGCACGGCAGCACGATCGAGGCCTCGGTCGGGGGCAAGGTCGTGCGCTTTCGCCTGAATGTCCCCGGCCGGCATTGGGTGATGAACGCGCTCGCGGTACTGGGCGCCGCGGTTGCCGCCGGCTGCGACCCGCGGCAAGCCGCCGAGGCGCTGGCCGCCTTCGAGGCGCCGCCCGGGCGCGGACGCCGCCATCGATTGCGGTGGCGCGGCGGCACCCTGACCCTGATCGACGAGAGCTACAACGCGAGCCCGGCGGCGATGCTCGCCGCACTGGCGGTGCTCGCCACGGCCAGCCCTGAAGCCGGCGGCCGGCGGGTGGCGGTGCTCGGCGACATGCTCGAATTGGGCGATACGGCCCGGCGTCTTCATCGCGAATTGGCCGAGCCGCTGATTGCCGCCGAGGTCGACCGCGTCTTTCTGATCGGGACCGAGATGGCGGCGCTCGACGAGGTTCTGCCGGCTGTGGCGCGCGGTGGATTGTGGCCGTCCGCCGAAGCGGCTATCCCCGCCCTGTTGCGCTTTCTCGAGCCCGGCGACGTGGTGACGGTCAAGGGCTCCTATGCCGTCGGCGTCGGCCGCATCGTCGAGCGCGTGCTCGCCCAATCCGCACAGTTCGAGACCTGACGATGCTCTATGCGCTGCTCTACCCGCTCGCGGACCAGTTTCAGGCCTTCAACCTGTTTCGCTACATCACGTTCCGGTCTGGCGGCGCCGTCGTCACCGCGCTCGTGATCAGCTTTCTCTGCGGCCGGCCGATCATCGCCTGGCTGCGCTCGAAGCAGACCAACGGCCAGCCGATCCGCCTCGACGGCCCGGCGGGGCATCTGGTGCGCAAAAAGGGAACGCCGACGATGGGCGGGTTCCTGATCCTGCTGGCGCTGACGGTCGCGACCTTGCTGTGGGCGGATTTGGCGAACCCCTATGTGTGGATCGTGCTGCTGGTTACCGTCGGCTTTGGGCTGATCGGCTTTTTCGACGACTACAAAAAATTGACCAGCAATTCGCACCGCGGCCTTCCCGGCATGACTAAAATCGCGCTCGAGGTCGGGGTCGGTGTTCTGGCTTGCCTCGCCGTCGAGCATTTCAGCCCGGCGGCGCTCGCCAACACGCTGGCCGTGCCCTTTCTGAAAAACGTGCTCATTCCGCTCGACGGGCTGTTTGTGCCGTTCGCGGTCCTGGTCATCATCGGCGCCTCGAACGCGGTCAACCTGACCGACGGACTCGACGGGCTCGCCATCGTGCCGGCGATGATCGCCGCCGGCTGCTTTGGGTTGATCGCCTATCTCGTCGGCAACGCGGTCTTCGCCAATTACCTGCAGATCCACCATGTTCCGGGGGCCGGCGAATTGACCGTGTTCTGCGGCGCCATGGTCGGCGCGAGCCTCGGCTTCCTGTGGTTCAACGCCCCGCCGGCGATGGTCTTTATGGGGGACACCGGGTCATTGTCGATCGGCGGCGCGCTGGGGGCGATCAGCGTCGTCACCAAGCATGAGCTGGTGCTGGCGATCATCGGCGGGTTGTTCGTGCTCGAGGCGGTCTCGGTCATCGTCCAGGTGGCGAGCTTCAAGATCACCGGGCGGCGGGTGTTCCGGATGGCGCCGCTGCACCATCATTTCGAGCAAAAGGGTTGGGCGGAGCCGACGATCGTGATCCGCTTTTGGATCATCGCGTCGATCCTGGCGATCGCCGGGCTCGCCACCTTGAAGCTGCGGTGATGCGCGATGGGCGATGGGGGGATCGCACAATTAGTAGCTAGGCGCGATTATTCCAACAATATATACTCGCTCGACGCAAAGCGGGAGGCCATCGGCACGGCCTGCCCGCGCGGCGAGGACCAACGCATATGAGGTTCGCCCGCATCGATCAGAGCCCGGTGGCGCGCTGGTGGTGGACCGTCGATCGATGGAGCCTCGCGGCACTCTTCATTCTGATGGGATTCGGCGTCGTCATGTGCCTGGCGGCGAGCCCGGCGGTCGCCGAACGCATCGGCTATGACGGCGGGCATTTTATCCGCCGCTATCTCGCCCTGCTGCCGCTGACAATCGGCGTCATGTGGCTGGTGTCGCTGCAGACGCCGCGCACGATCCGCCGCATCGCCGTCATTGTCTTCGCCGTCGGGCTCGTATTGCTGGCCTTGACGCTCGTCGTGGGCGCCGAGATCAAGGGAGCGCGCCGCTGGATCAATCTCCCGCTGCTGTCGCTGCAACCCTCCGAATTTGTCAAACCGTGCTTTGCGGTGATTACCGCCTGGTTGTTTTCCGAACAGAAACTGCGGCGCGGCTTTCCCGGCAACCTGATTGCTCTCGCACTGCTGTTGGCGATCGTCGCGATGTTGATCGCGCAGCCCGATATCGGGATGGCGGCGGTGGTCGCGATCGTGTGGTTCGGTCAATTTTACATGAGCGGCCTGCGGCTCTATTGGGTCATCCTGTTTGGCCTCGGCGGGATTGGGGCGCTGGCCGGCGCTTACACCTTTGTTCCGCACGTCCGGGTGCGGGTCGATCATTTTCTCGATCCGGCGGCCGGCGACAGCTATCAGGTCAATCGCTCGCTCGAAGCCTTCGCCAATGGCGGGCTATGGGGCCGCGGGCCTGGGGAGGGAACGGTCAAATATGTGCTGCCCGACGCGCACGCCGATTTTGTGTTTGCCGTTACCGGCGAGGAACTCGGGCTGATCGTCTGCCTGGTGATCGTCGGGCTGTTTGCCTTTGTCGTGATGCGCGGATTTTCCCGGCTATCGCAAGAAGGCAGCCTGTTCGTGCTGCTGTCGGGGACCGGTCTGTTGATCCAGTTCGGGCTGCAGGCGGTCATCAACATGGCCTCGACCTTGCACATGATGCCGACCAAGGGCATGACCTTGCCGTTTTTATCGTATGGCGGTTCGTCGATGCTGGCGCTCGGTCTGGGGATGGGGATGCTGCTGGCGCTGACCCGCCGGCGGCTCGCGGGCAGCGCGGTGTGAGCGCGCCCTTTGCCCTCGCCGCGGGCGGCACCGGCGGTCATCTGTTCCCGGCCGAGGCGTTGGCCGGCGAGCTTGCGGCCGGTGGCCGTCAAGTGCATCTGTTGACCGATTCGCGGGTCGATTCGTTTGCGGCGCAAATCCCCGGCGTCACGTTCCACAAATTGCGCGCCGGGCGACTCGGCGCCGGGCCGGTCCGCACCGCCTACGCCCTCGGCGGGCTGGCGGCCGGCGCCGTGCAAGCCCGCCGGCTGCTGCGGCGGCTGATGCCCGCGGCGGTCATCGGCTTTGGCGGTTATCCGTCGGTGCCGACGATGCTCGCGGCGGCCTCGTTGGGGCTGCCGACCCTGATCCACGAGCAAAATGCCGTCCTCGGCCGCGCCAACCGGTTGCTCGCGCCGCGGGTCTGGCGGATCGCCACCGGTTTCGCGGAAACCGCCGGCCTGCGCCGCGGGGCTCGCGAGCGCGCGGTTCATACCGGCAATCCGGTCCGGCGGGCGATCCTCGCCCTCGGCGACGCCAGTTATTCGGCACCCGAGCCGGACGGGGCAGTCGAGCTGTTGGTCCTCGGCGGCAGCCAAGGCGCTCATATCCTCGCCGAAATCGTCCCGACAGCGGTGGCGCGGTTGCCGCAAGGGCTGCGCCGGCGGCTGCATGTCAGCCAGCAGGCCCGCCCCGAAGATCTCGCCGCGGTCGTTACGGCCTACCGCGAAGCCGGGGTTTCGGCGGATATCGAGAGCTTTTTCGCCGACGTGCCGCAACGGCTGGCACGGGCGCATCTGGTCATCTGCCGCGCCGGGGCTTCGACCGTGGCCGAACTCGGCGCCGTCGGCCGGCCAGCCTTGCTGATCCCCTATCCCCACGCGACCGACGACCACCAGACCGCCAATGCCGCCGCCTTTGCCGCGGCGGGCGGCGGGCGGGCGATCCGGCAAGCCGATCTGGGCGCCGACGGCTTCGCCGCCGAACTCGAGAAACTGCTCGGTGACGGCGCGGTTCTTCTGCTGATGGCGCAGCGCGCGGCGGCGTTCGGGCGGCGCGACGCGGCCCGCCGGCTGGCCGATTTGGCGTTGAGCCTGCGACCCGGCGAGGCGTTAGAGGAGTGCGCCGCATGAGGGCGTTGCCGCTGACCCTCGGGCCGCTGCATTTTGTCGGCATCGGCGGCATCGGCATGAGCGGCATCGCCGAGGTTTTGCACAATCTCGGCTATCGCGTGCAGGGCAGCGACCTCGCCGACGGCGCCAATGTCCGCCGCCTCGTCGATCTCGGCATTCCGGTCGCGGTCGGTCATGACGCGGCCAACCTCGGCGCCGCCGAAGTCGTCGTCGTCTCCTCCGCCGTCCATGCCGACAACCCCGAAATTGCCGCCGCCCGCGTACGCCGGCTGCCGGTCGTCCGCCGCGCCGAAATGCTGGCCGAGTTGATGCGGCTCAAATGGTCGCTGGCGGTCGCCGGGACCCACGGCAAGACGACGACGACCTCGCTGATCGGCAGCTTGCTCGAAACCGCCCAGCTCGACCCGACAGTGATCAATGGCGGCATCATCAACGCCTATGGCACCAACACCAGGCTCGGCGCCGGTGATTGGATGGTGGTCGAGGCTGACGAGAGCGACGGCACCTTTATCCGGTTGCCGGCGACGATCGCGGTCGTCACCAACATCGACCCCGAGCATCTCGATTTCTACGGCGGCTTTGATGCGCTGCGGCAGGCCTTTGAGACGTTCGTCGCCAACATTCCGTTTTACGGCTTTGCCGCGCTGTGCATCGACCACCCGGTCGTCCAGGGGATGATCCCCAAATTGTCCGATCGCCGCGTCCTGACCTATGGGATGAGCCCGCAGGCCGACATCCGTGCGGTCGATCTGCGGCTCGGCCGCGACGGGGCGCGCTACGACATCATCGTCGCCGATGCGCCGTCCGAGCGCGAGCGGATCATCCCCGATCTGTATCTGCCGATGTTCGGCCACCACAATGTGCAGAATTCGCTGGCCGCGGCCGCCGTCGCCGAGGCGCTCGGGCTCGGCGACGATGCGCTGCGCGCCGCACTGCGCAATTTCAAAGGCGTCAAGCGTCGCTTTACCAAGACGGGCGAATGGAACGGGGTGCCGGTCATCGATGATTACGGCCACCATCCGGTCGAGATCGCCGCCGTCTTAAAAGCCGCGCGCGCGATCGTCTCGGGCAAGGTCATCGCGGTTGTGCAGCCGCACCGCTATTCGCGAGTGTCGCATCTGTTTGACGGCTTTTGCACCTGTTTTAACGACGCCGACATCGTTCTGGTCGCCGACATTTACGCGGCCGGCGAGGAACCGGTCGAAGGCGTGACCCGCGAGGCGATCGTCGCCGGGCTGATCGAACACGGGCACCGCAACGTGCGCGCTCTTTCCGGCCCCGCCGAGCTTGCCCCGCTGGTCGCCGATCTCGCGCATCCCGGGGACATGGTCGTGTGCCTCGGCGCCGGCTCGATCACGACTTGGGCGAACAGCCTGCCGGGCGATCTTGCGACCTTGCAGCGCCGGAGTGTTGCGGGATGAGTGCAGCTCCGGCCGCCTCGCCGACGCTGCCGGTCGCCGGGCTCCCGGCGGTGCGCGGACGGCTGACGCCCGATGCGCCGGTCGGCCGCCAGACCTGGTTTGGCGTCGGCGGCCCGGCGGAAACGCTGTTCCAGCCCGCCGATCGCGAGGATCTCGCCGCCTTCCTCACCGCATTGCCGCAAACAGTTCCGGTCACGGTGATCGGCGGCGGCGCCAACATCCTGCTGCGCGACGGCGGCATCGCCGGGGTCACGATCCGCCTTGGCGGCGGTTTTGCCGGCACTGCCATCGACGATAACGAGGTCGTCGCCGGGGCGGCGGCGCTGCACCTCAACATCGCGTTGTCGGCGGCGCAGGCAGGCGTCGCCGGTGTCGAATTCTTCTCCGGGATTCCGGGGACGCTCGGTGGCGGGCTGCGGATGAACGCCGGCGCCTACGGACGCGAGGTGAAGGACATTCTGGTCTCGGCGACGGCGGTCGACCGCAGCGGCCGCGAGCATGTCGTCGAAGGGGCGGCGATGGGGTTTGCCTATCGCCATTGCGCGATCGACCGCGATTGGATTTTTGTCGAGGCGCGGCTGCGCGGAGCCGCGGGCCATCCCGCCGAGATCGGGCGACGGATGGCCGAGATTCGCGCTGCCCGCGAAGCGACCCAGCCGATCCGCGCCCGCACCGGCGGCTCGACCTTCAGGAACCCGCCGGGCGATCGGGCCTGGCGGCTGATCGACGCGGCCGGCTGCCGAGGGCTCGCGCGCGGCGGGGCGATCATGTCGCCCAAACACGCGAATTTTCTGATCAACACCGGAAACGCCAGCGCCGCCGATCTCGAAGGGCTCGGCGAGGAAGTACGGCGGCGGGTCTACGACGCATCGGGCGTCGTGCTCGAATGGGAAATCCGTCGGATCGGCCGCCCGCTCGCCGGAATCGAGCCGGTTTCCCAAGGGGTTCCACGGCGATGACGGTTGCCAAGGCTGAAAAGCCCCTCACCCCAACCCTCTTCCCGCTTGCGGGGAGAGGGAGGGACCCGCGACGCGGGAGGGTGAGGGGCTTTCTTCATCGTGGACAGAGCCGATGAGCAAAACCATCGCATTGCTGATGGGCGGCTGGTCGCCGGAGCGTGAGGTGTCGCTGTCGAGCGGGCGGGAATGCGCCAAGGCGCTTATCGACCATGGCTATCGGGTCAAGGCAATCGACGTCGGTCGTCACCTGCCGGCTTTGCTCCATGCCCTCGACCCGCGGCCCGACGTGATTTTTAACGCGTTGCACGGGGTCGGCGGCGAAGACGGCACCTTACAGGCCGTCTTTGAGATGCTGCGCATCCCCTACACGCATTCGGGCGTTCTCGCCTCGGCCTTGGCTATGCACAAGCCGACCGCGAAGATTGTTTTTCGTGGCGCCGGGCTGCCGGTCGTCGATGGCGTGGTCTCGTGTGCCGACGAACTCGCCGCGGGCGATCCGATGCCGGCGCCGTTTGTCGTCAAGCCGACCAATCAGGGATCGAGTGTCGGGGTGCGCATCGTTCGGATCGGCGACAATTCCTGGCGCGAGGAGGTCGCGGGCTGGAGCTTTGGCGTTGAAATCATGGTCGAGCGCTTTATTCCCGGACGCGAACTAACCGTCGCCGTGATGGGCGATCGCGCGCTCGGGGTGTGCGAAATCGTCCCGCGCGGGAGCTTTTACGACTACACCGCAAAATACGCCGACGGCGGCTCGGATCACCTGGTTCCGGCGCCGATCCCGCCGCGAATTTACGAGGAGACGCTGGACATCGCCCGGCGCGCGCATGTGGCGCTCGGCTGCCGCGGCGTCAGCCGCGCCGATCTGCGCTATGACGATACCCCGGACGGCGATGGGCGGGTGTATTTGCTGGAGGTCAACACCCAGCCCGGCATGACCCCGACATCGCTCGTTCCCGACATTGCCCGGAACGCCGGGATTACTTTTGACGAGCTGGTCGTGTGGATCGTGGAGAACGCCGCATGCGAGGGCTGATCGCCGGGTCGCGGCGGCGGCCCCGGCGATGGACCGCGCGGTTGCGCGTCGGGCTCGCTTGGGTCGGCGTTCCGATCGTGCTCGCGGCTGGTGTGGTCGGCGCGGTGCTGACCCCCCATTCGCCGGCACGCGAATTTGTCTGGCACGGCGCTTCGCGGCGCCTCTTGGAGGCGAGTGCTGAACTTGGCTTTCGCGTCGCCGACATTCGCGTCGAGGGGCGCGCCACGACCGACCGCGACACAATTCTCAAGGCGCTCGGCGCCCGCCTTGGCACGCCGATCCTGGCGGTCGACCCGGTGCGCGCCAAGCAGCAGCTCGAAAGCCTGCCCTGGGTGCGCTCGGCATTGATCGAGCGCCGCCTTCCCGACACGATCTACGTCCGCCTTGTCGAGCGCGAGCCGATGGCGCTGTGGCAGCACGGCGGCAAGATCGAATTGATCGACCGCACCGGCGCGGTAATCCCGGTCACCCGGCTCGATCGCTTTGCGAAATTGCCGATGGTCGTCGGTGAAGATGCCGCACGCCACGCCGCCGCATTGCTGGCGATACTGTCGAGCGAGCCCGATCTCGCGGCGCGGGTCACCGCCGCGGTCGATGTCGGCGGCCGGCGCTGGAACCTGCGCATCGACAATTCGATCGACGTGCTGCTGCCGTCGGACGACCCCGCCGCGGCGTGGGCCGATCTCGCCCGCCTGCAGCGCAACGACGCGATCCTGCAGCGCGACGTTCAGGCAATCGACATGCGCCTGCCGGATCGGCTTGTCGTCCGCGTCACCCCCGAGCCGCCAAAAGAAGCACCGCCAATCAAGAAAGGACGCCCGCCGGCGAAAAATACATGACCGCGATCGAAGAGGTGCGCAGCCGCCAAAAGCCGCCTAATACCGCAGGCAAGACCGTCGGCAAAACCGCGAGCCGCGGCAAGACCAGGCGGGGCAAAACACGGCGGCCGGTAAAGCCGCCGCATCGGCCGCGCGGCAGCCTCGTCGCGGCGCTCGACATCGGCACGAGCAAGGTGTGCTGCTTTATCGCGCGGGTCGAGGCCGAGCGGCCGCAGGTCGTCGGCATCGGCCATCAAATCTCCCGCGGGCTGCGCAACGGCGCGATCGTCGATCTCGAAGCCGCCAGCGCCTCGGTTGCCGGCGCGGTGCACGCCGCCGAGGAGATGGCCGGCGAGACGATCCAGCAGGTCGTCGCCAACCTGTCGGGCGGCTTTGCCGGCTCGCGCATCATCAAGGCCGAGATCGGCGTCGCCGGCCGCGAGATCGGCGAGAGCGAGTTGCAGCGCGTGCTCGACCACGGCTACATGCTGCGCGAGCCCGGCGACCGGCAGATTGTCCATTCGGTTCCGGTCGGGTTTTCGATCGACGACAGCCGCGGCATCCGCGACCCGCGTGGCATGTTCGGCGATCGGCTGGGCGTCAACATGAACGTCGTCACCGCCAACGGCGCCAATGTGCGCAACCACAGCGCGGCGATCGGGCGCTCGCACCTCGAAGTCGAGGCATTGGTCGTCAGCCCCTACGCGGCCGGGCTCTCATGCCTCGTCGAGGACGAGATCGGGCTCGGCGTGACGATCATCGACATGGGTGGCGGGACGACGACGATCGGCGTCTTTTTCGACGGCAATTTGATCTTCGCCGATTCGGTGCCAGTCGGCGGCTGCCACGTCACCAACGACATCGCGCGCGGCCTGTCGACGCCGGTCGCGCATGCCGAACGGATGAAAACGCTGTTCGGCACCGCGATTTCCGCCAGCACCGACGAGCGTGAGATGATCGCCGTGCCGCAGATCGGCGAGGAGGAGGACGGCCACGTCAACCACGTGCCCAGATCGCTGCTCGTCGGCATTATCGCACCTCGTGTCGAGGAGACGTTCGAGCTGGTCCGCGACCGGCTCGAAGCCAGCGGGTTCGACAAGGTTGCCGGGCGCCGCGTGGTGCTGACCGGTGGGGCCGCCCAGTTGCATGGGGTGCGCGAATTTGCCGGCCTGATCCTCGACAAGCAAGTGCGCATCGGGCGCCCGTTGCGGGTTGCCGGGCTCGCCGAAGCGACCGCCGGCCCGGCCTTTTCGGCCTCGGTCGGGCTATTGCACTTCGCGCTGTCGGAACGCGCCGAGCCGCCGCGCGCCGCGCGAGTTCCGCGGGGACCGCCGAGCGGGATCCTGGGCCGGCTCGGTCACTGGCTTAAGGAGAACATCTAAGCCAATTCTGCGGCGCCGCGGCCGGCGCCGCTATCCGGTTAGGAGAAAAACGGCTACATCGGTATCGGCCAAACGAGGGGGAAGCCCGGACCCGTCCGGGCATGATCGAGGCTGCGCAGCAGTGGAGGACGCATGATCAATCTCAGCATCCCGAGGGACGAGCAGGAGATGAAACCCCGCATTACCGTTGTCGGGGTCGGCGGCGCCGGGGGAAACGCCGTCAACAACATGATCCGTTCGAATTTGATCGGCTGTGAGTTCGTCGTCTGCAATACCGATGCGCAGGCGATGCAGCAATCCGGGGCTCATCGCAAGATCCAGCTCGGCATCGGCGTCACCCGCGGTCTCGGCGCCGGGTCGCGGCCCGATGTCGGCCGCGCCGCCGCCGAGGAGGCGCTCGACGAACTGCTCGAAGCGATGGGCGGCTCGAACATGGTGTTCATCACCGCCGGCATGGGCGGCGGCACCGGCACCGGCGGCGCCCCGGTGATTGCCCGCGTCGCCCGCGAATCGGGGATTTTGACGATCGGCGTCGTGACCAAGCCCTTCCATTTCGAGGGCAGCCACCGAATGAAGATCGCCGAGGCCGGGATCGAGGAACTGCAGAAGTTCGTCGACACGCTGATCATCATCCCGAACCAGAATTTGTTTCGGGTCGCCAACGAGCGGACGACCTTTGCCGACGCCTTTAAGATGGCCGACGATGTGTTGCATTCGGGGGTGCGCGGGGTCACCGACCTGATGGTGATGCCGGGGCTGATCAACCTCGATTTTGCCGACATCCGCACGGTCATGAGTGAAATGGGCAAGGCGATGATGGGGACCGGCGACGCCGAAGGCGACCGCCGCGCGATCGACGCCGCCGAGGCCGCGATTTCGAACCCGCTGCTCGAAGACGTGTCGATGAAGGGCGCCAAGGGGGTGCTGATCAACATCACCGGTGGGCCGGACATGACCTTGTTCGAGGTCGACGAAGCGGCCAACCGCATTCGCGAAGAAGTCGACCCCGACGCCAACATCATCTTTGGGTCGACTTTTGACGAGACGCTGTCCGGCAAGATGCGAATCTCGGTCGTCGCCACCGGGATCGATGCCGAAGCCATGACCCAGGCGCGGCCGGCGATCAGCCTGGTCAGCAGCCGGGAGACGGGGGCTGCGACAGCGCTGCGCGAGGCGACCACCGGCGACTACACCCAGCCGGTGCTGACGCAGAATGCCGCACAATCGGCCAGCGCCTCGGGTCGCGCGGCGGCCGACAACGAGGCGCTGCCGGCGGCGGCGGTGACTGCGGAAACCGCGGCGATGCGCGGCGACGCCTTTATTGCACCCAAGCCGGTCGATGCCGGACCGGCGCGTCCAATCCCGCTCACGCAACCGGCGGTTCCGATAACCCCGCCGACGCGCGATCCGGCGCCAAAGCTCAAGGGGCGGGTGCCGAGCCTGATCGAGCGCGTCACCGGTGTCGGTCGGGCGCGCTCGGCGCCGCCGGAACCGCAGCGCCAGCCGATCCCGCCCGCCGTCAAACCGGCGCAACCGCGGCTCGCCTCGCTCGAACCGGAGGATCGGCCGGGCTCGAAAGAGGAGGATCTCCTCGATATTCCCGCGTTCTTGCGGCGCCAGGCGAACTAATGCCCAGGCGCGTTCGCATCGCGCAGTCAAACCGAATTCGTCAATGTTGTGCCCGCGTCAGAGTGCTGGCCCATCGTTTAAAGTGCAGAACTCGGACTCGGCGACGGCTGCAACCCAGGTGGTTCGGGTATGATCTCTAAGTGATCGACTTGGGCTCAGTTGTTGCTGAATTTGCTGCAACAATCGGCAACAAAGAGTGATTTGTGACAGTGCGATGCTACCGCTAGGTTTTCGTCAGTTGGGGGTTGCTGATCGAGTGGTTACATGTTGGGGGAAATCGGGACGCAGTTTCAGCAAACGCTGAAAGCGAGCATAGGCTGCCGGGGGGTTGGCCTCCATTCGGGCCGGCGAGTGACGATGAACCTGGTGCCGGCCCCGCCGGAAACCGGCATCGTCTTTCGCCGGACCGACACCGGCGCCGAGATCCGCGCGGTGTGGGAAAATGCCGTAGAATCGGCCCGTTGCACGATGCTGGCGGACGGCGAGGGGACGACTGTCGGGACCGTCGAACATCTGATGGCGGCCTTTGCGGGGGTGGCGATCGACAACGCGATCGTCGAGCTCGACGGGCCCGAGGTCCCGGTCATGGATGGCAGTGCGGCGCCTTTTGTCTTCTTGATCGAATGCGCCGGGATCGTCGAGCAGGACGCGCCGCGGCACGTGGTCAAGGTGCTGAAGCCGATCAGTGTGATCGACGGGGGTGCGATGGTGCAGCTCCTGCCCGATCAAGGGTTTTCGATGAGTTTCGAAATCGATTTCGACAACCCGCTGATCCGCCGCCAAGGCATCAGCATGGCAGTGAATGCCGGCTCGTTCAAAGCCGAGCTCAGCCGGGCCCGCACCTTTGGCCTCCTCGATGATGTCGACCGCTTGCGGGCCGCCGGTTTGGCGCGCGGCGGCTCGCTCGACAACGTCATCGTCGTCAATGGCGACCGCATCCTGAACAGCGGCGGGTTGCGCTACGAAGACGAGTTCGTTCGGCACAAGCTGCTGGACGCGGTCGGCGATCTCTACTTGGCGGGCGCGCCCCTGATCGGGCGCTTTCGCGGGGTGCGGTCCGGCCACAGCCATAACCGGCGGCTGCTGGCGGCGCTGTTTGCCGCTGACGAAGCATGGGCCTACGCCATTCCGACCGTCGCCGGCCCTGCGGGCATATGCGAGCGCCGAGACGAAGCGCTGCTGGTAAGCGCCTAATTCGGCGCCGGATTTGACCGATCTTGCGCGCGCCGTGTCCGGCGAGCATAAGGTTTGGCGGGATTTGCCGGGGCTGGTGATGCGCTCGTTGCTCCGTTCGGGATGGATGGGTGCCGTCGCGCTGACGATGTTGTTGTCGGCCTGCGGTGGCAACAAGAAAGACGCCTATATCGAAAAGCCGGTTGACGATCTCTATAACCAGGCCATGGACGAGATGGTCGAGGAGCGCTATGACCAAGCGGCGACAAGTTTCGACCAGGTAGAAAGTCAGCATCCCTACTCAGTCTGGGCGACAAAAGCCCAGCTGATGGCGGCTTATGCCCAATACGAAGGTGGCAATTACGACGAGGCCATTATCAATGCCGATCGTTTTATTCAGCTTCATCCGGGAAATCGCGACGTCGTATACGCGTATTATCTGAAGGCGATTTCCTACTACGTGCAGATCGTCGACGTCGAGCGTGATCAAAAGACCACTGAACTTGCCTTAAAGGCGCTCGACGACGTAGTGCGCCGCTTCCCTGACACCAAATACGCTCGGGACGCCAAGCTAAAACTCGATTTCACGCGCGATCACTTGGCCGGCAAAGAGATGGAGATTGGCCGTTATTACCTGAAGCGAGGACAATATTTGGCGGCGATGAACCGCTTCAAGCGCGTCATCGACCAATATCAAACAACAACGCATGTCCCCGAGGCGCTCGAACGGCTGGTCGAATGCGACCTGGCGCTCGGACTGACCGCCGAGGCAAAGCAAAATGCCGCCGTACTTGGCTACAATTATCCGGGCAGCGAATGGTACGGCGACGCTTTTGCCCTGCTCAAGGGCAGTCAAGAGCCGGACGCCCAGACACAGAGCTGGCTTGGGCGAACCATCGGCAGCCTGTTCTGAGCCGATCGGCTGCGGCTCGCCGCCTGCAGCCCACCCGCAATGTTAAAAATTGTTCATTTCGCCCCCGCCGGCGCCTGATTTATGTCAGCGCGCCGGCGCCGGCGTCGATTGCCGAGGTTCCCGGAGGCTCGGCGAAGATGGGGAGCGGAGTGTCAGGGATGGAGCGGCGGCTTCTCGCGGTCTCGATTTTCGCGCTGGCGATCGGTCTCGTCTTTTCCGCCGCCGCCGGTGCGGCTGGCCGCGCAGACCCCAGAGAGGCTGCCAAGCCCGCCGGTGCCAGCGAACTCACCGGCATCTACCTGTCGACCCAGTACCCGGCCCTGACCGTGCGGGCCGGCGAGACCGCGACGATCGATTTGACGCTTCACAACTATCGCCTGCCGCCGCAGCAGCTGAGCCTGTCGGTGCCGCAAGCGGCGAGCGGCTGGAAGGCGACGATCCTTGGCGGCGGCCAACCTGTCTCCGCAGCGATGGTTGGGCCAGACGGCAACGAAAAGCTGCAGCTGCGGCTCGAACCGCCAACCGGCGCCGGCCCCGGCGATTATCACTTTCTCGTCGCCGCGCGCGGCGACAGCGGCGAGTTGCGCTTGCCGATCACTTTGACCATCGGCCAGGAATTGCCGGCCAAACTCAAGCTGTCGACCAACTTTCCGGCATTGCGCGGCACCGCGACGACCGCGTTCAAGTTCACCGTCACCGTCGCCAACGACAGCGGCCGCGACGCCACGATCAATTTTACCGCCGACGCGCCAAAGAATTTTCAGGTCACGTTTACCGAGGCTTATGGCAGCCAGCAGATCACCAGCATTCCGATCGGCGTCGGCAAATCGAAGGACATCGACGCCTCGGTGGCGTTGCCGCGCGACACCCCGGCCGGCGACTACAAACTGGTCATGCACGCCAAGAGCGACGCGGCATCGGCGGATCTGCCGCTCGGCATCACGATCTTCGGCCAGCCGCGCCTGTCGCTGTCGGGCGAAGGCGGCAGGCTCAGCGGCGAAGCTTACGCCGGCAAGGCGAGCCCGTTGACCGTCGTCGTCCGCAACGACGGCACCGAGGCGGCGCGCGACATCGAACTCGGCGCCAACGCGCCCGACGGCTGGAAGACGAGCTTTGATCCCAAGGACGTGGCGATCCTCGGCGCCGGTAAATCGCAATCGGTCCAGGTCACCTTTACCCCCTCCGAGCGCGCGATCGCCGGCGACTACCAGGCGACGATCCGCGCCGACGCCGCGGACGGCCAGTCCCAATCGGCCGATTTTCGCATCACCGTCCTGACCTCGACCCTCTGGGGCATGGCCGGCATCGGGGTCATCGCCGTCGCCCTTCTGGTGGTCGTTTTTGCCGTCGCCCGCTACGGCCGCCGCTAGGAGGTCGCGATGGCGCGCGCCAGCGTCGTTCGCGCCGACGGGCTGACCAAGCGCTACGGCGCGGTCGTCGCCGTCGATCACATCGACCTCGAGGTCGGCGCCGGCGAGATCGTCGGCATCCTCGGCCCCAACGGCTCCGGCAAGACGACGACGATCCTGATGCTGCTGGGGCTGACCGAGCCGACCGAGGGCCGAGCCGAGGTCGCCGGGTTCGACCCGCTGCGCGAGCCGCTCGAGGTCAAGCGCCGCGTCGGCTATCTGCCCGACACGGTCGGCTTTTACGACGGCCTCTCAGCGCGCGACAATCTCGCTTATACCGGGCGGCTCGCCGGGTTGCCGCGGCTCGAGATCGACGATCTTTTCGAGCGGGCGATGATCAGGGTCGGGCTGCCCGATGCCGGCCGCGAGCGGGTCGCGGCGTTTTCGCGCGGCATGCGCCAGCGTCTCGGACTCGCCGAGATCCTGATGAAGGAGCCCCAGATCGCGATCCTCGACGAGCCGACTGCCACCCTCGACCCGCATTCGACCAACGAGTTCCTGGCGATGATCCGCGGGCTCAAGGCCGACGGCACCACCGTACTGCTGTCCTCGCACCATCTCGACCAGGTGCAGAGCGTGTGCGACCGGGTGGCCCTGTTCAATCGCGGTCGAATCGCCCTCGCCGGAAGCGTCAGCGAGCTCGCCCGGCAGGTCCTCGGCGGCGGGCATGTCATCGATGTCGAAGTTCGCGGGCCCGGGATGGCCGACCGGTTGCGGCATATGGCGGAGGTTGTGCGGGTGCAGGCGCTGGGCCCCGAACTCTACCGCGTCGCTTGCGCGCGCGACCTGCGCGACGAGATCGCACGCGAACTGGCATCGACCTCGGCGCTGATCGGCCTACGCTTTGCCGAGCCCAGTCTCAATGAGGTCTATACCCGCTATTTCGACGAGGCCCGCGATGCGGCGTGAAGGTTCGCCGCTGACCGGGGTCGGCGTCGTCCTCGCCAAGGAGGCGGCGGACTATTTGTCGGGCGCCCGCATGTGGCTGTTGGAGACGCTGGTTTTTCTGACCGCGATCGGTGCGGCCTATGCCGCGATCCTGTCGATCCGCGCCACCATCGGCGAGAGCCCGTTTCTGTTTTTACACCTGTTCACAATGGCGCAGGACCCGCTGCCATCGTTCATCTCGCTGCTCGGCTTTCTGATCCCGCTGGTGGCGATCGCGATCGGTTTTGACGCGATCAACGGCGAGTTCAGCCGAAGGACGATGAGCCGGGTGCTGGCGCAGCCGATCTACCGCGACGCATTGCTGCTGGGAAAATTCCTCGCCGGCTTGCTGGCGCTGGCGATCGGTCTCGTCTCGCTGTGGCTGCTGGTGATCGGGCTCGGCCTCTTGCTGCTCGGCCTGCCGCCAAGCGGCGAGGAAACGCTGCGCATGGCCGGCTTTTTTGTCGCCACCCTTGCCTATGGCGGGGTGTGGCTCGCGATGGCGATGCTGTTTTCGGTGGTGTTCCGGGCGCCCGCCACCGCTGCACTCGCCGCACTCGGCATGTGGCTGTTGTTTGCACTGTTCTGGTCGGTGCTGACACCCTTGGTATCGACCTTGGTCGCGGGCCCACCGGATACGGTTTTAGGCCCGAACCTCGCCTACCTGCAGACCTCGCAGGCGCTCGACCGGATATCGCCGAACACGCTCTACGCCGAGATCGCATTAGCCTTGCTGCAACCGACGACCCGCGCCCTCGGCCCGGTTTTCTACAGCCAGATCCAAGGGGCATTGCTCGGCACCCCGCTGCCCGCGGCGCAGAGCTTTCTGCTGATCTGGCCGCAGCTGACCGGCCTCGTCGCGACGATGATCGTGATCTTCGCAATCGCCTACATCGTCTTCCAGCGCCAGGAGATTCGCGCCTAGTCCGATTTCCGCCCGAAGGCTCCGGCCCTGGTTTGACCTTCAGGGCCCCTATATTATCGGGGGAATGCTGCTGGGGCTGACCATACGCGAGATTGTCCTGATCGACCGGCTCGATCTGGCGTTTCGTCCGGGGTTGTGCGTCTTGACCGGCGAGACCGGGGCGGGAAAGTCGATCTTGCTCGATGCGCTGGGGCTGGCGCTGGGCAAGCGCGTCGAAGCGGGGTTCGTGCGCGACGGCGCCGGGGAAGCCGCGGTCAGCGCGGAATTCGCGGTCGGGCAAAACCATCCGGCCTACGCGATCCTGCGCGAAGCCGGGCTCGACGGGGATGGCGAGACGATCGTGCTGCGCCGGCTGGTGCGCAGCGACGGCCGCAGCCGGGCCTTTGTCAATGACGAGCCGGCGAGCGTCGGTTTGCTGCGCCAACTCGGCGACAGTCTGGTCGAAATCCAGGGCCAATTCGAGCAGCGCGGCCTGCTCGATCCCGCCAATCATCGGATGATCCTCGACGCCTTCGCCGAACATGCGGGTGCTGCGGCGGTGGCCGAGGCCTGGCGGAATTGGCGGGCGGTGCTGCGGCGCGAAGAGGAAGCTGCCCGGCTTGCCGCCGCAAGCCGAGAGGAGGAGGATCTGCTGCGCCACCACCTCGCCGAACTCGACGCGCTGACGGTGCAACCCGGCGAGGAAGATCGCCTCTCGGCGCGGAGGGCCTTATTGCAGAGCGCCGAGCGGCTCGCCGAAACCCTGACCGAGGCGATCGGCGAGCTCACCGGCGCCGCCGGGGCGCAGTCGGCGCTCGCCCGCGCCGCCCGGCGCCTCGAACGGGCCCGCGACCGCGCGCAAGGCCTGCTCGACGAGGCATTGGCCGCGACCGAACGCGCCGGCAACGAGACCGACGAGGCGCTCGCTGTGCTCGAAGCCGCCGCCCGCAATCTCGAACTCGACCCGCGCGAGCTCGAAACCGTCGAGGAGCGGCTATTCGCGCTGCGCGCCGCCGCCCGCAAGCACCAAGTGGCGGTGAGCGACCTGCCCGCGTTGCGCGAGGCGATCGCCGCTCGGCTCGCGATGATCGAGACCAATTCCGACACCGCGGTTTTGTTGACGCGGGCGACAGCCGCCGCGCGCGCCGAATACGTCGCCGCGGCCGAGCGGATGTCGCGGGCGCGGGCGGCGGCGGCCGCTCGTCTCGACGCCGGGGTGGCGGAGGAGCTGAAGCCGTTACGGCTCGACAAGGCCCGGTTTCGCACCGCGATCACGCCGCTCGACGAAGGGGACTGGGGCGAGCACGGCAGCGAGCGGGTGCATTTCGAGATCGCCACCATTCCCGGCGCCCCCTTCGGGCCCTTGGCGCGCATCGCCTCGGGCGGCGAGTTGTCGCGCTTTATGCTGGCGCTGAAGCTGGTGCTTGCCGGCACCTCGTCGGTGCCGACGCTGATCTTCGACGAGGTCGACAGCGGCATTGGCGGTGCGGTGGCCGCCGCGGTCGGCGACCGGCTGCAGCGTCTCGGCACCAACCTTCAGGTTCTGGTCGTGACCCATTCGCCGCAGGTGGCGGCGCGGGGAGCGCATCACTGGCTCGTCGCCAAGCGTCTTTCCGAACGCAAGACCGTGACGTCGGTCGAGGAGCTGGACCCGGATACGCGGCAGGAGGAGATCGCGCGCATGCTGTCGGGCCG
This sequence comes from Allostellaceae bacterium, assembly GCA_035570935.1. GTDB lineage: Bacteria > Pseudomonadota > Alphaproteobacteria > ATCC43930 > CGMCC-115725 > AP-15. Next base: position 25,548 of record DATMKU010000189.1, read on the forward strand.
CACCGTCACCGCCGAGGCGCGCGCCGCGGCCGCGAGTCTTATCGCCGGAGGCCGCGCATGAGCGCGGCGGCGATCGAGCAGCCGCCGGTCGAAACATTGACCGAGGACGAGGCGCGCGACGAGCTGGCGGCGCTCGCCGGGGAAATCCAGCATCACGATCGTCTTTACTACGCCGAGGCCGCGCCAGAGGTCTCCGACGCCGAGTACGATGCGCTGCGGCAACGCAATGCCGCCCTCGAAGCTCGTTTCCCCGAACTGATCCGCGGCGACAGCCCGTCTCAGCGCGTCGGCGCGGCCCCGGCCGCCGGCTTTGCCAAGGTCACCCATACAAGGCCGATGCTGTCGCTCGAAAACGCTTTCGAGGAGGCGGACGTCCGCGACTTCTTTGCCGGCATCCGCAATTTCTTCAGCCGGCCGGCCGACCGGGCCCTGGTCGCCGAGGACGCGATCGAGATCATGGCCGAACCCAAGATCGACGGGCTGTCTCTCGGCTTGCGCTATCAGCACGGGCGGCTGGTGCAGGGGGCGACGCGCGGCGACGGCGTCACCGGGGAGGATGTAACCGCGAACATCCGTACAGTGCCGAGCGTGCCGGAAAGGCTCGCCGGCGGTGGCTGGCCCGAACTGATCGAGATCCGCGGCGAAGTCTACATGGAGCGCACCGGCTTTTTTGCGCTGAACGAGGAGCGCGCCGCCGCCGGGGAACCGGTCTTCGCCAATCCGCGCAACGCCGCCGCGGGCTCCTTGCGCCAGCTCGACCCATCGATCACGGCGCGCCGGCCGCTCAAATTCTTCGCCTATGCCTGGGGCGAGGCGAGCGCCTCGTTCGCCCGCAGCCACGCCGAGGCGTTGGCGCAATTCAGCGCGTGGGGGCTGACGGTCAACGACCGCTCGCGCCTCTGCCGCGGCATCGACCAGGTGCTGGCCTATTACCGCGACATCGCCGCCGACAGGGCGGCATTGCCCTACGACATCGACGGTGTCGTCTACAAAGTCAACGAGCTGGCGTTGCAGGAGCGGCTCGGCATGGTCAGCCGCGCGCCGCGCTGGGCATTGGCGCACAAATTCCCGGCGCAGCAGGCGCAGACCGTGCTCGCCGACATCCTGATCTCGGTCGGCCGCCAGGGTGCGTTGACCCCGGTCGCCGCACTCGAACCGATCACCGTCGGCGGGGTCGTGGTGCAGCGCGCCACCTTGCACAACGAGGACGAAATCGCGCGCAAGGATGTGCGTATCGGCGACACCGTCATCGTCCAGCGGGCGGGCGACGTGATCCCGCAGATCGTCGGGGTCGTTACCGAGCGCCGGCCGCCGGAGGCGCAGCCCTACCAATTCCCCGATCATTGCCCGATCTGCGGCAGCCTAGCGGTGCGCGAGCCGGGGATGGTCGCGCGGCGCTGCACCGGCGGGCTGATCTGCGCGGCGCAGGCGGTCGAGCGGCTGAAGCACTTCGTCGCCCGCGACTCTTTCGACATCGAGGGGCTCGGCAGCAAGCACATCCAGTCGTTTTGGCAAGACGGGCTGATCCGCCAACCGGGCGACATCTTTCGCCTCGACCCCGACATCATCGCCAAACGCGAAGGCTGGGGCGGGGTCAGCGCTAAGAAGCTCGTCGCCGCGATCGACGAGCGGCGGCGAATTTCGCTCGAGCGGTTTATCAACGCGCTCGGCATCCCGCAGGTCGGGCAGGCGACGGCACGGCTGCTCGCCCGCCACTACCGTTCGCTCGCCCGTTGGCGGAGCGCAATGGAGGCGGCGCAGGAAGCCGCAAGCGAGGCGCGCACGGGGCTCGTCGATATTCACGGCATCGGCGAGGACATGGCGGCCGACATCATCGGCTTTTTCGCCGAGCCGCATAACCGCAGCGTGCTCGACGACCTCGCGCGCGAGATCATGGTGCTCGATTACGCGGCCCCGGCGCAGCGCGCGGCATCCCCGCTCGCCGGCAAGACGATCGTCTTTACCGGGTCGCTCGACAATATGAGCCGATCGGAGGCGAAGGCCCGCGCCGAAGCGCTCGGCGCCAATGTCACGAGCGCGGTTTCGGCCAAGACCGATTACGTCGTCGCCGGCGCCGATCCAGGCTCGAAGGCGACCAAAGCGGCCGCGCTCGGCGTCACCTTGCTCGACGAAGCAGCCTGGCTGGCGCTCGCCAACGAGGCCGGCGCGGCCGGATGATCGCGGGCGGTGTTCCGCATCGACGCCCCGATCGACGCGGCTCGCAGCGAGCCTCTGCTGCTGCTGCGTCCGGGAGTGTCGCTGCCGCCGCGGCTGTCGACGAGCCCGGCGCCGGCGCCGGGCGATGCGGCGAGCGAGCGCCGCGAACCGCCAATCCGGCTGCTCCGGCCGCTGCCCGGATCGGCGCCCCCGCCCGATGGGGAAGAGCCCGTCGCCTCGCAAGAGCGCCGGCGGCCGCTCGGACCGATCGGTTCGCTGCTCCTGCACCTGCTGCCGTTGCTGCTGCTGCTCGATTGGCCGATGCATCCACCGGCCGAAGTAACCCCGATCCCGGTGCAGCTGGTGTTTCAACCGCCGCCACCGCCGCCGCCGGTGCCAAAGCCGGCGCCCAAACCGAAGCTGAAGCCGGAAACGCGCCCGCCGCCCGGCCGCATCGCTTCGGAGAACATGGGGGAGACCCAGGCCAAAGGGCGGGACCAGGCCAAGAGCGATGAGCCCACGCCCAAAAAGGAGCCGGCGACGACCATGGAATCGCCGCTCGAAGCGCCGCAGCAGACGGCGTTCCTGCCGCCGCCGCCACCTCTGCCGGACCCGCCGCAGCTTGAGTTGCCAAAGCCGCCCGAACCCAAGCCGGTAACGGTGCCAAAGCCGCCGCAGAAACCCTCGCTCGCCGCGCGCCAGCCGGTCCGGCCAGTGTCGCAGCGGGCGTTTCTCAGTCCGCGACCGTCAAAATATCCCGGCCCCGCCGCCACCCGCGACGAATACCTCGCCTATCTCGCCTATCTTGCCCGGCAACACATCGGCTTGTTGTCGCGGTCGCTGGTCGGCGGCCGGCGCGGGGAGACGATCATCAACGTATTGGTGCTGGACGATGGCACGGTGGCGATGCTGAGCGTCGGGCTCAGCTCGGGATATCCCGACATCGACGAGCGGATCGAGCAGATGATCCGCGCCGTCGGCCGCTTTCCGCCATTGCCGCAATGGTACCAGGAGCCGAGCATGCGCCTCGAATTCCGGCTGCAGTTTCCCGAGGCGCTCGACGATTGACCACCGCGCCGCTCACCCGCCGTCGGGGGCACCCGCATGCTCGCGCCGCACTGACCCTCGCCGGACGGATCGCGCACTATTGGCTGCCGCGCCGGCCGCGAAAGTACGGCTTGTTGGCGTTTCTCGGACCCGGGCTGATCACCGGTGCTTCCGACGACGATCCAAGCGGCATCGCCACTTATTCGCAGGTCGGCGCCCAATTCGGCTACGGCATGTCCTGGCTGATGCTGTTCACCTGGCCGCTGATGGCAGCCATCCAGGAAACCAGCGCCCGTATCGGCCGGGTTACCGGCGAAGGCATTGCCGGCAATATCCGCGAGCACTACCCGCGTTCGTTGTTGCTGGTGATCGTGGCATTGCTGCTGGTAGCCAACATCATCAACCTCGGCGCCGATCTTGGCGCCATGGGCGCCGCATTGCAGCTCTTGCTGCATGGCTCGGCACGGCTTTACGTCGTGTTGTTTGCCGTCATCTGCGCGCTGCTCGAAGTGTTCTCGCGTTACGAAAATTATGTCCGCATCTTGAAATGGACGGCCGTGTCGTTGTTTGCCTATGTCGCCACCGCGCTGGCGGTCGATGTGCCGTGGGGGCGGGTCGTCTATCATACCTTTGTCCCGGACCTTGCCTGGAACCAGGACTATCTCGTCGCGATCGTCGCGGTCCTCGGCACGACCATCACGCCCTATTGCTTTTTCTGGCAATCCTCGGAGGAGGCGGAAGACGAGGAGATCGATCCCGCGGCACACCGGCTGATCGAGGCCCCGGGCGAAGCGCCCTCACAGATCAGGCGAATCCGCATCGACACCTATCTCGGCATGGGGTTTTCCAATCTGATCAGCCTGTTCGTCATCATCACTACGGCGGCGACCCTGAACGCGCACGGCATCACCGATATCCAGACGTCATCCCAGGCCGCCGAGGCATTGCGCCCGATCGCCGGCGAGTTCACCTTTGTCGTATTCGCCGCCGGCATCATCGGGATCGGCCTGCTCGCGGTGCCGGTTTTGGCCGGTTCGGCTGCTTATGCTCTGGGCGAGGCGCTGGGCTGGCCAACCGGGCTCCGCCGCCGGCCAAAAGACGCAAAAGCGTTTTACGGCACGATCGCCGTGGCCACGTTGATCGGCGTCTTCGTCAATTTCGTCCATCTCGACCCGATCAAGGCATTGTTCTGGTCGGCCGTGATCAACGGCGTCGTGGCGGTGCCGCTAATGGTCGTGATCATGATCATGGCGCGGCAGAAGCGGGTCATGGGGCCGTTCGCGATCCCGCTGCCGTTGTCGGCGATGGGTTGGCTGTCGACCGGCGTGATGGCCGCCGCCGTCGCCGGTATGTTCGCGACGTGGTAGGGGTGGGGCACAGCGGCCGTCAAAGGGGATAGCTTGAGAAACACCGTCGACCCGATCGTCGTTTCGGTCATTCGCCATCGTCTGCTCGCGATCGTCGAGGAGATGGGCGAGGCGATGCTGCGAACCTCCTACTCGCAGATCCTGAATTCGAGCCGCGATTTTTCGACCGCGATCTGCGACCTCGACGGAAGGCTGATCGCCCAGGCCGAGCATGTGCCGATCCATGTCGGGGCATTGCCCTATGCCGCCAAGGCAGTGACCGAGTTCTTTGCCGGCGACATTCATCCAGGCGACGTCTTTCTGCTCAACGACCCGTATCACGGCGGCAACCACCTGCCCGACCTGACCGTCTTTGTGCCGGTTTTCGCCGGCGACCGGCCGCGTTTCTGGTCGATCAACCGCGCTCACCAGAGCGACATCGGCGGGGCGACGCACGGCGCCTACAACGCGGCCGCGACCGACATCTGGCAGGAAGGCATCCGCATCACGCCGCTGCGGCTTTACGACCGCGGCGAGGTGCGCCGCGACCTGCTCGAGATGATCGCGACCAACGTCCGTCATCCGCGCGACTTTCGCGGCGACCTCGCGGCGATGATCGGCTCGTCCCATCTCGGCGAGCGGCGGTTGTTGGCACTGGCGGGCGAGTTCGGCTGGGCGGTCGCCGACGACGCGATCGAGGCGGTGCTCGATGGTGCGGAGCGCCAGACGCGGGCGGTCATCGCCGGGTGGCGGGACGGCGTCTATCATGGCGAGGCCTTGCTCGACGACGATGGCCGCGGTCACGACGACATCCATATCCGGGCGACGGTTGACAAGCGCGGCAGCGACCTTTTGATCGACCTGTCGGACTCACACGCCGAGGTCGCGAGCTTTGTCAATTCCTCCTACCCCAACATGCGCTCGGCGGTGGTCGTGGCCTTGTCCTATCTGATCGACCCGGACACGCCAAAAAACGACGGCACGTTTCGCCCGATCACGGTCGTCGCCAAGCCGGGGACGGTGGTGTGGGCCAGTCCAGGCATGCCGGTGACCCTGGCGACCAACCATTGCGGGCAGGAAATATTGGAGGCGATCGTCAAGGCTTTGGCGCCGGCCTGCCCTGACCGGGCGATGGCCGGCTGGGGCCGCCGCTTCCGCATCGCGATCCAGGGCAAGGACCCGCGCGGCGCCGCTCTGGGAAGCAATGCACCGGGTGGCAATGTGCCGGGCGGCAAGCCGTTCATCTGGCATTTCTTTCAGGCGCGGCCCGGCGGCGGCGCGTCACCGGCGGGCGACGGCTGGCCGGGGGCCGGCGAATGGCAGGCGGCGGGCGGCATCAAGTTCGGCAGCCTCGAAGTGACCGAGGTGCGGTTTCCATTGTTCTTCCGCCGTCATGAATTCCGCCCCGGTTCGGGCGGTCCGGGTCAATACCGCGGCGGCCCCGGCGGGGTCGTCGAGATGGTCGTCGAAACCGCCGAGCCCGCAATCGCCAACACCGCCGGTGACGGCGTGCGCCATGGCGCTTGCGGCATCCTCGGCGGCGGCGACGGGCAGCCGCACCGCTACACGCTCTATTCCGGCGGCGCCCCACCGCGGCCGATCAAAACCAAGGAAACCGGCATCACGATCCGCCCCGGCGACCTGCTGATCCTCGAATCCGGTGGCGGCGGCGGCTGGGGCAACCCCGCCGACCGCGACGCCGAGGCGATCGCCGCCGATGTCGAGAACGGGTTTGTGACAAAGAGATAGAAATAAAAGAGCTTGATCGTGATACAAACTCACCCCGGAATGCAGCGATACAATTTACCAGGGCTCCCGCCACCTTGGCATTGATCGGGTGGAAGACTCTTATAGGCGCACCAAGCGCCGCTGCGGCATAGGTTCACAAATAATCCGCCATCCCAGCAAACTGCCGATATATTGCCATTTGACACTGCGCTGAGTTCGGTATTGCACCGTCAGTACTCCCTACATCGTGTGCACCGCAATCAGATCCCACGCGGACTAGCTGCCAACGGGCGGAATTTGAAATATTTGGCGAAGCGGCGGATGATGGCTGTATAGAGTTCACTTGCCTGCTAAGTTTATGAATTGAGCTCTCTAGCTTGGTGACACGGTCTTGCAGGTTTTCTTGCAACGTTATTTGTGCTTGAATGATCGATGTTCGCGTAGCGGATTGTGTCTGATATAGCTGATTCCTAATGTATAACCCAAAAAATCCTACTACAACTGCCACAATCTCGACTACAAGTGCACGAAGGAGATTTCTAAGATAGTAGTCGTGCTGTCTTGCGCTGCCCCCGCCTAACAACCACCAGCCTAAAAGGCCGCCTATGGTTATGATAGCGGTTACAACAAATAAGGCTACGCGGGTCCATACCAGTACGATAGCCGCAGGGTCCATCTTATCAGGCTCTCAACATCCTTCGCCTGCGTAGCATCCCAAATGATTCCGTTTATGGATAATAAGTGAAGGCCGCGCGAGTCGCCAAAAGGGGATGTAACCATTACACCTGTACCAACCCAGCGTGAGGAGGCTGACGCCTCCTCCGGAGCAAAGTGCTACTCCGCCGCCTTTGCCAACGGCCGGAGGGCGGTGCGCTGCTGCGTCTCGTAGGCGTCGCGCCAGGCGAGCTTGGCATCGGCGAGAAAGTCGCCGCTCCTCACATTGACATACACATCGGGGGCGTCGACGCCGGGCGGCACTGCCCCGTCCTTCTTCAACGCACGGGCGGCGCGTAAGAGGCGGCGGCGGGTGCGGGCGATCATGATGTCGCTTGGACCCAGATTCTCGAAGCTGTGGTCGGTGATCGGACCCATGCTTTCGGTAATCGCCTGATCCTGAGCCTGGATGCCGACGATGCCGGTGAAAATCCCGCCGTGCTTCTGCGCCTCGCGGTCGATCAGCCAATCATTGCCCTCGACGCCGGCGAGCCGCCAGCGGCCGTACCAGTCGGTTGTGTTTGGCTGAAAATCCATCGTCAATTTCGAGCCGGGGAGCACGCGGCTGTTGCTGAGTGCGGCGCGCGAGGCCGGCAAGTTCTTCCAGGTCAGACTGACGAACATCGTGTGGCCGTCGTCCATCGGGACCCAGGCGCGGCTGTTGACCCGGTCGAAGGCGCCCTGCGGCGTCTGCGTCCAGAACGGAAACAGGAAATTGGCAAAGCGCCAATACGTCTGCCCCTTCTCGGCCGGGCGGTAGGCGGCGTACATCGTGCCCCATTCGGTGTCGGTCACGTGGTATTCGGGGGCGCGGTTGGCGACCGTCCAGCGGATCAGGTTGTCCGGCGCCAAATCGGCCGGATCGACCGAGCCCGCATGCAAAAAGCCGAAATGCGAGGTGTCGATGTCGCCTTCCAGCGCCTGCAGCCAGTTGCATTCGCGCTGGGCGAAGGTGATCTGCAGGTCGCTTTCCGGCAACAGCGACGCCTCGATCCCCGGCAGGGGCGGGGCCTTGGCGCGCTCGCCCATATAGACCCAGACGAGGCCGTTGCGTTCG
>DATMKU010000190.1:0-4271 GCA_035570935.1 Allostellaceae bacterium
TTTTTGCTGAGTAAGGCGATCATCAACCGTGACGTCCCGGTATTGCAAGGGACGATCCTGACGTTAGCGTTGATCTTTGTCGCGACGAATTTGGTCGTCGATCTGCTGCAATCACTGATCGATCCGCGGACCCGGCGCAGCTGATCGGAGCCAATGAACGGCTGCCATGACCGACATCGCCGCCCGCCCCGAGCCGCTCGATACGATCGCTGAGCAAGCGCCGCCGGCGACAAGCTCGGCATGGGTATGATCTTTGTCACCCATGACCTCGGCGTCGCCTCCGAGAGCGCCGACACGATCGCGGTCATGATGCCGGACGCATCGTCGAGAGCGGGCCGGTGGCACAGGTGTTGAGCGCGCCGGCGCATCCCTACACAGCGAAGCTCCTCGCCTCGACCGTGCACGGCCAGCCGGGTGACCGCGACATTGACGCGATCCCCCGGCAGCCCACCTGGTCCGCGGCGCCTGCCGCACGGGTGCAGCTTTGCGCCGCGCTGCGCCCGGCGGATGGCCGAGTGCCGCCGAACCCTGCCCGAACCGCGCTTTCCGTCACCCGATCGCATGGCGGCTTGTCTCGCCGTATTCCCATGGTTCGCCGTAGCACCATCCGCGAGCGCTGAGCTGCTGCTCGATGCGATACCGAGCGGCACAATGGTCTCGGGTGGTTTTAGGTTGGGATCGAGAGCCCCACGGCACTTCCCGTTTTCTGTCCCCCATTGGCTGATGAGGGCAGCATCGCTGGTGGTCGCCGCTTGCGAGGCATGGACGAGAGCGGCCGTAAGGGCCACTAGAAGCAACCACTTCGCGGCCGTGCTAACGCCAGACGCGTCGTTCGCCACACATGGATGCCCGCGGATATTCCTGGACGGGACACAAAGGACGGCTCGGCTGAAATATTTTCCTCAAAGCCTTTGAAATGTTGGCGCACCCGGCGAGATTCGAACTCACGACCTCTGCCTTCGGAGGGCAGCGCTCTATCCAGCTGAGCTACGGGTGCGCGGCGCGGGCTGTTGGCTGTCCGAGCGTTCGGTTGAATACAGCTGCGGCAAGGGAGATGCAACAAAGTTCGGGTATCACGGCGACCCATCGCACATCCTCGGTATAGCCGGGCAGCCGGGCTTGCCGATTGGCTTGATATCGCGTATTAACTGGGGACATCCTCTCGTCGCGAAAGCACTGGTTTGATAGCAGACGGAAATGACGCGTTTTATCTTCAGCGATGAAATTAACTACCCCGCAAGGCGATCGGCGCATCAATAGTTCATGAGCCCGGATCTAGTTCAACAACTCGAGCAGCGCTTTGGCCAGCTGCATTTGCGGCAGCGGCTCGGCATCGAGGACGATCACGAAAGGCATGCCGGCCGCGGGGGTGGCTCGCTGCGGCCGCGGCGATGGTATCTGAGCCCGTCGATCATCAGCGGATCGCTCAAGCTGACCGGTTTGTATTGGCGGGCGCGCAAAAATGCCGAGCGGATCGAGATCCGCCGTCACCCCATCGCTTTGCCGGGGCTGCCTTCTGCTTTTGCCGGTTTTACGATCCTGCAGATCAGCGACTTGCATGTCGACATCAGTCCGGCGGCGATGCGGCGGCTCGCCGAGTTGCTGCCGCAGCTCAATTACGATCTTTGCGTGCTGACCGGGGACTATCGCGGCAAGACCTACGGGCCGTATGAAGCCGCGATCGCCGGCATGGCGCGATTGCGCGATCGTATCGCCGCGCCGGTCTATGCCGTCTTGGGCAACCACGATTCGATCCGCATGGTGCCGGCGCTCGAAGCAATGGGCGTCCGCATGCTGGTCAACGAGGCCGAGCCGCTGCTGCGCGACGGTCAGGTTCTGTACCTCGCCGGAATCGACGACGCCCATTACTACCGCACGGACAATATCGAGAAAGCGGCCTCGCAAATCCCATATGGCGAATTCTCGATTCTGCTGTCGCATACGCCCGAGATTTATCGTCAGGCGGCGCACGCCGACTTCGACCTGCTGCTGAGCGGCCACACCCATGGCGGTCAGATCTGCCTACCGGGGGCGATCCCGGTCACTCTTGATTCGGTGCTGCCGCGCCGCATGGGCTCCGGATCGTGGCGCTATGGGCGAATGGTCGGCTACACCTCGGTCGGGGTTGGATCGTGCATCCTGCCGGTCAGGATCAACTGCCCGCCGGAGATCACCTTGCATGAGCTGCGCGCAGCCTGAACGCCTGCTGAACCTGGGCGCTTGCCTAATACGGGCGGTCGCGCAGGTCAAAGGCGTAGAGCACCCGCGACAGCGCCAGCTCGCCGATAAAGAAAATCGCCACGCCGATCGCGACATCGGCAACGGTCAGCGACAATGGACCGAGGCAGGCGAGCAGCGGGAACAACGATTCCGGGACCTGATCGACACCGACGATCGGGCTGCTCGACGACCGGCCGAGCCGGCGTTTTAAAAAGCTCGAGAACAGGTCGCCGACCATTGCAAGGCTGCCGACCATCAGCCCGATCTTCCAGCCGAGACCGACCAGCGCCGCGCCCGCAATCGTCACCAGGATCGCGCACACGACGCCGCGCAAGGTCTTTGCCGGCCCGAACAGCGGCTGACCGTCGACAAACGCGCGGTCGCCATCGACCGGATAGGACAGACGATCGCCCAAAACCTTGTGCACGACCAGCGGCGTACCGTTCGCCAGCAGAAGCAGGAACAGAAGCGGGACGATAAACGGCGACGGCATCGATCACTGTCCGACAAGCGAAGCCTGGTTGGTCCCGCCCAGATCTGCTTCGAGGGCGCCTCGATCGGCGCCCGACAGCAGCGGCGCGCCCGGATCGAGAACCCAACCCGCGACATCGGCGGCGACCATCGGCCCGTCGAGATCGCGCAGCAGCATGTGGTAGCCGTGCCGGTAATAGGCGAGCACGCGGCGGTCGCTCGGGTCATGCGGCAGGGCGCGGACAAACTGTCGGATCGAGAGCTTTGGGATGATCTCGTCGTGGGCGCCGTACATCATCAATAAAGGCACTCGCAGCCGCGGCGCCGAAGCGAGCGCGGCATCCATCAGATTGACCAGACCCCAGATTGTAGCGACGCGCGTCTTCTTGATCACCAGCGGGTCGCGCCCCAGCGCCCGCAACATCGGGATATTGTCCGAGGCCAGGATATGGAGGCTCTGGCCGGTCAGTGTCAGGCCGGGCATCAACCGGACGCCGATCCACAGTGCCACCCGCTCCGCGAGATCCATCGTCGACCGGCCCCACACCGCCGGCGCCGTCAGGATGATCCCGTCGACCACGGGGATCGGGGTGCCGCTCTCGCCGGTCATCGCGACGACGGCGACAGCCCCGCCCATGCTCTCGCCGAGCAGGTAGAGCGGCACACCCGGATAACGCCGGCGCAAGATCTTGCAAGCGGTTGCGGCGTCGGCGGCGAGCGCCGCGCGCCCCGGCCACAGCCCGCGCTCGGGGGTGGCGCCAAAGCCGCGCTGGTCGTAGGCGTAAGTAGCGATGCCGTCTAAGGCCCAGGCCTTGCCCGGCGCCGCAAATGCGCGGCCGTAGTCGTTAAAGCCATGCAGCGCCAGGATCACCGCCTTGACCGGCCCGGCGGGCAGCCATGTGCGCAGTGGCAGCTTCTGCCCGTCCACAGCGATAAATTCGGAATCGGTAAATCGCGGCGCCCATTTAGGGTCAAGTACGACATGCGCCGCACCGATGCCAGCAAGCCGTATGGTTGGCCCCGGTGGCGGCGCGCAACCGCTCAACCCCAGAAACAGCAGGATCAGCCAACCACCGCCGACGAGCGCTGCGAGCCGCCGCCGTCCGCTTGCACCCGTCTCGGCCGGCCGCTTTTGTTCGTGCACGAGCGCCGCCAAGTCGCGTCTATAGACTGGCCTGGGGGGTCGGCCGTTCGATTCGGTCAAGCGGCCAGGCAGAGACGCTGGCCCGGCGCTGAACCTTTTGCCCGACGGCCTGAATTTAAACAGCGGATCATTGATCGTACCGCGGCAATGCGTATCATCGAGGCCGTCAAACGGTCAACCGGCCGCCGCGCCGCGCCGGCTCAAGGGTTTCCGGCTGGTTATGGAACCTTTCGAAACCATCTACATCGACGAGATGGTCGCGGCCTGCAATGGCGGGGGCGGCGCGCTCGGCCATCCCCGGGTCTACCTCAATCTTGCTCCTGCCGGCAGGGTGGAGTGTCCCTATTGTTCCCGTCTCTACGTCAACCGGGCGATGGCGCCCTCCGGCGAAGTGCGGGGCACGACCCCCGCCAGCGGGCAGAACACCGCAACCTCT
>DATMKU010000191.1:0-4555 GCA_035570935.1 Allostellaceae bacterium
ACCCGGCGGCGCGCCGATCAGGCGGGCAACCGAGTGCTTTTCCATGTATTCCGACATGTCGATGCGCACCATCGCGCTCTCGTCGTCGAACAGGAATTCAGCGAGGGCGCGCGTCAGCTCGGTCTTGCCGACGCCGGTCGGGCCAAGGAACAGGAACGAACCCATCGGCCGGTTCGGATCCTGCAAACCGGCGCGGGCGCGGCGGATTGCGTTTGCGACGGCGGTGACCGCCTCGTCCTGGCCGACTACGCGGCGCTTTAGCGCGCCCTCCATGTTCAGAAGTTTTTCGCGCTCGCTCGAGAGCATCTTGTCGACCGGAATGCCCGTCCAGCGTGACACAACCCCGGCGATATGCTCCTCGGTCACCGCCTCTTCGAGCATGCGTCCGGCGTGCGTTTCCTCGACCTCTTTCAGCTTCCGCTCGATTTCGGGGATCACCCCATAGGTAAGTTCGCCCGCACGGCTCCAATCGCCGCGGCGCTGCGCCCCCTCCAGTTCGGCGCGCGCTTGGTCCAATTGCTCTTTGAGCTTTTGCGCGCCGGCAAGCTTATCCTTTTCGGCGCGCCACTGCGCCGTCAGCTCGGCTGAGCGTTGTTCGAGCTCTTCCAACTCCTTGACGAGCTTCTCCAGGCGATCGCGCGAGGCCGCATCGTTTTCTTTCTTAAGTGCCTCGCGCTCAATCTTGAGCTGAACGATGCGTCGATCCAACTCGTCGATGGCTTCAGGTTTGGAGTCGACCTCCATGCGCAGCCGCGCGGCGGCCTCGTCCATCAGATCGATGGCCTTGTCGGGCAAAAACCGGTCGGTGATGTAGCGGTTCGACAGCGTCGCCGCCGCCACGATTGCGCCGTCGGTAATGCGAACGCCGTGGTGCAGCTCGTATTTTTCCTTGATGCCGCGCAGGATCGAGATCGTATCTTCGACCGACGGCTCACTGACAAATACCGGTTGGAAACGGCGCGCCAGCGCGGCATCCTTCTCGATATTTTTGCGGTATTCGTCGAGCGTCGTGGCGCCGACGCAATGTAGTTCGCCGCGGGCCAGCGCGGGTTTCAGCATGTTCGAGGCGTCCATCGCGCCGTCGGCCTTGCCGGCGCCAACCAGCGTGTGCAGTTCGTCGATGAACAGGATGATTTCACCGGCGGCCGCCGTGATTTCGGTCAACACCGCCTTTAACCGCTCCTCGAACTCGCCGCGGAACTTCGAGCCGGCTATCAACGCGCCGAGGTCGAGCGCCAGTAGACGCTTGTCCTTTAGTCCCTCGGGCACGTCGCCATTGACGATGCGCAGCGCCAGCCCTTCAACGATCGCGGTCTTGCCGACGCCTGGTTCGCCGATCAGCACCGGATTGTTCTTGGTGCGCCGCGACAAAACCTGGATCGTGCGGCGGATTTCCTCGTCGCGGCCGATGACCGGATCGAGCTTGCCGTCGCGCGCCACCTCGGTGAGGTCGCGGGCGTATTTCTTGAGTGCGTCGTAGCCTTCTTCGGCAGACGGGCTGTCGGCTTTTCTGCCCTTGCGCACTTCCTCGATCGCGGCGTTGAGCTTTTGCGGCGTCACGGCAGCACTGGCGAGAGCTCTGCCGGCCGTCGTTTCCTTGGCCAGCGTCAGCGCCAGTAATAGCCGTTCGACCGTGACAAAACTGTCTCCGGCCTTCTGCGCAATCTGCTCGGCCTGCTCAAATACGCGAGCGATTTCCGGAGACAGATAGACTTGGCCGGCCCCCGATCCCTCGACCCGCGGGAGCTTGCCGAGCTCGGCTTCGACCGCGCTCAGCGCCACTCGCGGATCGCCCCCAGCCGCCCGGATCAGGTTGGCAGCGAGGCCCTCCTTATCTTCCAGCAACACCATCAGCAGATGATCAGGCGTCAACCGCTGGTGCCCCCTGCGCAGCGCAAGCGACTGGGCAGCTTGAATAAATCCTTTAGCCCTCTCGGTGTATTTTTCGAATTCCATGCCCCGCTCCGACGAGCCAGCCGCGGTGCCCACAATGGCAGCTTCCGCGATCCCTCTCGCGCCTATATGGCGTGACCGGAAGGCCAGGCAACCCCGGCTTTGCCCGCCGCAGCCTTATCGGCAGCGGCTAGATGGGGGCGGGGCTTGTCGGGTTCAAAAGCGCGACTGCTGGTCCTCACCCGGCCCCATCGGCAGCGATGGTTGAAGTTCGTCATCCTCGCTGTCGACGCGATCCTGCTCCGGTTCGCTCATCTCGATGTCGGCAGGGGTAATCGGCCGCGGTCCGCCATGCTGGTTGGCGTCGCCGTTGGTGTTCATCACCCGGAAGTAGTGTTCGGCGTGCTGATACAGATTCTCGGCCGTGATCCGGTCGCCGCTCGTGGCCGCCTCGCGTGCCAGGGCCACGTATCGTTCGAATACCTGATAGGCGTTGCCGCGAATTTTGACGTTTGGTCCATTGCTGTCGAAAGTCTGAATGCGGTGCGGGATCCGCGGGCGGTTGTGATGCGGATTATTCCCATTATTACGGCCGCGCGATCGCTTGTTTGGGCCTGGTCTCATGACACCTGTCTGGTCTGGGTGGATACTGCCGGAACCTAGTCCGATCGGAGCGTTCTTCGTCCCCTCAACGATTTCATGCAAGGCGTCTCGCGCCTAGGTCCAGCGCACGCCCGCGCGGCATCGAACTCTCCAGGCCCGCAGCCTAGACGTGGCGGCGGCACATTCCAAGGTTTTTTTGAGCGCTCGCCGACACCTCGGCTTCACAGTCGGTCTTTCGCGCCACGACACAGCGCTCGATCCCGGCGAGATCCTGCTCGATCGCCTCGACAGCCAAACCGCGTTTCCCCAGCAGCGTCGCGACCGAGCCCGCCTGGCCCACCCCGACCTCAGCGACAAAAATAGCGAAGGGCGCGAGCAATGCCGGAAGATGCGCGGCAATGCCGCGATACGCGTCGAGCCCATCCCAACCCCCGTCGAGCGCGCGCTGCGGATCATATCGGCTGACTTCATATGGCAAATCCGCCAGCGCCGCGGTGGCGATATAGGGAGGGTTTGCGACGATCACATCGAACTGATGGGCGAGCGCGCTGCCCCAATCGCCGACCAGGAAGCGAGCACGAGCGGCGAGCCCCAGCGCTTCCGCATTTCGACGGGCGGTCGCCGCTGCACTTTCCGAGACGTCGACGCCGAAACCCGTGGCTGCTGGGAACTCCGACAGCAGCGCGAGCAACAAACAGCCCGTCCCGGTCCCGAGATCGAGCAACCTCAACGCGCCGTGTCGACCGGGAACCCGCGCGAGCGCGGCCTCGACGATGGTTTCGCTCTCCGGCCGCGGGTCGAGCGTCTCGTCCGACAAGGCAAAGCCCAACCCCCAGAACTCGCGACGGCCCAGCACCCGGCTGAGCGGCTCGCCGCGTGTCATCCGGTCGACGAGGCCGCGCGTGCGAGCCACCTCGAAACCGCCGAGCGCACGCTCCGGGTGGATTACCAATTCCGTCGCCGAGAGGCCGAGCGAAGCCGCGATAAGCTGGCGCGCCCGCCGGCGCGGCTCGTTGCAGCCGGCTTTCGTGAGCGCCGCGGTCGCCTCCGCGAGGATCGATCCGAGGGTGTCTGTCACCCCTCGCCGTCAGCCCTCTGCCGCAGCCAGTTTCTGCGCGCGATCGTCGGCGAGGATCGCATCGATAATCTCGTCGAGCGCCTCACCGCTCATCACCTTGTCGATTTTGTAGAGCGTCAGGTTGATGCGATGGTCGGTCACCCGGCCTTGCGGGAAATTATAGGTGCGGATGCGCTCCGAACGATCGCCGCTGCCGACCTGGCTTTTGCGCTCGGCGGCGCGGGCGGTGTCGCGCGCCTGTCTTTCCATCTCGTAAAGCCGCGAGCGGAGCACTTTCATCGCCCGCGCCTTATTCTTGTGCTGCGATTTCTCGTCTTGCTGAATGACCACGAGCCCGGTCGGCAAATGGGTGATGCGCACGGCGCTGTCGGTCGTATTCACCGATTGGCCGCCGGGCCCGCTGGCGCGGAACACGTCTATTCGCAAATCCTTTTCGTCGATCTTGATGTCGACTTCCTCCGCCTCCGGCAAGACGGCGACGGTGGCCGCGGAAGTGTGAATGCGCCCCCCCGCTTCGGTCTCGGGGACCCGCTGGACGCGGTGTACGCCCGACTCGAATTTCAGCCGGGCGAATACGTCACGCCCGCTAATCGAAGCGCTCGCCTCCTTAAAGCCGCCAAGCCCGGTCTCCGACAGGTCAAGCATCTCAAAGCGCCAACCGCGCAGCACCGCATATCGCTGGTACATCCGAAAAAGCTCGGCTGCGAATAGGGCTGCTTCCTCGCCGCCGGTGCCGGCGCGAACCTCTAGGATCGCGTTGCGCTCATCGTCGGCATCCTTGGGCAGCAAGGACAACTTGACCTTGCTTTCCAGATCGGGCAGCCGCTCGCGCACAGATTGCAACTCTTCCTCGGCGAGCGCCTTCAATTCGGAATCCTCGGCCGACCGGGCCATTTCGGCTAGCGATGCAAGCTCCGCGCGCGCCCGCCCAAGCGCATCCATCTCTTCTACGATCGGGCTCAGCTCGCTGTATTCCTTGGA
>DATMKU010000192.1:0-44755 GCA_035570935.1 Allostellaceae bacterium
TTGTTCGTAAATTTCCTCCAGCACCATTGTCACGGCGTGCTGCGTCACCTTGTCTTCGAAGGTTGGAATGCCGAGCATCCTTTGCGAGCCATCCGCTTTGGGGATGTATGCTCGGCGGACTGGCGGCGCGCGATAACGGCCGGACTTGATGCGATCCATGAGATCCAGAAGATTGGCCTCCAGGTTCACTTCGTAGTCTGCCGCCGTGACGCCGTCGATGCCAGGAGCACCGTCCTTGCGGGTCAGCCGATAGGCCTCCATCATCCAGTCCAGATCGATGACGTGGTGGAGCGAGTACAGCGCCGCCCCCCGTTTCATCCTCGCCAAATTGGCTATCCGTTGTCGGTTCGTAGACAGGTTTGTGGGGTGCAGAGTCCCCTCCCGTGTGTCAGATCAACGGTTCTCTACTCATGACACCTTCCTTCCCTCCGTCGGGTCCCGGCGAGCCCGGTTCCCCGTCTTCGTCGGTACTATGAAGGCGCTACGACTTCCCGCTCGCGCGAACCTGGTCCCTTATGGTTTCGGTCGCAGGCCCCACGCGCCCCTCCTGTGTTCGTGTTCGCCGAAGCGCTCCTAACGAGCGCGGAGGAAGCTCGTCAGGCCTGGAACACTTGATCAGCCGGCGTTCCCTGCCCGGCATGCTGCACCCGTGGGCGCGTGCGGGATCTCGCAGGTTTCCCGGCGACCCATCCTACGCCTTTGCCCTGCTCCAAGACCCCGGCCGAGCCGGCAAGACCTCGCCTTTAGCGGTCTTGCCGACACCGCCCCCGGCCTACCCACACCGAAGGCCTCAGCGGGTACATAATCTCGAGGCTAACACAGGGCTTCAGCATCCGCTGTCTACGCTTCACGAGCGACGTCGCCGCCTCCCATGCAAGACTCGCTTCCGGCTGGCGGGCTGCGCCTCTACCGGGAGGGGGTCGAACCCTCTGGATCGCTGCGAAAGGTTTCAGGTTACATTACCATTCTCCTTTCCAGGATTTGTCCTGTCGCAAGGGTAGTTTATGCCGAAAAAGTTGTGGCCCTGAATTGCGATGCGGCTGGCACCCCAATTCGACTCCAGGGCCACTCCGAGGATGTTTTCGACCGGCACGCCGAGCTGGCCGGCGGCCTTTTGCGTATCGGCGAGATGCGCGTCGACGAAGCGCTCCTTTTTCGTCTGAACCGGGTTCAGCGGCGCCGCGATGGGCCGAATATCGGGATTTCCGGTTGGCCCGTTCCCGCGGCCGGACGAATACTCGCCTCTGTCCCGGCCGCGGCCGCGCCGTCATTCGTCCACTCGCCGCCGTCGGGGCTGCCGGCAGGGATGCGCGGCTCATCAGCCCAGTTGGCGTTGTCTTTTTGTAGCAGCGCCGCCTGAGCCAGCTTTGCCATAGCGTCGGGCAATACCTCCGGGCAGGCGAACTGCACCGCGCGGATGCATGCCCGCGCCTGCTCGCCCGCGGTCAGCAGCTGCGCGATATCGGCGAGGCCGCGCCGGCAGAGCTCGATTTTGTCGGGTGCGTACCCGTAGGCGAGGCGCAGCGCCTGCGCTACCTCCGCCCCGGGGCGGATGCGGTAAAAGCGCCGGCCTGACGGGTCGATGGCGGCCTCGACGAGCGTCACGGCGCCGAGCGCCACCCCGTCATCGTCGCAAGCAAGCCCGGCGGCACCGCGCGGGACCAGGCGATAGGCGCGGGCAAACGCGATGGTCACGGGATCTCCCCCCATGCTATAAACGCGGTCGGCTTATATGTTCATGGTCTGTTCTAACGGCAAGGTAAAGGCTCGCTCGAGCTGCTGCGCGAGCCGACCGGGCGGCGGCCAGGGCGGCGGCCAGGGCGGCGGCGGGAGAAGGGTGGTTGATGGCGACGCTCGACGAGATCGTTGCGGCGGCGGCGAAGGTGTTCCGGACCAAGGGCTATCACGCCGCCACGGTGCGCGACATCGCCGACGAGGTCGGCCTTCTCAAGGGCAGCCTCTACCATCATTTCGAAAGCAAGGAGGCGCTGCTCTACCTGGTGGTCAAGGAGCCGATCGCGCAGATGTATCAAACCATCGCGGCGATCGCCGACGCTGATCTGACCGCGACGGAGAAGCTTCGCCGGGCAATCTCGGCTCATCTCGAAGCATTCGATCGCCATTACCCGCATCTCTTTGTCTATCTGCGCGAGCGCGAGGCGGTGAAGCGACGGTTCCGTGAAATGATCGGTTTTTCTCCCAAGGATTACGAGCGCTGCTGGCAGCAAATTCTGCGCGAAGGAGTGGCGAGCGGCGAATTTCGCCGTGATCTCGACATCCAAGTGACGTCGTACGGGCTCTTGGGCATGCTGAACTGGGCGTATAAATGGTACGACCCGCAGGGCCGCCTCGGCATCGGCGAGGTCGCCGAGCAATTCACCTCGCTGGCGCTCGCCGGTCTCGCCGCGGCGAAGCCGCGCGCCCGGCGCACCGGCCGCCGCGCACCGCCCGGCGGCCTCGGCATCGACAAATTCATCGTCAAGCCGCTCGGCTTTGACAAAACCGGAGCGGGAGGGTAGCGTTCGGCTACCAAACGCTTGTTTGGTAGTCTAGTTCGTCGTTTGGGCTGGTTCTTCTGCACGGTCCGATAGGAGGAAACGGGTGATGCGCAACGCTTACAACGTCATCGACGCCGACGGCCACATTCTCGAACCGCTCGATCTGTGGGACAAATACATCGACCCGAAATTCCGCGACCGGGCGCCGCGGATCGTTAAGGGCGAGAACGGCAAGGAGCGGCTCGTCATCGAGGAGCACGCAGTCGGCGACGGCCAGCGCGGCATCGGCCGGATCGGTGCTGTCGGCGCCCGCCAGGGCGTCGTCGAGGGCGACACGATGGCCTACAAGGACGGCAAGCCCGGCGGGTTCGACCCGCACAAGCGCATCCCCGACATGGATGCCGACGGCATCGACGCTGCTTTTCTGTATCCGAGCCTCGGGCTGTTCTCGGGCGCCATCCATGACCCTGAGCTGGCTGCGGCGGTGTGCCGGGCCTACAACCGCTGGCTCGCCGACTATTGCAAGCCTTATCCCGACCGCCTGTTCGGGATTGCCATGCTGCCGTTGCAGTCGGTCGAGCTGGCGATCGACGAAATGAAGTTCGCGCGCAAGGAGCTGGGCTTCCGCGGCGGCTTCATCCGGCCCAACCCCTACAGCGACAAGATGATCCACGACGAGCGCTACGAGCCGTTCTGGCAGGTGGCGGAACATCTCGACTTTGCGATCGGCTTTCACGAAGGGGCGTCGAGCGGCATGCCGACGGTCGGCGTCGACCGGTTCGAGGGCCGTGGTGCGCGCCACATCATCAGCCACACGATGGAGATGATGCTCGCCTGCATGAGCGTGATTTGGGGCGGGGTGTGCGAGCGCCATCCGAAGATCCGCATCGCCTTTCTCGAGTCGGGCGGCGGCTGGATCGCGCCCTGGCTCGACCGCATGGACCGCCATTTCGACGACCAGGGCTTTAACGATTCCGGGTTGACGACGCGGCCGAGCGAACTCTTCCAACGCAATTGCTGGATCTCGTTCGAGCCGGTCGAGGGCAGCATCAAGGCGCTCGCCGACTACATCGGCCCGCACAAGATCCTGTGGGCAACCGACTACCCACACCCCGACGGCTTCTTTCCCGGGGCGCCGAAGATGATCATGGACCGCATGGAAGGGCTGTCGCCCGAGACCAAGCATCAGGTCATGGCAGGCGGCGCGATGGGCCTGTATGGGCTGAACTGAGTCCAGCTGGCGGCGCCGCGGCACCTTCGGCGCCCGCCCCGGTTGCAGCGGGATTGCTTCGTCGCTGCGCTCCTCTCAATGACAGCGGCTGACGTTGTCATTGAGAGCAAAGCGAAGCAATCTCGCCCGGGAGCGCTGCGGAATGCCGCGTGATGGCAACGATCGGGAGGGGAAAGATGTCGCTGAGACTGGTGGTGACGATCACCGCCGCACCCGGCAAGGGCGGCGAACTGGCGCAGGCCTATCGGGGGCGTTGCGTCGAGGCCATGAAGGAACCGGGCTGCGAGCAGTTCGAGGTGTTTCAGAGCGCGCTCAACCCGGACAAGTTGGTATTGCTCGAGCGCTGGGCCGATCAGGCCGCGCTCGACGTGCACGCCAAGGTCAACACGACGCGCCCGCCCCTGCCCTCTGGGCTGCGGGTCGGCAATGGCGAGCGCGAAGACTACGAATACAAGCGCACGCGCTGAGGCGAGGTTCACGCTCGCGAGGGGCATACGATGGGCTGGCTCGACGGCGAGGTTGCGCTGGTGACGGGCGGCGGCTCGGGGATCGGCCGCGCCGTCGTCGAGCGCTATGTCGAAGAAGGGGCGCGGGTCGCGGTCATGGACCGCGTCGCCGGCCGCGGCGACGAATTGCGCGCGCGGTTCGGCGACAAGGTGACGGCGGTCGGCGGCGATGTCAGCCGGCTCGACGACAACCGGCGCGCCGTCGCGGCGACCGTCGCCGCCTTTGGCCGGCTCGACATCTTTGTCGGCAATGCCGGCGTGCTCGACGGCTTCATCCCGCTCGCGCTAATGCCGGAAGACAAGCTTGCCGCGGCCTGCGACGAGCTGTTCGCGGTCAATGTCAAGGGCTGCATCCTCGGCGCCAAAGCCGCGCTCGACGAACTCGGCAAAAACTCGGGCTGCATGATTTTCACCGCGTCCGGGGCGGGGTTCACCTCGGCCGGCGGTGGGGTGATCTACACGGCCTCGAAGCATGCGGTGGTCGGGATCATCCGGCAATTGGCGGTCGAGCTGGGGCCGAAAATCCGGGTCAACGGCGTCGCCCCCGGCGGCACGATGACCGACCTGCGCAGTGTCGCGGCATTGTCGCTCGAAGATCGCTCGCAATTCGCCATTCCCGGCGCAAGGGAGCGGATCGCCGCCGGCAACCCATTGCAATTGGCGCTCGAACCGGCCGATCTCGCCGGCGCTTATGTGTTTCTGGCGTCCCGCGCCAATGCCCGCGGCATCACCGGATCGGTCGTTTCGGTCGATGCGGGATCGACCTTGCGCCCGATGCGGCGCGTCTAGGATCACAGATGGCTTTAGCTCATAGATTTCGCCTTGCCCGGACTTGTTCCGGGCATCCACGTCTTTCCGTAGATACTGTCAAGGAAGGCGTGGATGGCCGGGTCAAGCCCGGCCACGGGGAAGTATGAAATTGCCGAGCTGAGGAGGCAGGGATGGCAAGGGATGTCGCGGGGTTGGTCGACAGCGCAAACGGGCTGGTCAGCCGCCGCATCTTTATCGAGCCGGAAATCTACGAGGCGGAGCAAAGGCAGATTTTTGCTCGCTGCTGGCTGTTCCTGTGCCACGACAGCCAGATCCCGGAGCCCGGCGATTTCTATACGACCTATATGGGCGAAGACCCGGTATTGGTGGTGCGCGACAGCCACGGCAAGATCAACGCCTTTCTCAATGTATGCCGCCATCGCGGCAACCGCCTGTGCCGCGCCGACAGCGGCAACGCGGCCAGCTTCACCTGCGCCTATCACGGCTGGACCTATCGCAACGACGGGGCCCTGAGCGGCGTCCCGCACCTGAAGGATTTCTACTACGACGCGCTCGACCGCGGGCAATGGGGATTGGTGCCGGTGGCGCAGCTCGACAGTCATCGCGGGCTGATCTTTGCGACCTTCGATCCGAAGGCGCCGCCGCTGCGCCAGTATCTCGGCGAGATGGCATGGTATCTCGACGTCTTTTTCGACCGGCGCGAGGGCGGCGTCGAGGTGCTCGCGACCCATAAATGGGTCGTGCCGTGCAACTGGAAATTTCCGGCCGAGAATTTCGGTGGCGACGCGTACCACGTACAGTGGACGCATCTCTCGGCGATCACCACCGGGTTCAGCACCGGCGTCACGGCCAACCAGAAATCGCAGGGCAGCATGGTTTCGCCGGGCAACGGCCACATGCTGATCTGCGTCGGAGCCAATGATTACGGCGACCCGCCGGTGCCGGTCATTCAGGAATACGAGCGCCGGATCCGCCCCGAGGTCGAAAAGCGCCTGGGGCCGCGCGGCCGGCTGGTCAACCCGATCGTCGGCACCGTCTTTCCGCATTTCTCGATCCTGCGCAGCACCTCGCGCACCTTCCGCGTGTGGCAGCCGCGCGGGCCGGACAAGACCGAAATCTGGTCATGGGTGTTCTGCGACAAGGCCGCCCCGGCCGAAGTCAAGGAACAGGTGCGATTCGCCGGGGTGCGCGGCTTCAGCCCGTCGGGTACCTTTGAGCAGGACGACATGGACAATTGGCAGGAATGCACCCGCACCTGCCGCGGCGTCGTCTCGCGGCAGATGGCGCTCAACAACCAGATGGGCATGGGCCATGACCGCTTTGACGCGAGCCTCGGCGCCTGGGCCAGCGAGCAGCGCATCAGCGAAAACAACCACCGGCACTTTTATGCCCGCTGGGCCGAATTGATGGCGGGTGCCGACTGGGCCGAGTTGCAACCGCGCAGGGCGCAGGCCGCAGATGACTGAGGGCTGCATATGACCGAGGGGGCGATCCGCGAAGTCGAGCAGTTCCTTTATCGCGAGGCGCGGCTCCTGGACGAGCGGCGTTTTCACGAATGGCTTGAGCTGTTGACCGAGGACCTCCGCTACCGCATGGCGACGCGCGCCAACCGCTATCAGCGGGCGAGCAAGTCGATCGCGATCCTCGACCCGGCGCGCTACGTCGAGGAGGATTTGGAGGGCGAGGACGCGTTCGCGATCCTCGACGAGGACAAGGCGAGCCTCTCCGCCCGCGTCGCGCGGCTCGACACCGGCATGGCCTGGGCCGAGGACCCGCCGTCGCGCACACGCCACTTCATCGCCAACATCGAGGTGGCGCCGGGTGCAACCGACCGCGAGATCGAGGTCCGCTGCAATTTCATCGTCTACAAGAACCGCTCGGAGGCGGAAGAGGATTTCTATGTAGGCGCCCGCCGCGACCTGCTCCGCCGCGTCGATGGCGGCTGGCGGATCGCCTCGCGCCGGCTGGTGCTCGACCAGAACGTCATGCTCGCCAAAAACATCAGCACTTTTTTTTAAGGCGTGCTCCGGTTTTTTGAAGGCGTTCTCGGGACCCGTGCGCGCCACCAGGCGACTTTGCACAGAAACTCAATAAATCCCCTACCATTTTTGTGCAACCCACGCTTCTGCACAAAAACCCTTTTTAACCGCTCGTTATTTACCTCGATCATACACTCTGATAAGCGGAAGGACTGATTACAGGAATAACATGATGAGACTGCCAGAAGTAGCCTCGCGATTGCGGGTTTTGGCGACAAACCTTCCTTGTGACGAACTGAATGGCTTGGCAGACGAAATCGGACGCCGACCACCCGCCCAACGGGCACCGATCACCTCCGTTCCGATGACGGACAAAATAAGAACTCAAATCAAAAAGATGAAAGCCGCTGATCCCGATCTCTCATACGCAGAGATCGGCAGACGACTGAACATCAATCCCGGAAGGGTATCGGAAACTCTCCGAGGAAAGCGGACTTAAGAGTGAAACGCAATCTCCAGATTGCGACGGGTGTTGCAGTCGGTATTATTGCCGCACTGATTATCTTATCAATTTGGAATCGACCCGATAAAGCGGCAGAAAACGATGCGCTAATGCGTCAATACCGGGAACTTGGTGCTGCGTGTCTCGATACTCCACCTTCGGAGACAGCTAAATTAGCGTGCCAACGGGCAATAGAAGTCGGCTGTGAGGTAGCCAAACGGGGGCTGATTGGCAATGGTCACTCACCTCTTCCCACTGAATGTTCCAGACGTTAATTCTTTCGAACTGGATCCGTGTCAACCCTACTCTGAAAAATCGATGATTGTTTTGCGCTTTTTGTGCAATCTCATCTATTTTTGTGCAGTAGCGGCCTTATGTGCAAAGCCGCGCCAGGGTGGCGAGGACATCATCGGGCGGCTCAACTATCCAGGACGCGGCGAATTTTGGCTGCCAGATCGGAATAGGTAAACGGCTTGAAAATCACCTCGACGCCCGGGTCGAGCCGGCCCTGATGGACGATGGCGTTGCGGGCATATCCCGTCGTAAAGAGCACCTTGATACGCGGTCGCCGCCGCAGCGCCTGGTCGGCAAGCTGCCGACCGTTCATGCCGCCCGGGAGCCCGACATCGGTGAAAAGAAGACTGATTTGGTGGTGGGCGTCGAGCAACCTCAACGCGCTCAGCGCATCCTCGGCGGTCAATACATCATAACCCAGATCACCGACAATCTCGCTCGTGTAGTCGCGAACATCGGGGTCATCCTCGACAACGAGTACCGTTTCCGCGCGACCGCGCGGCAATTCCCGCTTTGCCATACTTTCATCGCCAAGAGCTCCTGATCCCCGATAGCGGGGCAGATAAAGCTTTACCGTCGTGCCCTCGCCAACTTCGCTGTATATCTTGACGTGCCCATCCGACTGTTTGACGAAACCATATACCTGCGACAGTCCCAATCCGGTGCCGTGGCCAATTTCCTTCGTCGTAAAGAACGGCTCGAATACCTGGCTGATAACCTCGCCGGTCATGCCGACGCCGGTGTCGGTGACGAAAATGCCGACATATTGACCGGGCTCGACTTCGATATGCATGGCGGCATAGGCTTCATCGAGATAGGAGTTGGCGGTCTCGATCGTCAGCTTGCCACCCTCCGGCATTGCGTCGCGCGCATTGACCGCGAGGTTGATCAGCGTATTTTCGAGTTGATTGCCATCGACGAAGGTAGGCCAAAGCCCGCCGGCCAAGACTGTCTCCACTTGGATCGCTTCCCCGATCGTTCGGTGAAGCAGATCCGACATGCCGGCCACAAGCTTGTTCACCGCGACGACCTCTGGCGCTAACGGCTGGCGCCGCGAGAAGGCCAGCAGACGCTGGGTGAGCATAGCCGCTCGCGAGGCGCTCCTCTGGGCTGCACCAATAATCCTGTTCAATCT
This sequence comes from Allostellaceae bacterium, assembly GCA_035570935.1. Taxonomy (GTDB): domain Bacteria; phylum Pseudomonadota; class Alphaproteobacteria; order ATCC43930; family CGMCC-115725; genus AP-15. Next base: position 8,917 of record DATMKU010000192.1, read on the forward strand.
CTGGTCATTGGGCAGAATGCGCTCCAGATGGTCCAGATTCCCCATGATGACGGTCAGCAGATTATTGAAATCGTGAGCGATACCGCCGGTCAGCTGTCCGACAGCCTCCAATTTTTGTGCCTGGCGCAAAGCCTCCTCGGCTTGCCGTCGCTGGTTGACTTCTTGCGCAACGCGCTGTTCGAGGGTCTCGTTCAGGTTTTGAAGCTGTTGCTCGGCGATCCGCCGCGCGTCGAGCTCTCGTTGGCTGGCCTCGTATAATTGGGCATTGTCGATGGCGATCGCGGCTTGCGCTGCGACCCCGAGCATAATGCGCTCGGCTCGCTCGGTAAAAATACCCGGCATGGAGTGGCTGAAAAACAATCCGCCGAGAACTTCGCCCGATCGGGAAACGACCGGCACCGCGAGATAACTGCGGACGGGCGAATGTCCGTCGGGTGTTCCGCTGTGGGGTGGATGTTGTCGGTATCGGGGGTCGGCCAAGATGTCGTCGGAACGGACCGGCCCCAATCCCCTAAAGGTCGGCTCGAACAGCGCCGTATTGCGAGGCATCGGGAAATCTGCAAGAACCTCGCCTGGCGCGCCCGACAATGCGGATGGCGCACAGGCCTCTCCGGCCTCGTTGACCAAGTTATAAAAAAAAGCACCGAATTGAGCGCCCGACAGTTCGACACCGGAGTCGGTGACCATATGGACGAGCCGTTCCAAGCTCAACTCGCTGGCGAGCGCGGCTCCGGTGCGGTTGAGAATTTCAAGAGTGCGGGCCTCTTCCCGGATCTCGCCGAGGCGCGCCTCTAAGGTTTCGTTTAGTGCAAGCAGTCGTGCCTCCAGCTGCTTGCGGTCGGTAATCTCGTAATAGACGCCCGCCACCCAGCGCGTGTTGCCGGTCGCGTCCTGTGTGGCCTCGCCCTTGCCGGCGATCCAATGGACGCTGCGATCCGAGTGCCGGACGCGAAATTCGACGTAAAAGGCGCCGCTCCGCTCGGCGGCTTCAACCGCCGAACGCAGCTTGGGCACATCATCGATAAAGATAGCCGATTGCCATTCGCCGAACGCGCGCCTCGGCGCGGTTGGGTCGAGACCGAAGAGGACCCCGACATGGGGTGTCCATTCCCACTCATCGGTCGTCAGATCCCATTCGAACCAACCGATGCCGCTCGCTGCCTGAGCGAGCCGAAACCTCTCCTCGGTGGCTCGCAACCGGTGTTCGATCCGCTCGCGCCGGGTTCGATCGCCGCTCATCGCTTTTCAGCACTGAGAATTGCCTTGGCCTCGATCATGGCCCGCATCTTGCCGAACGCAATGTGCCGCGGCAGATGGTTGAACCCGCAGGTGCTGGTGATGATGGTCTGCTCGGGCGCAAGCCATCGGTGGGCGGCGATTCGTTCGGCGACCAGCGCACCGGTTTCGATGTTTGGAGCTTGAACATCGACCGCACCCACGCCGAGTTGCTTATTTCCGAGCAAACCTTCGAAACTATCTACCCGATCGTGCTCGATCAGCAGTGAATCGCACTCTATTCGACAAATCAGATCGGCCTTGTAGCGACCGGTGTCGAAATAACGATGTCCAATCTGCCCATCGTAATCTGGGCCAACGGCGTAATTGCCCTGGCATATGTGGGTTGAGACGTGGACATCGGCGGGCAGGGCTTCGATCGTGAGGTTAATCGCATCAACCGCCTTTCGAACTTCGTCGTCGGTTGGCGGGGTCAAGTAAGGCTCATCGATCTGTATATGCTTGCATCCAGCGGCAGCCAGTCTGATGAAATTATTATGCAACAGCTTCGCAGCATCCAGCATCATGCGCGTCGAATCGTTGTAGTGCTCGTCGTAAACAACGGTCGTTAGAAAATGTGGCCCGGTCATCGTGATTTTGATCGGTTTTCGCGCAAACGCTGAAACAGTCTGGAACTCTTCGACAAGACCGAGATCCGTCGTGTCGGAGATCAGCCCTTTACAAATTGCCGCCGGGTGCGTGACGTTCGGATCGTATTCGGTGATCGGCTTTGGTCGGGTGACGCCTTGGAGGGCAGGAATTTTCTGCCAAAAATGATTGAGCATGGCGTTCGGCGGCGAATGGCGGTTGTGGGTCCGCCGATGCGCCTCACCGCCGGTAATCACGTCTATCCCCGCCGTCTCCTGGTCCAAAATTGCCGCCTGCATGACCCGGAATTGAACGTCGCTCATATCCGCCGGCAATAGCTGTCCCATCGTTACAAGACGATCGAGAGGCTCGTACCATCGGGGCACGCTGTACGCACCGATCACCGTGGTTGTATACTTGGGGTAGTGCGGCATCGCTTTGTTCCTGTTCTAAAAACAGATTCGTTTTCGGCGGCAGCGTGAAAGCGGGCTTTCATGACGGTCGTCGGAATTCCGATGGTCCTTCAGCATCCCCCGGTGATCTTGTGAAGGCGCCTATACTTCCAGGTGCTGACGCTTTCTCAGCGCAGAGTGCGGCCAAAATCAACAGCGATTTTTTTCCTTTGTTCGTTTGCCCAAGCCGATATGCCAGGGATGGGCTCGACAACCCATAACCTAATCAACCGGCTGCATGATCGATTCCGTTGCCGAGACCGATTTTCGTGACCCTGAAGCTGTGCCGCGATGGCTGCGGCGGGCGGGTTGCCGACCGCGCGTCGGTTGGAAAGCGCGACCCCGCTGGCGAGCCAGCCGGGCCGCCATGCACCGGATCGGGCCGCGGCTTGCGCCGCCGCGGCTGTCGTCGCAAAATGCAAGTTAAGCGCTGCTTTCCTGCGTCGATGGTGGGCCATGCAAGTCTCATATTTTGAAACCGCGCGCTACCAGGTGCCGCCGTCGATGCCGGCCGAGTGGCCCGTGCCGCCCGTGGCTTACGATCCCGAGACCGGCGCGCAGGCCTATCAGGGAATGGTCGACCGGGTCCGCCATGTCGAGGAACTCGGCTTCGACTGGGTCAGCCTCTCCGAGCATCATTATTCGCCGCGCATCCTGACGCCCAATACGGCGGTTTCGGCCTCGTACATCGCCGCCCGGTCGAAAAAGATAAAGATCGCCGTCCTCGGCCCGATCGTGTCGCAAAGCAACCCGGTGCAGGTCGCCGAGGAGCTGGCGATGCTCGACACTCTGTCGGAGGGGCGGCTTGTCGTCGGGTTGTTGCGCGGCACCACCAACGAGTACCTGACGTTCGATCTCAACCCGGCGGAGGCGCGCGAGCGCACCACCGAGGCCATGGAGCTGATCCTCAAAGCCTGGACCGAACCGCAGCCTTTCGGGTGGCAGGGCCGCCATTACCAGTTCCGAACGGTCTCGGTGTGGCCGCGGCCACTGCAGCAGCCCTTGCCGCCGACCTATTCGCTCGGCACCAGCCGCGAATCCTGCGAGTTCGCCGCGCGCCACCATATCGGCCTCGGCGTCTCGTTCGCGCCGTTCCCGGTCGTCGCCAAATCGACGCGCTACTATCGCGACGAATGCGCCCGGTGGGGCTGGGAGCCGGCCCCGGAGCAGATGCTCTACCGGGCGAACATCCTGCTCGCCGAGACCGACGAGGAAGCCGAGGAGCTGCTCGAAAAGCAGCGCCATGGCACCGCACCCTTCCCGATGCGGGCGGGGGTGCGCGACGCGCTCTTAAAGCTCGACCAGCGCAATGTCGCGGGCGAGGCGCGGGCGCCCAATGTCGGCGGAGTATTGCCGACGTCGTTCTACGGCGGCCCCGACACGGTCGTCGAGCAGATCAAGCGCTGCCGCGAGGAAGTTGGCGTCGGCGTGCTCGATCTCGCCTTTCAAAACCCGGGTGCACCCGACACCGGCCGCCTGGTGCATTCGCTCGAACTCTTCGCCGACAAGGTGCTGCCGCGCATTCGCGGGGTTTGACGGCGAGGCGGGTCATGAAGGTTTCGTATTTCGAGACAGGCCACTATCAGCCGCCGCGGCAATTGCCGGCGCGGTGGCCGGTGGCGCCCGATAATTACGACGGCGCCGCCGGAGCCCGTTCCTACAGCGGGATGGTCGAGCGGCTCGGTCTTGTCGAGACGTTGGGCTTCGACTGGGTCAGCGTCGCCGAGCACCACTATTCGCCGCATCGCCTGACGCCGGCCCCGACGGTATCGGCGGCGTATTTGGCGGCCTGTTCGCGACGGATAAAGATCGCCGTGCTCGGCCCGATCGTGTCGCAGAGCAACCCGGTGCAGGTGGCTGAAAACCTCGCAATGCTCGACAATATGATGCCCGGTCGGCTGGTGGTCGGGCTGCTGCGCGGGGTCACCGGCGAGTATTTGACCTATGGCCTCAACCCGCAGGAAGCGCGCGAGCGCACCACCGAGGCGACCGAACTGATCCTCAAAGCCTGGACCGAGCCGCAAGCCTTCGGCTGGCAGGGTCGCCATTTCCGGTTCCGCACGGTCTCGGTGTGGCCGCGCCCGATGCAGCAGCCGCACCCGCCGACCTACGCCCTTGGCGCCAGCCGTGAATCCTGCGCGCTGGCTGCGCGCCATCAGCTCGGGCTCGGCGTCGCTTATGGCCCGTTCGAGGTGATGGGCAGGGCGGTGCGTTATTATCGTGAGCAGTGTGCGCAATATGGCTGGCAGCCGGCGCCGGAGCACATCATCTACCGCGCCAACATCCTGCTCGCGAAAACGGACGGCGCGGCGCAGGATCTGTTAGAAGCGCGCCGGGGACCGCGCGACTCGTTCCCGCTGCCGGCCGGCGTGCGCGATGCGCTGGTGCAGCTCGACCGGCGCAACATCGCCGGCGAGACCAGGACACCAGCAATTGGCGGCACATTGCCGATCAATTTCTGCGGCGGACCGGATACCATCGTCGAGCAGATCAAGCGCTGCCGGGCCGAAAGCGGGGCCGGGGTCATCGACCTGATGTTCCAGATCCCCGGTGCCGCCGATTTGAGCTTTTTGATGCAGTCTCTCGAATTGTTCGGCAAAAAGGTTTTGCCGCACATTCGCGATGTTTAGCGGCGGTCCGCGTCAAATGAGGAAGCACCGATCGTGACACAGGCGGGAGAGGCGTTTCGCGAGGGCCATGTCGAGGCCGACGGCTTTCGCATCCGCTATATGGCCGCGGGGGCGGGGCCGCCGCTGGTGCATCTGCACGGCGCCGGCGGATTGCGGCTGACGCCGGGACACGATCTCTTGAGCCGGCAATTCCGGATCGTCGCGCTCGAGATGCCGGGCTTTGGTACGTCGTCGGAGAACACGCGCACGCGAAGCCAGGCCGAGCTGGCGGCGACGATGGCAGAGGCGGTCGATAAGCTCGGCTTCGACAAGTTCAACCTGATGGGAACCTCCTTCGGCGGCAAGACGGCGCTGTGGCTCGCGGCGCAGCAGCCGGATCAGGTGCAGGCACTGGTTCTCGAAGCGCCGGCGGCGATCCGCCCCGAGGGCAGCGAACCGCCCTCCGGATCGCCCGAGGAGATGGCGCGCCGGCTCTACGCCCATCCCGAGCGGGTGACGCTGCCCCCGCCGCCTGACCCGGCGGTGCGAGCCCAGACCGGGCGGTTGGTGGCGCGGCTGCGCGGACCCGACCGCGACCCCGATCTCGAAGTGCTGCTGGCAACCCTCGCGGTCCCGACCCTGGTGCTGTTCGGAACGCTCGACCGGGTGATCCCGCCGGAGATGGGGCGCCACTACAAGACGCTGCTGCCGAATTGCAACCTGGTGCTGGTCTATGACGCCGGGCATGCGATCAGCACCGACCGGCCGGAAGCCTTTGCCGAGGTCGTCGGCGATTTTGTCGAGCGCCGCGAGGCTTTTGTCATCAGCCGCAACGAAACCGTCATCCATCCATAGCATCGCCGGCCCTCGGCGTCAGCGGCTGGCGAACCCAGCCGCCGGCTGCCGAACGCCACAATTCCTTCCAATTTAAGGCGCATATTTACGGTTTGTTGTCGCGGTCGCGGCATAATGCGAACGACGCCGCGCTGTCGCTTCCACTGTCGGATAGGGCGGCAGGATACCTCGCCCGCCGATCGGCGCTGCGCCACAATTATTCGAGTTTCCCCGCCGAACTGGGACTTGCTATGCGCCCTTGGATCAACATGCTGTCGAGCGCCGTTGTAGCGGCTGCCGCGGTCGCCTCGCTCGCGCGGCCGGCGCTGAGCCTGGCGCCGCCCGCCGCGATTTTGCCCGGCTTGATGCCGCTGCTGCCAACGTTGGTTGCGGCGGCGCTTGCGGTTTACGCGCTGTGCGCGATCCTGCTGACATCGGGCGGCCTGGTCGCCGAGGCGTTGCGCCTGCGCCGGCATCTCGATCGCAACCCGCCTCATCACGGTCCGGCGCGGCCCGACTGGACGGCGGCCTTTGAGCGGAGCGGATTGCGGCGGCTGATCCCGCCCCCGGCTGCGGTGCAGCCGAGGCCGGCGCCAGCGGACGGCACGGTTGTCCTGCAAGGCCGGTTCGAGCCGCGAGAGGCAAGGCGCGAGGTCGCGCGGCTTTATTACATCGACGCCGCGCGCGCCCATTTTTTCAGCGCATTGCTTGTGCTGGCCGCCGGCGCGGTTTTAGGCGCGGCGCAGCAGCATGGCCCGCTGCCGGTCCTACCCGGCCCGATCCCGACCGTGCCCGCCGCCTTGGCCGTCGCCGGGCTGGTGCTGCTCGCCCTGCTCGCCCGGATCGCGGTCGATGTCACGGCCGAGCCGCTGATCGAAATGATCTCACGCCTGCCGGCCGAGCCGGTCGAGGCCGGGCTTCTGCGCCGGGCGACCGAACTCCTCGAAACCGCACGTGCCGCCGGCCCGCCGCGCGACGCCGCGACGCCTGCCGCGGCACTGCAAATTCCGGAACGCCTCGTCACCGTTCTCGAACAAGGCCATCGCGCGCTGTTCGACGCGATCGAGCGCCTGTCGACGACGACGGATGGGCTCGCGACAACCACGACCGCGTCGATCGAAGCCCTCGAGGCGGCGTTTCGCGCCACCGAATTGCGCCAGCTGACCGGGGCCAAGGACAACGCCGTCGACACCGCGGCGATGGCGCAGCTACGCGACGCGGTTGCGGCACTGACCGCGGTTCTGGAACGGGTGCGCAGCGCTCCCGCCGACGACGCCACCGCCGACGACGGTTACGTCACCTCGCGCAAGGATCGCGAGCCCGACCTCGCCCAAGAGCTGCGCAAGCTGCTGCAGGAAATCGAAACCACACCCTAGCCGGCCTCTGTCGCGGCCGGCGGCCTCACTATTCTTCAACCGCCGCGGCTGTTCTCGACGATTTGGGCGAGAAGATCGGCGGCAAGCCGGCATTGCTCGCGGCTGACGTCGAGATGGGTCACGGCGCGGACCGTGCGCGCGGCAAAAGCCGAGACCAGCACCCCGGCCTCCGCGGCGCGCGCCACGATCGTCGCGGCGTCGGGGGTGTGCGCCGCCATGTGGAAAATCACGATATTGCTTTGCACGGTCGCGAGGTCGAGCAGGATACCGGGCAATCCCGCCAGCCCTTCGGCCAACAGCCGGGCGTTGGCGTGGTCCTCGGCGAGCCGGTCGAAATTGTGGTCGAGCGCCCACAACCCCGCGGCGGCGAGGATGCCGGACTGGCGCATCGCGCCGCCGAACATGCGCCGCGCGCGATGGGCGCGGGCGATCTCCCGCCGGCCGCCGGCGACGAGGCTGCCGACCGGGCAGCCGAGGCCCTTTGACAGCGCGACCGAAACGAGGTCGAAGGGTGCGGCGAGTTCGGCGAGACTGCGGCCCGACGCCGCCGCGGCGTTGAACAGCCGCGCCCCGTCTAGATAGCTCGCCATCCCCAGCTCGCGCGCCGCGGCGCAGACCGCAACCGCATCCGGTTGCGGGAAGACCACCCCGCCGCCGCGATTATGGGTGTTCTCAACCGCGACCAGCGTGGTCGGTGGAAATACGATGTGCCCCGCCGGCTTGTGGGCCGCGGTGAGATCGGCAGCGGTGAACAGCCCGCCCTGCCCGACCGGGGCGAACTGCACCCCGGAATTCGCAGCACCCGCACCCGATTCATGCCAGACGATGTGCGCCTCGTGGCCGAGCACGACCTCGTCGCCCGGCCGGGTCAGCACCTTGAGCCCGATCTGGTTCGCCATCGTCCCGCTCGGCACGAACAGCGCCGCCTCTTTGCCGAGCAGGTCGGCGACCCGCTCCTGCAACCGGTTGACCGAGGGGTCTTCGCCGTACTGGTCGTCGCCGACCGGCGCCGCCGCCATCGCCTGGCGCATCCCGGGCGACGGCCGGGTCACGGTGTCCGAACGCAGGTCGATCGCACTCATCACTTCAGCCCCATCAATTCGAGCGCCGCCCGGCCCAAGAGGCCGTAAGAATTGGCGAGCGTCTCCGGCAATTCGAAATGGTTGTAGTGCTCGCCGACCAATAACCGCACGCTTTTGCCGGCAGCCGCGACCGCCGCCGCGAATTCGCGGTTCTGGCGCCGGAACTCCGGGGTCTCGCAGGTGCCGTAGGCGACGACAACCGGCGCCCGCAACCGGTCGAGATGGCGCAGCGGGCTCAACGCCTCGACCGTCGCATCGTCGAACGCGACATAGGCGCTGCGCTTCGACAGCCGCACCGGCGCCAGCTCGTACATGCCGCTGATACACAGGCCGCCCTTGATGATGTCCGCCGGCAGGTCGAAATCGCGTCGCCAGTCGGTGGTCAGCGCGACCGCCGCCAAATGCCCGCCCGAGGACTGACCGCAGACATAAAGCCGGCTCGGGTCGCCGCCAAAACAGGCGGCGTTGCGATAGACCCAGGCGATTGCCCGGCATACCTGATCGGCGAGCACCATCAGATTGCCGCCCGCGTCCTGCACCCAGCTGAAATCAGGCACGACGTAATGCGCCCCGGCGGCGCCCAGCATTTCGGCCGGCGGCGCGCATTCCTCGGCGCGGCCGCTGCGCCACGCCCCGCCATGGATAAAGACGAAGACCGGGCCTCGACCACGCGGCGCGCGGTAGATGTCGAGCTTCTCGATCTCGGCCGTCCCATAAGGGACCCGCTCGGGGGCACCGACGCGGGCGCGGGCCGCGGCGCTGTCGCAAATCCGGCGCCGGATCAGCTGCTCGCGATTGGGCGCATACGCGGCCTGGTCGTAGGCCGCGTCGAGTGCGGCTTGATCGTAGTCGAGAAATACCGGCGCGCCTTTGTCGGGCATCGAGCCTCGCTTTCGTCGGCGTGCCGGCTTGGCTCGGCGACGGATTCCATGCGCAGTCGGCGCAGTCTCATTTGAGCTTGTCAGCGACCCCGGCAATGCCGGCATTGGCGCAGGCCTCGTCCTTGTCGGCGCCTGGCGAGCCGCTGACCCCGATCGCGCCGATGACTTCGGTACCGGCCTTGATCGGCACGCCGCCGCCGAGTGCGATCGTGCCGGCGGTGTCCTTGAGCCCGGCGATCGCGGGATCGGTCAACACCCGATGCGCCCATTGCCCGGAAAGCTGCTTGAAGGTCACCGAGGTGAAGGCCTTGCGGCGGCTGGTGACGATCGTGTGCGGCCCTGCGCCGTTGTCGCGAAAGGCGATCTTGAGCAGCCCGTCGCGATCGAGGACGGTGACGCTGACATGGTTGCCGTCGGCCCGGCATTTCGCGAGCGCACCTTGGGCGATGGCCTGAGCCAGATCGAGCGACAGCGCCTTTTCGCTGACGACGTTGCAGGTGTCGCAACCGCCGCCGCCGGGATCGGCCGCCGGCGCCGGCGCGGCAACGGCGGCCAGCAACGGGACGACGAGGAGAAACCGAGAGGCCATAAAAGCGGGAGACATGTTCGTGATCCTCACGGGAGCGACGCCGGGCGGCCGGGCGACCCGCCGCCACCGCGTCCGGCGGGGAAAATTGCAGAATGGCCGCCAAAGCTTTACACCCGTTGGCGCGCGCAGGCGAGCGTCCGCGTTCACCTCGACGCGGCTTCTCGGGCTGACCAGCGATGACCTACTCATCGAGCGAATTGCCACAAATCTCCGGTCGTTACACGGCCTTTGCGGTCGACGAAGCGCGGGGTGCTTCGGAGATTTACGAGCGGCTGTCGCTGGCGGTTGCCGCCTCGCCGGAACTCCTGGCCTTTATCGCGAGCCTACCGGCGGAGCGCCGCCAGCCGAACCTGTTTCTTGCGGCAGTAAAGCATCTGTGCGGCGTTCCCGAAGACGCGGATCAACTGATCGCGGTCGTGCGGCGAGAGCACAGCAGCATCCGCGGGGTGATGCTGTCGCGGACGACGCAGACCAACGAGCCCGCCCGCTGCAGCGTCCTGCTGCCGCTATTCGCGCAATTGCCGCAACCGCTGGCGCTGATCGAGGTTGGCGCGTCGGCGGGTCTTTGCCTGCTGCCCGACCTTTACGGCTATGATTACGGCGAAAGGCGCATCGAGCCGCCGGACCAATCGGCGCCGGTCTTTGATTGCAAGGTGAATGACTTGGTCCCGCTTCCGGTGAAGGTTCCCCGGATCGTGTGGCGTTTCGGCCTCGACTTGAACCCCGTCGACCTGTCGTCCGAGGATCAGGTCCAGTGGTTGGAGGCGCTGATCTGGCCGGGCCAGGAGCAGCGGGCGCAACGGCTGCGCGCCGCCATCGAGGTTGCGCGCTCCGATCCGCCGAGGGTGGTCAAGGGCGACTTGCTGACCGATCTTGAGCCGCTGCTGGCGACGGCGCCAACGAACGCGACGCTCGTCGTGTTCCACACCGCTGTGCTCGCCTATGTCACCTCGCAAGAGCGGCGCGACCGGTTCGCGGAGATCATGCGGCGGACCGGCGCGGTATGGATCAGCAACGAGGCGCCGGGGCTGTTTCCCGACTATGCCAAGTCGGCGCCGCCCGCGCCGCGGCACGGACTCTTCCTGATGACGCCTAAACGGAACGGCGCTGGCGTGGACCGGTCCGCACGGTCAGTCGATCGATTGGTTTGGTCCACCATAGCCCGTCCACGGCGCTCCGGTGGCTTCACCACGCTTCGCGGCCGCGAGCGGGGCGGGCGATGCCGGGGGCGGCGTCGGCCAGTTCGCGGGCGGCGCGCTGCTCGGCTTCGTGGCGGTCGAACATAGCCTTCGCCGCCGCCTGGCGTTTGGCGCTGAACTCGGTGCGGTTGTCGCCGCACCATTGATAGGACGCGGTGCGCGGCGCGTTGGCCCGGCTGAAATGAGGCATCACGTAGCGGGCGTACAGCTCGTAGGACCGCTTGGTCGCCTCCCAATCGGCCCAGTTATGCGCCTGATGCAGGAAAGCGCCGAACGCGCCCTGTTTGTCCTGCAGCCGCTCGATCAGCGCGATTGCGTCGTCCGGGGTGCCGCATACGCCATAGCGGTTTTCCACAAACCATTCGAGCGGGTCCTCGCCCTTCGGCACGATAAAGCGCGGCTGGTTGTTGTTGGCGTAGCCGAGGTAACGCTCGAACCCCCAGCGTGCATTGGCAAAGGCCTGCTCGCGGGTCTCGGCGATGTGCATCGGGCCGACGAGGCGTAGCCGGCTCGGGTCCATTTCCCGCCCGTGCTCGGCGGCGACATCGCATGCGATCTGCCAGTTCGACGCCAGCGCCTCGTAGCCGAACGGATTGGTCGCGGCAACGCAAATCATGCTGAGATCATACTTGCCGGCGAGCCGCCCGCCCGATGGCGTATTCGAGCTGACAACCGCCACCTCGGGATAGGGCTGAGTGTAGGGCAGCAGGTGAAGGCGGCACCCTTCCATCGTGTACCAGTCGGTCTTCTCGGTGACGATCTCGCCTTTGAACAGGCGCAGGATCGCGTCCAGCCCCTCGGCCATTCGGTCGCGCTGGGTCATCGGGTCGATGCCCATCATGATCGCGTCGCCGGCAAGGAGGCCCGGCCCGGCGCCGAACATGACCCGGCCGCGGGTCATGTGGTCGAGCTGGACGATGCGGTCGGCGATCATCATCGGGTGGTGGTAGGGCAGCGAGACGACCCCGGTGCCGAGACGGATGTGCCGGGTGCGCTCGGCGGCAAAGGCGATAAAGATCTCGGGCGAACTGATGATCTCGTAGCCGGCCGAATGATGCTCGCCGATCCAGGCTTCGTGAAAGCCGAGCTTGTCGAGCCACGCGATCAGTTCGAGGTCGCGCTCCAGACACTGGGTCGGGTTTTCCTCGTTCGGATGAAACGGCGGCAGAAAGATCCCGTGGCGCAGATTGACGAGTGACATGAAAAACCTCGCTCAGATTGTCGCGGCGCTCGCGCGCGGCGTATCATCCAAGCGGCATTATACGTGAAGGGGACATCATGGCGATCAAGCGCGAAAAGATTCAGCCACACGGCATCCATGTCCGCATGGTCGACGGCCAGGCGAGGTACAGCCAGGTCGTCACCGTCAGCGGCACCGGCAAGATGATCTTTGTCGCCGGCCAGCTGGCGCGCGACGCGCAAGGGGTTTGCGTCGGCAAGGGCGACATGCGCGCCCAGATCGAGCAGGTTGGCGAGAACATCAAGACCTGCCTCGAAGCCGCCGGCGCCACCCTTGCCGACATCGTCAAGACCAATACCTTCGTCACCAATTACGAGGAGTTCGCCAAGCACCCCGACATGCGGATGCGCTATTTCGGCCCGGCGACGCCGACCTCGACGACGGTTGAGATCAGCCGCCTCGCCGACCCCGACGCGATGATCGAGATCGAGGCGATCGCCGTTATCGACGGCTAGCAGACGCCTCGAAACAGCATTGCGTTGCCATTGCGAGCCCACGGGTCCGGCCGCAGGCCGGCCCGAGGATAAACTCCGCGAAGCAATCCCGATGGAGTGGGCACGACCGGCCCGGGATTACTTCGTCGCGCCGCTCCTCGCAATGACAACGCGGCGGACCGTGACCGTATTCGCGGTATTCAGCCGATCACGCCGGCCTCGCGCATCGCCCTGATCTCGGTCGCCGCGTAGCCCATTTCGCGCAGCACCTCCTCGCTGTGCTGGCCGACGCTCGGGGCCGGGCGCGGCGGCAGTTTCTCCTGGCCGGCGATCCACAACGGGCTGTTCACGGTCAGCGAGCTGCCGTCGGTAAACGGCACCAGCGCCTCGCTCGCCAGGATCTGGGCGTCCTCGTGGATCTCGTCCATGTCGGCGACGATGCCGAAAATCAGCCCGGTCTCGTCGAGAATACGGCGCCAATCGGCCTGGTCGCGAGCCGCGAAGATGCCGTCGAGGATCGGGATCAATACCGGCGCATTGGCCTCGCGCAAGGCGTGCGTCGCAAAACGCGGGTCGTCGAGCAGGTCCGCGCCGACGCAGGCCTTGAACCTGTCCCAGCGCCATTCGTCGGCGGCGATCGACAGCAGGATCCAGCGGTTGTCGCGGCAGCGGTAGTGAATCCGCAGCGCATTGACGCCGCGCTCGCGCGGCGGTTGCGGGACCACTTTTTCGCCGCACAATGCCGCCTGCACCGAGCAGCCATTGGCCCACAACCCGTTCGCCAGCAGTGACGAGCCGACATAGGCGCCGTTGCCGGTGCGCTCGCGCTGATAGAGTGCCGTGACGATCGCGCCATAGGTCCCCATCGCCGAGGGATGGTCGCCCATGCCCGGCAACGAGCGCGCCGGGGCCGCTTCCTCGCCGGCGCGCACCAGGTGCATCAGCCCGGAGCGCGCCCACCATGCGGTCGCGTCAAAGCCGGGCTTGTCAGCCTCGGGGCCGGTCTCGCCATAGCCGGTGAACGAGGCGTAGATCAGGCGCCGGTTGAGCGGCGCCAATTCCTCGTAGGTGATGCCGAGCCGGCGCCGCACCGGCGGCGGGTAGTTGGTGATGAACACGTCGGCCTCGGCGACCAGCCGGTGCAGCACCGCCTGCCCTTCCGGCTGGCGCAGGTCGAGCGCCAGGCTGCGCTTGTTGCGCCCATCGAGCACAAAACCCGGGTTGCCGGCGAGGCCCGGCCCGATCGGCGCCTGCGCCCGGCGGCGGTAGGGGTCGCCCGCGCCCGGCGGCTCGATCTTGACGACCGCGGCGCCGAAATCGGACATCACCGTCGCCGCCGCCGGCCCGGCGATAAAGCTGGCGCAGTCGATCACCTTCAACCCGTCAAAGACGCGCTCCGTCACTGGTGTCCCTCCCGCGATGCCAACCGTTGAGCCGTCGCGCGCACCGCGGCCGGCGATGCAACCGGCGAGCACGCGCCGATAACGAGGATCGGGGCTTCGGACGATCGGGTCAACCGGCGCGGCTCTCGCGTTGGACTGCGTCGGGGACTTCCGGTGCTTCCCATGCGGCGCCGGGCGACCTTATGCTCGCGCTCCGAACATCCGATCCGACAAAGAGGGCCCGCGATGGATCTGATCGTACGCAACGCCAGGCTCGCCGACCGGCCGGGGGCGGAGCCGGTCGACATCGGCGTCGAGGGCGGGCGGATCGCGGCTGTCGGGCACGGGCTCGGCGAGGCGGGCGAGAGCTATGACGCCGGCGGCCGGCTCGCCTGCGCCGGGCTGATCGAGACCCACATCCACCTCGACAAGTCGCGGCTGATCGACCGCCTGCCGGCCGAAGCCGGCCGGCGCATCAACCCGATGAAGCGGGTTGCCGAGATCAAAAAGGATTTGACCGTCGAAGACACCCGAAGGCGGGCGGCGCAGACCCTCGAAGACTGCATCGTCAACGGCACGACCCGTATGCGCACCCAGGTCGAGGTCGACCCGGCGATCGGCATGCGCGGCTTTGACGGCGTCCAATCGCTGATCGGCGATTACCGATGGGCGATCGACATCGAGATCTGCGTTTTTCCACAGGACGGGCTGACCAATTACCCCGGCGTCGAGGAACTGCTGGTCGAAGGGCTCAAACGCGGCGCCAAGGCGATCGGCGGCGCGCCGCGCTACGATCCCGACCATCAGGGCCAGATCCGCCGCATCTTCGAGCTGGCGCATCAGTACGACGCCGATGTCGACCTCCATCTCGATGTCGGCGACGGGCCTGACGAACTCGACGTGCCCCTCGTCTGCGATTTGGCCGAGCAATACCGCCGCGGCGGGCGGGTCACGGTCGGCCATATGGCGAAATTGTCGACAATGCCGCCCGACCGGCTCGCGGCGATTGCCCGGCGCATGGCCGATGCTGGGGTCGCGGTCACCGTATTGCCATTGACCGATCTGTTCGTGATGGGCCGCGACCAGGACCACAACATCCGCCGGGGTGTGGCCGACGCCAATTTCCTCGTCGAGCACGGCGTCAACTGCTCGTTGTCGACCAACAACGTGCTGAACCCGGTCACTCCCTATGGCGACTGTTCGTTGATCCGCATGGCCAATCTGCACGCCAATGTGTTGCAGGTGGGCCGGCCCGAGCAATTGCGCGAATGCTTCGCGATGCTGACCGAGCGCTCGGCCCGGTTGCTGGGACTGCAGGATTACGGCATCGCCCTCGGCAACCCGGCCGACATCGTCGTCATCGACGCGGCAAGCCCAGAGCAGGCTATCGCCCAGATCCGCGCGCCGCTCGCCGTCTTCAAGCACGGCCGCCGCACGGTTGTCCGCCACCCGCCGGAGCTGTTGCGGCCGGGTGGGTGAGGGCCGCGTCTCTATTCGGACCTACGGCGGCGCGGCGCCATCGCGCCGGGGCGGGGATGGGGCGGCTTTGTCTCCGGCATCGCGCTCAACACTAGCAGGGTGGCGGCAAGGCCGAAGACGGCGAGGCTGGCAAAGGCGACCGGCTGGCCAAGGCGGTCGCCGATCCAGCCGGCGACGGTGGTGCTCGCCGTGGCGCCGATCCCGATCGCAAAGCCGACAAAGCCGAGCGCCAGATTGTAATGCCCCGACCGGCCGGCGACGTCGCTGGTGACCAGCGGGACCATGACGCCGAGGCTGGCGCCGGCGATGCCGTCCAACGCCTGGACCAGGACGAGCGGGACCGGCGAGGCCGCCGCGGCGAACACCAGACCGCGGATCGGCAGGGTCAAAAACCCGAGCAGCAGGACGATGCGCCGCCCTCTCGCTTCTGCAAGGCGGCCGATCGCCGGTGAGGCGAGCGCCACGATCAATTGCGGTACCACGATGCAGGCGGCGATGACGAGGCTCGCCTCGCTGCCGACGGTCTTGGTCAAGGTGTTGCCGATCAGCGGCAGCATTGCGGCGTTGCCGAGGGTGAACAGCAGGACGCAGCAGGCGAAGATCAAAAGCCTCCGGTCGCCGAGTGCCCGGAGCGGGCTTGCGTGCTCAGCCTGGGGCGCGCCGGCGGCCGGGGGCGAATAATCGAGGCGCGCCAATGGCAAAAGCGGGACCAGCGCCGGCAGCGTCAGCGCCGCCGTCAGAAAAAAAACCGCGCGCTCGGACACATAATAGCCGCAGGCCCCCATCAGCACGGCGCCGATTCCGTTGCCGATCGCGGCAAACCGCGCGTTGCGGCCAAACCGCAGCCCGAGGACCGAGGGTCCCGCGACGGCAAGGCTGATCGCGGCGATGGCCGGGCCCAAGGTACAGCTCGAAAAGCTGTGCAGGATCTCGGCGACGTACACCGCCAGCGGCGCCGGCTGCACGGCGAACAACAAGGCGCTGATGCTGAAGGCGAGAATGCTGAGGAGAACGACCCAGGCCTTGCCGCGGATCGCGTCGACCAGCGCTCCGGCCGGGATCTGGCTCGCCATCGCGGCGACCGTGCCGAGGCTCAGCGCCAGACCGATCGAGGTTTCGGTCCAGCCCTGCGTCGTCAGATAAACCGCGATAAACGGGCCAAAGCCGGTCTGAATGTTGCCGACAAACAGGTTGAGCCAGTCGAGCGAGCGCTCGGCAGGCGTCGCGGCGGGTCGCCCCCTGCCCTTGCCGGCCGAGCCTATCCCGGCAACCCGGTCATCTGTCGACATCGTGCGAAGGCGGACCCTGCGGCGGCGGTCCGACCATTTGGCCGGAGGCCGCATCGGGCTTGAATTCCGGGGCTCCCTGAATTTCGTCGCGGCTGATGTTCAACGAGATTTTCCAATCGGGCGCGCCCGGCGTCAGCTTCAACAGCCGCCAGTCGACCGCGATCTTTCGGCTTCCGACGCCGAGAAATCCGCCGAAGTCGATGACTGCCGCGTGCGGGCCCCCTTGCGCGTCGACGACGACGTCGACGACAAGCCCCAGTTCCTTGCCGTCGGGCCCGATTATTTTCTTGCCGAGAATCCCGGTATAAGCGCTTGCGGGCAGCGCTTCTAGATTCGCGGGCGTCGGCGGGGACGGCTTCGTCACCGCCGGCTTCGTCACTGCCTGTGCGGGCGGCTTCGTCACGGCGGTGGGCGGAGCGGAGTTACCGCCGGATGCGACCGCCGATCCACTCTGCGCGGCTCGGCCCGACGACGACGCAGCATCACCAGACGCAGCCCGGCCCGAGCCCGTAACGCTTGCCAGCGCGAGGACAGCGGCCAGCGGCAACGCCTTTCGCCTGAAGCGCGTCAGCGGGATCATGACCGATCGGCCGGCCTCTGCTGCCGTTGCTCCATCCGGCTGTAGACGCTCGGGCGCCGCAGCAGCTCGGCCGGCGCCCCATCCTCGACGATCGTGCCGCGTTCCATCACGACGATGCGGTCGAACGCACGCAGGGTCGACAGGCGGTGGGCGACCGCGATCACGGTGCGCCCGTTGACCAGCCGGCTCAGCGCCTCCTGAACCAGCTCTTCCGATTCGCTGTCGAGCGACGAGGTCGCTTCGTCGAGCAAGACGATCGGCGCCTCGCACAGAAAGGCGCGCGCGATCGCCAGCCGCTGGCGCTGTCCGCCCGACAGCTTCGAGCCGCGCTCGCCGACGATCGTCGCAAAGCCCTGCGGCAAACGGGTAATGAACTCCGTGCAAAAAGCGGCGTCGGCGGCGCGCTGCACTTCCTCGTCGCTGGCGCCCGGCCGGCCATATCGTAAATTCTCGGCGACCGAGCGGTGGAACAGGGCGACATCCTGATGGACGACGGCAATCGCTCGGCGCAGGCTTTCCAGCGTGACCTCGGCGATGTCCTGCTCGTCGATCAGCACATGACCGCGCTCGGGGTCGTAGAGCCGCTGCAGCAATGCCAGAACGGTGCTTTTGCCGGCCCCCGAGCGGCCAACCAACCCGACCTTTTGACCCGCCGGTATATGCAGGGTGAAATCCTGCAACACCCGCGCGTCGTCGGGATAGCTGAAGCCGACATTGAGAAAGGTGACCGATCCGCCGAGATTGATCAACGGTCGGGCGTTGGGCGCGTCCGTCATTTCGTGCGGCAGGTAGAGTACCCGTATCGCCTCGCCAAGCCTGGCGAAATGCTGTGTCAGGTCGACCATGGCCATCGCGAGATCGCGCGATGCGTGCAGCACCGTGAAGCCCAAGGTCGTCGTCAGCACGACGTCGCCGGTGGTGATGACGCCACGGCGCCACAACAGGACCGACCAGACGAGCGCGCCCGCCGCGACGGCAAAGACGCAGACCGCGTGAAACAGCCGCAGCCGTTCGAGCGCGCGCAGGCTCGCCTGCTGCGCCGTCATTTCGCGCACGATCCTTCCGGTCAGCCGGCGGCGCTCGCGGCCGGCGGCGGCGAAGGCCCGGACGAGGCCGATATTGGCGATCACGTCGGTCAGGTCTCCTGACACGACGGCGGCCCGCGCCGCGACGCGGTCGTGCAGGTGACGGCTGCGCGCGGCAAACCGCCAGATGACGCCGCCGATCACCACCGCGGCCGTCGACAACGCCGCCATCATCGGCCAGTTGACGAGACCGAGCACCGCGATGCTGGTGACGACCGCGGCGGCTGGCGGCAAAGTCGTCCAGGCCAGCGAATTTTCGAGGGTGAACGCCGCATTGGCGGCGGTGGTGACCCGGCCGGCGACGGCTCCCGGGAAGCGCTCGGTGAAGTAACGCGAGCCGTGCCCCGACAGATGATCGAACAGATCGATCCGCAAATCGCCGCCGACCTTGACAAAGGCTCGCGCGGCGACCCAGCCGCCAAGCCGCCACAGCAAATTGTCGCCGGCGACAAGCGCGAGCAACACAGCGACCGCCGACCACAGTTCCCCGCTGCCGCCACCGTTCGAAAGAGCGTCGACGAGATTTTTGACTCCGTATTGCGAGCCAACGGCACAGCCGACCGCGGCCAACACCGAAGCGATGACGACAACATGGCTCGCCAATCGCCGGCGCACATAATGTAGGAGGAACCTGCCGGGTCCGCGGGTCGCCCATTCCGGTGAAGACAGGGGTGACCTCCTTCTGCCTGTGGAATTCGATCGGCGAGCCGTCAAGCCCAGCGCGGTGGGGCCGCGCAAGCAGCGCCGATGCGCCCGACCGGCGTTGCCGCCGGTTGCTCAGACCGCCCGCCGCAGCGGCCGGTCTCGAGCGATCAAACGGCGATAGACATCGAGATATTCCTCGGCCATTCGGCGCGCGGTAAAGCGTTCCTCGAAGACGCGCCGGATCCGGGCGCGGTCGAGCCGATCCAGCCGCCGCACGGCGGCTGCCCCCTGAGCCTCGTCATCGACGATAAAGCCGGTCACGCCATCGTCGACGATTTCCGGAACCGAGCCGTTGCGAAACGCGATGACCGGGGTGCCACACGCCATTGCCTCGATCATCGCGAGGCCAAAAGGTTCGCGCCAAGCAATCGGAAACAACAGCGCCGCGGCCTTGCCGAGGAATTCGGCTTTCTGGTCGTCGCCGATCTCGCCGACGAATTCGACATGGGGCTCGGCGAGCAACGGTTCGATGCGCTCTGCGAAATATTGCTCGTCTACCCGGTCGACTTTCGCGGCGATCTTCAGGTGCTTACCAGCCTTCGCGGCGATCCGGATCGCCGCATCCGGCGCCTTTTCCGGTGAAATGCGGCCGAGGAAGGCTAGATAGTCCGCCTCTCTAAAACACGGTGACAACAACTGCGCGGGGATGCCGGGGTGGATCGTCGCAAGGTAATTCGCCTGCGGCAGCGGTTGGCGCTGGGCGTCGGAAATCGATACGACCGGGGCTTCGGAAAAGACATCATAGATGCGGCGCAGCTCAGGCAGGTCGAGCCGGCCATGCAGGGTCGCCAGATAGGGCATTTCCGCGCGCCGCATGATCGGATAAGCGAGATAATCAACGTGGAGATGGACGACATCGAATTCGCCGGTTCGGCGCGCCAGGTTTTCCAGCATGATGATGTGCGGCGCGAGATAGTCGCGGATACCGGCGTCGAGCCGCAGCGCACATGGCCACACCGGTTCGAGGTTCGCTTTGGTGACGCTGTCGCCCGAGGCGAAAAGCGTAACGTCGTGGCCTAGCGCGGTGAGTTCGTCGCTCAGGTAGGCGACGATCCGTTCGGTGCCGCCATAGAGCCGGGGCGGGACCGCTTCCATCAGCGGCGAAACCTGCGCAATCTTCATCGTCGTCCTGAGCGGTTGAGTGCGTAAAAACAAGGCGTTACATTTTGGCGCGCGCCAAAGCCGCCTTCTCAACGACATGGTTTAGGCAAGGTTCCCGCGGGTTTCGCGCCGCGACTACTTGCCGCGCGCGCGGGGCGACTGTCGCGCGGCAAAACTCAACCGGCGTTTGACCGCGCGCTGCTGCTCGGCGGCGAACAAGCGGATGCCGAGAACATCCCGCCTCTTCGGCGAAGACCGCGGTGCTCGTGTCGGGCGGAGGTGCGAGTCGGCGACGGGCTGCGAATGCCCCCGGGCGAAAATTGTCGCGGTTCCGCGACTACATCATCCGCTCGTCCGGTCCGATCAGGTGCTCGGGCGGCTCGCCGAGAAGCGCGCGACGGCAATTGGCGACCGCACGGCGCAGCGCCACGTCGCGCCACACCCCGCCGCCGGCCGAATTGTGCGGCGAGCCGATGACATTGGGCAGGTCGAGAAACGGGTGGCCCATCGCGAACTTGCCGTGTCGCACGGGCTCGACCCACCACGCGTCGATGCAAGCGGTAAAATCCGGGTGCGCGCTGAGATGCGCATAAAGCGCCGCCTCGTCGACGATCTCGCCGCGCGCCACATTGACGAGGATCGCGTCCTCTTTCATCAGCGCCAGTTCGCGGGCGCCGATCATCCCCTCGCTCGACTTTGTCAGCGCCGCGGCGACGACCAGTACATCTGCGGCCCGCAGCATCGCGTCGAGCCGGTCGGGCGCGCCGATCCAGTCGACCGGTTCGTCGGCAGCACCGCGGCGGTTCACCGCATGCACCCGCATGCCGATCGCGCGCATCAGCCGCGCCATCGCAACCCCGACCCCGCCAAAGCCGAGGATGCCGCACACCCCGCCCTGCAGCATGCGGTTTCGGCTGCGCTGGTTGAACTCGCCGCGCTTCAGCGCAGCATGTTCGGCAAAAAGCCGTTTCGCCGCGGCGAGCGCCAGCGCCAGGATGTGCTCGGCCATCGGCTCGGCCGAGGCGCCGCCGTTGCACGCGACCGGCAATTCCGGCGGTAGAACATTGAGCGGGATCCAGTCGATGCCGGCGGTGGTGAATTGCAACAGCCGCGCGCCGGCGAGCAGCGGCAGCTCTTCGGGCGTCAGCTCGACCGCCGTGTCGTAGGCCAGCACCGCCCCGGCGCGGCCGAGCGCCGCGGCGCGCTCGCTCAATCCGAGATCTTGCAGATAGACCGCATCGCCGGCGCCGCCCAGCTCCTCGGCGATGATCGCGCGGCTGCGCGGGCTCAGCTCGAACGTGACGACCAGCGATGTCGCAGCCATCGTGCCCCGGCGCTCAATGCTCGATAATGATGTCGACGCGCCGGTTGAATACCGAGGGGTCGCTCGACCCGGTTTGTCCGATCGGCTCCTGCTGCACCATTTGCGGCTCGATGCCGTCCGCCTCGAGCTCGTCGGCGACGATCGAAGCGCGCGTCATCGCGAGGTACTTGTTGGTCTGCACCGTGCCGGTGGCACTCGCCCGCGCCTGGACGGTGATCGATTGGGCGCCGGTCGCCTTCGCCTGCTTGGCTGCCTTGGCGATGATCGTCTTGGCCCGCGGCGACAAATAGGCGCTGAATTCATTGAAATAGATCAGATAACGCGGATGCGCCTTCGCTTCTGTCGGGGCAGCCGGCGGGGCGGTGGCGGCGGCCGGCGCCGGGGTCGCGGCAGGGGCGCCCGACGGGGCCTGCGCATACGCCTCGGCCGAAAGCGCCAGCGCTGACACTGCCAATATCGCAAAAGCCACTCGTCGAAACCTTGAGATCATTCTGTTCCCCCGCGGATGACGATGCCCGGACCGCCGGGCAGGCGGCTGTGTATGCGGTTTTGCCGCGCGCTCCGCAAGGCTCGCCGGCGCGTGCTGACGCACAGCATCGGCGCCGGATTTTTCCGCCGTCGCCGATGCATCGCCGGGCAATCCCGGGTGTTGACGAACCAGGCGGCCGGCTTCGGCGCCGCGCGCCGCGGCCGAATCCCGCCCAAGCCCCCGCCCCTCTCGCCAGGAGTGACGCCATGTATCTCGCCCGGTTTTGCTACGACGTGCTGCCGGTCGACCGCCAGCGGGCGATCGAATTCATCCGCCGCGAGGTCGAAGCGGCGCGCAAGAGCGGTCTCCATGCCCGGCTGCTGGTGCCGCTGACCCGCGGCCACGGCAACCACTCGGCACTGCAATTCGAGGTCGAGCTGAAAGGGCTCGACCAGCTCGAACAGTTCCGCAACCGCGGCGTCGGTTCGACCGAGGAGACCGGCAACTGGATGCACGCCTTCAGCGAGGTGCTGACCCGGCCGCCCTGCGTCGAAATCCTGCGTTTCGAGGCCTGACAGCGGGTCTGCCGCAGGCCGCTGCCGCACCCCACATCTGGGGCATATCGGCGCCGTGCGGCAACCAAGGCTTTGCCCGCTTGCCCGACAACGGCGCGGTGCTGGAAAGAAGGCGCCGCCATGGATGTCGTGTTCCCCGCTCCGCTGCCGCCCGCTTCGCCGTTGCGCGCCGCGATCCGCGACCACACCCGGCTCGACGAGACCGCGGCGGACGCCGAAATCCTCGCCGCCGCCGAAATCCCGCCCGATGCCCGCGACCGGATCGCCGACATCGCCCGCGGGCTCGTCGTCGCGGTGCGCCGCGAGCGCCACGGCAAGGGCGGCATCGACGCCTTTTTGCACGAATACGCGCTGTCCTCGCAGGAGGGGGTGGCGCTCCTGTGCCTCGCCGAGGCGTTGCTACGCATCCCCGACGCCGAAACGGTCGACCGGCTGATCCGCGACAAGCTCGGCGAGGCCGATTGGGCGCGCCATCTCGGCCAGTCGGATTCGATCTTTGTCAACGCCTCGACTTGGGCATTGATGCTGACCGGGCGCCTCCTGCGCGCCGAACCGGCAGCGCACGATTTGCGCGCGGCATTACGCCATTTCGCGATGCGCTCGGGCGAGCCGGTGGTGCGCCAGGCGGTGACCGCGGCGATGCGCATTCTCGCGCGCCAATTCGTCATGGGGCGCACGATCGAGGAGGCGCTCGACCGCGCCCGGCCGGCCGAACGCGACGGCTATCGCCACTCCTACGACATGCTCGGCGAAGCGGCGCACACCGCTTCCGACGCCGCCCGCTATCTCGCCGCTTACGAAAACGCCGTCGCCGCGATCGGGCGTGCAGCGGGCGGAGGCACTGTCGAGGAGGCGCCGGGCATCTCGGTCAAGCTGTCGGCATTGCACCCGCGCTACGAGATGGCGCACCGCGAGCGCGTATTGGCCGAAATGACGCCGCCATTGCTGGCGCTCGCCCACGATGCGCGCGCGGCCGGGATCGGCTTCACGATCGACGCCGAGGAAGCCGACCGGTTCGACTTGTCGCTCGACCTGATCGAGGCGTTGGCGCTCGCCCCCGAATTGGCCCAATGGGACGGGCTCGGCCTTGCTGTCCAGGCCTATCAAAAGCGCGCCTTGCCGTTGATCGACTGGCTCGCCGACCTTGCGCGCCGCGGACGGCGCCGGCTGATGGTGCGGCTCGTCAAAGGCGCCTATTGGGACAGCGAAGTGAAGCGCAGCCAGGAGCGCGGGCTCGACGGCTACCCGGTCTATACCCGCAAGCTCGCGACCGACGTCTCCTATCTCGCCGCCGCCCGCCGGCTGCTCGCCGCCGGCAGCGCCTTTTATCCGCAATTCGCGACCCACAACGCGCATACCGCCGCCGCGGTGCTCGAACTCGCCGTCGGCCGCCAAGACTGGGAATTCCAGCGCCTGCACGGCATGGGCGAGGCGCTTTACGACGAAATCCTCGGACCGGAGGGCGAGGACCGGCCGCGCCGGGTGTGCCGGGTCTATGCGCCGGTTGGCAGCCACGAGGAACTGCTCGCCTATCTCGTGCGCCGATTGCTCGAAAACGGCGCCAACACCTCCTTTGTCAACCGCATCGTCGACGACAAGCAGCCGATCGAGGAGATCATTGCCGATCCGGTGACGCGTCTCGCCCGGCTGCCGGTAAAGCCGCATCCGCATATCCCGTTGCCCGCCGACCTCTACGCCCCGGCGCGGCAGAATTCGCGTGGCATCGACCTCGCCGACCCGCCGGCCCTAAGCGCATTGCGCGACGACCTCGCCGCCGCGCTCCATCAGCCGTGGCATGCCGCGCCGGTCATCGGCGGCGTCGAGCAGTCCGGCGAGGCCGCACCGGTCTTCGACCCGAGCGACCATCGCCGCCAGGTCGGAAGCGTGGTTCAGTCGGGGCCGAAACAACTCGGCCGGGCGCTCGACCGCGCCCATCACGCCGCCCCGGCCTGGGACCGCCGCCCGGCCGCGGAGCGCGCCGCGATCCTCGAACACGCCGCCGACCTCTACCAAAGTCACGGCGCCGAGCTGATCGCGCGGGTCATCCGCGAGGGCGGGCGCACGATCCCGGCGGCGGTCGCCGAATTGCGCGAAGCGGTCGATTGCCTGCGCTATTACGCGCTGCGCGCCCGCACCGATTTCGCCGCCCCCGAGCTCCTGCCCGGCCCAACCGGCGAGCGCAACCAGATCGAATTGCACGGGCGTGGCGTCTTTGCCTGCATTTCGCCGTGGAATTTTCCGCTCGCGATCTTCACCGGTCAGGTCGCCGCAGCACTCGCCGCCGGCAACGCGGTCGTCGCCAAGCCGGCCGAGCAGACCCCGCTCACCGCCGCCGCCGCGGTGTATCTGTTGCACGAAGCCGGCATGCCCGCCGACGTGCTGCACCTGCTCCCGGGCACAGGTGAACTGGTCGGGGCGCCGCTCGTCGCCGATCCGCGGATCGCCGGCGTCGCCTTTACCGGCTCGACCGAGACCGCGCGCGCGATCGCGCTGACTCTGGCCAAGCGCCCCGGTCCGCTCGTCCCGCTGATCGCCGAGACCGGCGGGCAGAACGCGATGATCGTCGATTCATCGGCCTTGCCCGAGCAGGTCGTGACCGACGTGCTGATCTCGGCTTTCGAGAGCGCCGGGCAGCGCTGCTCGTCGTTGCGGCTGCTCTATGTCCAGGCCGACATCGCCGATCGGCTGATCGAGATGCTGACGGGGGCGATGGCCGAACTCGCGGTCGGCGATCCGGCGCTGCTCGCTACCGATGTCGGCCCGGTCATCGACGCCGCCGCCCGCGAGGCGCTCCAACGGCACGCCGCCCATATGGACCGCGAAGGCCGACTTCTTTACCAATGCCGCCTGCCATCGGGTGCCGCGCACGGCACCTTTTTCGCCCCGCGCGCCTATGAGATCGCGGGCGCCCAACTGCTCGACCATGAGGTGTTCGGCCCGATCCTGCATGTCGTGCGTTGGCCGGCCGACCGGCTCGACCGGGCGCTCGACGAGATCGACGCGACCGGCTACGGGCTGACCCTCGGCATCCATAGCCGCATCGATGAAAATATCCGCCATATCCTCGGCCGAATGCGCATCGGCAACAATTACGTCAACCGCAACATGATCGGCGCCGTCGTCGGCGTGCGGCCTTTTGGCGGCGAGCGGCTGTCCGGCACCGGCCCCAAAGCCGGCGGCCCGCGCTACCTACACCGTTTCGCGGTCGAGCGCACAACCTCGACCGACACCACCGCCGCCGGCGGCAACGCCAGCTTGTTGACGCTGCAGGAAGAAAACGAAGCTGTGACTTGGTAAATTTCGCCGGCAGCGCTCACGCGATTCCAATTCGGAGCCACAAGCGGCGGTTATCCACGGCGGGCCCCATGTCGAAGCGCTCCAAGGACGGGGACTCTCCCATAGCGAGGCGAGCGTCTTAAATTGACCATCGGCGGCTTCACATGCCGCCCGACACGGCGAGCGTCTCCCCGGTCACCCAGCGGGCATCGTCCGAAGCCAGAAACACCACAGCTGGGGCGATGTCGGTCGGCTGTCCGGACCGGCCGTGCGGAGTCTGCTGCACCGCCTGCCGCTCGAAATCGCTGCCGATGAACCGAAGTGCTTTACCGCTTCCCGGGTCGCGAGGAGAACGCCAAGCACGTTGGTGTTGAAAAGCAAGCGTAGGGTGGAAAAGCGCAGCGCATTTCGCCGCCCGCGATCGGGCGGTTTCGATCTCATTGCCGCTCGCCCGTCTCCAGTGGTGCGCCGCTGCTGCCGATCCACCCGGCAGGATACAGCCCGGCGGCCACACACCGATGAAACGAAGAATGCGGCCAGTCCGTAGGGTGTTGCACCAGACCGTGCTTGACCGGGTTGAAATGGGTGTAGTCGAAGTGAGCCGCAAAATCGCGATCGTCGCGGATCGTGTGCTCCCAGCGGCGCCGTGGCCAGATGCCGCGCTCGCCGCGCCGGGCGATCGCGGTTCGTCGCGGAGCAAAGATTTCGCGAAAGCGATCTTGATTGCGCGCCACCGGCCGGGGAAGTCGGCATCGCCTTCCGGCAGGGTCCACAAGCAGTGCATGTGGTCGGGCGGGACAACCCTGGCGTCGATGCGGAAAGGTGCGCGGGCGCGCACCTGTCGAACGGCCTGGCGCAAGAGGTCGATTTGCATCACCAAGAGATGCGAGTGGCGGTCACGAAGGTTCACCGTGAAGAAGAAGGTTCCACCCGGAACCCGATTGCGGCGATAGTCGAGCATGCGCGGATTATGCTCGTCATCGGGTCAAGGCGGAATGCGCTGCCGCTTTTCCGCCCTACGCCTGCTGACACCGCACCAGCAGACAGAGCCCGCAAGCGCCTCGAAGCTGGCGAGACACAGCGCGGCGTCGCCCGGAGTTACAATGTCCCCCAAAGCATGATTTCACGGCTCGCGCTATGAAGACTCTGGGTGGAGTCAAACCATCCAGCAAATTGACCTTGCTGGTTAACCTTCTTGATCGCGCTGTCAGGGTCGTTCCTGCGGCCCGGTATTTTGGGGGGGTCGTCGCAGCGAGCGTCACGGTTGGGATAATCGCTTTAATCAATAGTCTTAGTTGGTTGACTGTAGTGGCTATTTTGGCCGCTATTATTGCAATGGTTATCTTTTATATCTTTTCACGCATAGAAAAATCGATAGACGTGGTCGTCAAGCTCTCGGGTTACACTCTTATTATCGTAGCAACCCTGGCTTTCATCTTTGTGATTGTAACCTCGGCGTGGTTGGCGCTAGCATGCAAACCTCGGCTTTTAGCTTACCTTTATGGCGTCTCTCAGGTCTGCTACGCGCCGCCACCTATGGCAGCTCGTTCTGATACAGCATCTCCATCTCCAGCTTTTCGAGATATGCTCGTTGACAGTTGGGGCGTTGCTGATAACGGCGCCTTTTATGTAAGAGTAAATTCTGATCTCTTGCTTAAGTACCAATATAACTTCAAATTGATGTTAATATTAGAAGTAGAATATGTAAATCTTGATAGAATTACTGATATCGGTATTGATAAAAGCGACCCGTTTACGATCACTGGTGGGATAATTAATATTGCGATACCGGTGCAATTCTCCAGTACACATCTGCGACTCGGGAATCCACCTAACAGTAAACCAGGAGATCAGTATAAGCGTACAGTTGATTTCAACATTGTGATTATCCCAGACGATTTATCTACGGAGCAAATTCGCTCTTTGTCCGATGTCCAAAAGCTCGGAGGGCAAATCATCCGGACACCTTCAACGATTGTGACGTTAACGGTCGCGTGACATTTTTCCAGATCGAACGTTATGCGGCAAGCGTCCCTGACGAGGTCCCGGGAGATCGCGTGCTGCGTTTTTGAGGGGTTTCTGCGCGCGTGGCGCACGCCATGGGGCACGTCATGCCGTCCCGTGAGCATCGCGACGATGGAATTGCCATATTCGCGTCGCATCGTTGCACTTGTCGGGGGGCGAGGTGGTGGTGCCGGGGAGGAGATTTTTGTTGCTTATGAGTTACAGGGATGGTGCAGGCGGCAATCGATGGGGGCGGGCGACGGTAGGACCGGAGCTTGGGCGGCGACGAGCGCCCTTTTGGGTCAGTTCGCGTCAACTCCCGGTTCAGCGAAAAGACTTCCCGATTAAGTGAAGCCAAATTCCCGGTTATTGTGACAATTATTTTCATCAACCTATTGAACTATCTAATAAATCGGAGATCGAGCGAATAAAATTCGCGGTTATTTCCCGGTTATACGGGAATTCAGGAGATGCCGGAGGCAAGTGGACGGCTTTGTAGCGGCGAAACAAAGTCTTCACACCTCGATCAATCGGCCTCGAACCGCGCGGGCGCAGTCAACGCGCGGAGGTCACGCCTCTTGGGCGAGCGGGGCCGAGGCCGGGCGCAGGCGGGTCGCCATCGGCACCAGGATGCCCGCTACCGTCACCATCGCCCCCATCGCCAGCATCGGCATTCGGTAGGAGCCGCTGAAGTCGTGCAATACCCCGACGAGTTGCGGTGCGGCATAGCCCGAGATGTTGCCGACCGAGTTGATAAAGGCAATGCCGCCCGCGGCGGCCGTCGCGCCGAGAAACGCGGTCGGTAGGTTCCAGAACACCGGCAAGGAACCGGAGATGCCGAACGCGGCGATGGCAAAGGCGGCGATCGCCAACGGCGCATGGGTGCCGATCGTCATGCCGGCCAATATCAGGCCGAAGCCGCCGATCAGCAGCGGCGCCACGAGGTGCCATACCCGCTCGCCGGTGCGGTCGGAGCTTTGCGAGAACAGGATCATCCCGGCCACCCCGGCGACGGCCGGCACCGAGGTCCAATAGCCGATCGCCACATTGGTGAAGCCGAACGTCTTGAGCATCAGCGGCAGAAAAAAGCCTTTGCCGTAGACGCCAAAGCCGGTCAGCAGCGAGATGCCGGTCAGCATCGTCAGTTGCGGGCTCATGATCGCCCGCGTCGTCGGCAAATGGCGGCCGATCGCGGCGTCGCGTTCGCCTTGCAATTTGCTCTCGAGCCACTGTCGTTCCGGCCGCTCGAGCCATTCGGCGTCGGCCGGCGCGTCGCGCAGCACAAACGGCAGCAATGCCGCCAATGCCAAGGTCGGCAGGCCCTCGGCGAGAAACACCCACTGCCAGCCGGCGATGCCGAACCATCCGTCGAGGCGGAGCAGATTGGCCGATACCGGGCCGACGAGAATGCCGGCCGAGGCGCCGACCGCGAAGAACACCCCCATTGCCCGGCCGCGGTAGCGCGACGGGAACCAGCGGGTCATGAAAAAGGCGATCCCGGGGAAGAACCCCGCTTCGGCCATCCCGAGCAGAAAGCGGGCAACGACAAAGCTCCTGACCCCTGTCGCCAGCGCCGTCCCTGCCGAGCACAGCCCCCAGGCGACGGCGATCAACGTAATCCAACGCCGCGCGCCGATACGCGACAGCGCCGCGTTCGCCGGCATTTGAAACAGTACGTAGCTCCAGAAAAAAGCGCCGGCGCCGAGCCCGTAAGTCGTTGCCGACAATCCCAGCGCCTTGTTCATCGTCAGCGCCGCGATCGAGACGTTGAAACGGTCCAGCACATTGATGCAGTAGCAAAGACCGAGCAGGGGCAGAAACCGCACCGCCACCTTGCGCATCACGGCAGCTTCGAGGTCGAGCGCCATCATTTCCTCCCGCAAAGCTCTGTTGGCTCTGTCAGCACACGCAGGATAGGCGCGGAACGGGCAAAAGGCTACGAGAGCAACCGGCGGGCCATGTTATTGTCCGAGGATTGGATCATGGACAAACGGCGCGCCGCAATCGCCAACAAAAAAGCCGAACTCGACCGGGTCCGCAGCCGCGCGAGGGCATGGCGGCGAGGGCTTCGACCGTCTTCTTTACGAGCGCCTCCAGGCTACGCTGGAGGAGTATTTGCGGCACGCGCGCGCGGTGCTTATGGCCCGGCTGCACCGGCCCCGGAAAGACCGAAGGCCGGTTAATCTTGCCGCGGCTGTTGACCCGCGCGCCGCCTTGATCTAAGAACCGCCCATGATTTGCGCATCGACGATGAAGACCGCCCATTCGCGCGGCGCCGCCGCGGGGGCCGAGGGTATGCGCGTGCACTGAATACCGCTGACACGCGACGATACGGGGTCCCGCCGGTACCGGTCGGGACCTTTTCTTTTTTAGGTCTCGCTCGGACATCGGCGCCGCACCGTGACAGAGCCGAGAGAGAGCCAGATGGAACCGGTCGATCGCGCCGATCAGCGGCCGCACGGGGTTGCAGGGTCCGCCATCGCTGCGGAATTCCGCGCGACCCTCGCGCTCGCGGCACCGCTCGCCGCGGCCAATCTCGCGCAGATGGCGATGGGCGTCACCAACACGGTGATGGTCGGGCGTCTGGGCGCCATGCCGCTCGCCGCCGCGGGGCTCGGCGGGATGCTTTTCTTCACCGGCGGCATCATGCTGCAAGGCATCCTCTTCGCGGTGGCGCCGCTCGCGGCGCATGCGCTCGGCGCTGGCGATCGCGTCGCCGCGGGCCGCATCGCCGGCGCCGGGTTGGTGCTCGCCATCTTGTTGGCGCTGCCCTTTGTCGCTCTGTTGACCAGTTTGGACCGCCTGCTCCAGGCGCTCGGCTACGATGCGGCGCTCGCCGCTGAAATCGGCCGCTATCTGCGCGCGCTTGCCTGGGGTGCGCCCGCTTTTCTCGGATTTGCGGTGTTGCGCAGCCTGCTCGCCGCGCTGTCGCATGCCCGTCCGGTGATGGCGGTGCTCCTCGTCTGCGTCGTCAGCAACACGATGCTGAACTGGTTGCTGATCTTCGGCCATCTCGGCATGCCCGCGCTCGGGGTGACCGGTTCGGGTTATGCGAGCGCTATCAATCTGTGGCTGACGCTGGCCGGTCTGGCGCTGTGCACCCGCTTCCTGCCGGGTCTGGCGAGTTTGCATGTGCTGCGCGCCACCTTTGCCATGAGTCGCACCGAGATCAGGAACATCCTTCGTCTCGGCCTGCCGATCGGCGCGATGCGTGGGATCGAGGCCGGCGTCTTTCTCGCCGCCGGGGTCTTGATGGGGCTGCTGGGGACGGCGGCGCTCGCGGCGCACCAGCTCGTCATCAATTGCGCGAGCATCAGCTTCATGGTGCCGCTGGGGCTCGGCCAGGCGGCCACGGTCCGGGTCGCCTACCAGCTCGGCGCCGGCCGGGCACTCGCCGCGCGCCGCGCCGGATTTGTGGCACTCGCTATCGCGATCGGTTTTATGAGCGCCGCCGCGGTCGTGCTGTGGATATTCCCGCAGGCCATCATCGCCGCTTATGTCGACACCGCCGACCCGGCCAATCGCGCGACCGTCGAGATCGCGCGGCAACTGATCGCGATCGCCGCGCTGTTCCAGGTATTCGATGGGATGCAGGTGGTCGCCGCCGGCGCATTGCGCGGCTACAAGGACGCCGTGATCC
The DNA here is from genome assembly GCA_035570935.1 of Allostellaceae bacterium. GTDB lineage: Bacteria > Pseudomonadota > Alphaproteobacteria > ATCC43930 > CGMCC-115725 > AP-15. The sequence goes on from DATMKU010000192.1 coordinate 40,385, forward strand.
CGTTGCTGCTCGCCGGCTTCGGCTATTGGGGCGCCGGCTTTGCCGGAGGATGGGTGCTCGCCTTCCCGCTCGGCTATGGTGCGGTGGGCCTGTGGTGGGGCCTCGCCCTCGGGCTCGCAACCGTCGCGGTGCTGCTGACCGCGCGGCTGCATCTGATCGCAGCGCCCCTCAGCCAGGTAACCGAGGCGATGGCCGCGCGATGACCCAATCAGGACACGCTCGACCGATCGTTTCCCGGCAATCCTTTCTCTCGAACTCACGTTGCCGCTGACGGACACATTGCTGACCGGCATGCTGCCGGAGATTGCCGCAAACCCGCCGATAAACTAGCCTAGCGGGTGGTGTTTGGTTTGTGGCGGGACGGGAACGATGATGGTGACCGACAAGATCTGGCCGGCGCTCGACTACAGCCGGGTGCCGTACCGCCTCTACCATGACGCCGCGATCTACGAGCGCGAGCAGCAGCGGATCTTTCAGGGGCCGGTGTGGAATTACCTCGGGCTCGACGCAGAAATCCCGAACCCCGGCGATTTTCGCGCGACCTCGGTCGGCGAGACCCCAGTCGTCTTCAACCGCGACGACAATGGCGCCGTTCGCGCCTTTGTCAACCGCTGCGCCCATCGCGGCGCGCTGGTGCGGCGCGAGCTTTCCGGCAATGCGCGCGAGCACATCTGCATCTACCACCAATGGTGCTACGGGCTCGACGGGCGGCTCAACGCGATCCCGTTCCGCCGCGGCATCCGCGGCAAGGGCGGGCTCGACCCGAGCTTTGACATCGGCGCGCACGGCCTGCGCCCATTGCGGGTCGGCGCGGTCGGCTCCGCCATTTTCGGCACCCTCGCCGAGGATGCCGAGCCGCTCGAGGATTTTCTCGGGACCCCGATCACCGCACAGCTCAAGCGGCTTTTTGCCCGTCCGGTCAAGGTGCTCGGCTACAATCGCCAGCGCATCCGTGCGAACTGGAAGCTCTACGCCGAGAACACCCGCGACAATTACCATGCGAGCCTGTTGCACGAGTTTCTGGTGACCTTTGGCCTCGACCGGTCGACCCAAAAAGGCGGCGTCACGATGGACGGGCGCCACCGCCACAACATCACCTGGGCCGAGGCCGACAGCGACAGCGACGACTTCGCCCGCGAGACCTATGCCAATGCCAGGGTGCGCAACGACTTTCTGTCGTTGCAGGAGCCCGATCTCGTGGCCTTCCGCCGCGAGCGCGACGACAACCTCAACCTTGTCGTGACCTCGGTGTTTCCGTCCTCGGTCTTCGTGCAGATTTCGAACAGCCTCGCGGTGCGCCAGATCCGGCCGCGCGGCGTCGACGAGTTCGAGGTATTTCAGACGATGCTCGGCTATGCCGACGACCCGCCCGAGATGACGCGTCACCGGCTGCGCCAGGCCAATCTCGTCGGCCCAGCCGGGCTCGTCTCGATGGAGGATGGCGAGGCGATCGAGATCGTCCACCGCGCGACAAAGCCCGACCCCGACCGCAGCTCGGTCATCGAATTGGGCGGCGCCGGCGTCATTTCCGACCGCGATTATCGCGTCACCGACGTGCCGTTGCGCGGCTTCTGGTCGTACTACGCCGAGTTGCTCGGGATCGAGCCAACGGGCGCGGTGCGATGAGCGCCGACCGCTTCGCAATTCATGATGTCTTGGCCGAATACGGCGCGCTGCTGGACGCCGCCAACTATGACGACTGGCTCGGGCTGTTCGCCGGCGAGTGCAGCTACAATGTTGTGCCGCGCGAAAACTGGCAGCAAGGCCTGCCGGTCGGGCTGATCCACTGCGAGAGCCGCGCGATGCTCGAAGACCGCATCATGGCGCTGCGCGAGGCGAACAAATACAACATCCACAACGACCGCCACCTGATCGGGCTGCCGCGGCTTTCCGGTGCCGACGGGCTCGCGGTCGAGGCGCCGTTTGCGGTCTACCAGACCGACCAGGAGGGTGAAACCCGGCTGTTCGCCACCGGCCTCTACCGCGACCGCCTCGAGTTGGCGGGCGGCGGCCTCAAGATCCGCGACAAGCTCGTCCTGCTCGACACGTTCGCGGTGCCGACCCTGCTCGCCACACCGTTGTGAAAGAGCGTCGCGGGTGAAGTGAGCGACCGCGACTGGCGCCGGGGCGGCGGCTCAGATTTCGCCTTCCTGCTTCAGCATCCGCACCGTCTTGCGCAACGCGGTGACCGTGTCCTCAAGCTCGGGCTCGCCATGGGTGGCCGAGACGAGCCCACCCGGGCTGGCGCTGAAATCGACCCCGTTCGTCATCATCGCGAGCCGCAACTTGTGGACGATGTCGGCCTGCCGGTTGCCGGTCAGGCTCGCGGTCGATTGCTGGTGCGGGTCGAAGCGGGTGGGGGTGATCGCAACGCGGTCGGGGTTGGTGAAGATGTGCAGCATCGAAAACGTGCCGTAGGCCGCCCACGGCAGGCGCTCCTCCTCGAAGACTTCGTTGATACGGCGGCGCAAGCTCTCGCCGTAGCGGTTGGCGCGGGCGCAGGCGTCGGTCGTGCCGACAATCTCCAAGGCCGCCGTCCCGGCCGCCGCCGACAACGGGTTGGCGTTGAAGGTGCCGGGGTGGGCGATCTTTTCGTGGTCGGCGGCCTTGGTCACCTGAAAGTCGAGGAGGTCGAGGATGTCCTTGCGCCCGGCGACCGCACCACCGGGTAAACCGCCCGACAGGATCTTGGCCAAGGTTGTCAAATCGGGGGTGACGCCATATTCTGCCTGCGCCCCGCCGGGGGCCACGCGAAACCCGGTTACCACCTCGTCAAAGATCAGCAACACGCCGTGCTGACGGGTCAGTTCGCGCAGCGCGCGCAGGAATCGCGGGTCGATCGGCAATCGTGCGCCATGCGCGCCGGTGGGCTCGAGGATCGCCGCGGCCACGTCGTCATGGCTTTCCAACAGGCGGGCAAGCCCGTCCGCGTCGTTCTGCTCGGCGAGAAGAACATTGCCGGCCACGCCGGGCAACACCCCGGTCGTCGGGCTGCCGTCGAAATGGTTGGCAAAGCCCGAGGTCATGTGGTCGTGCCAGCCGTGGAAATGATGCTTGAAGCGGATGATCTTTGACCGGCCGGTAAACGCGCGGGCGAGCCGCACCGCCATCAACGTCGCCTCGGTGCCCGACGAGGTGAACCGCACCCGCTCGGCCGAGGGCACCAGCCTCAGCACCCACTCGGCCCAGGCGATCTCGGTCTCGTGGCTGGCGCCGTAATGGGTCCCGCGCTCGATCTGCTCGTGCACCGCCGCGACGACTTTGGGGTGCGAATGGCCGAGCAGCAATGCGCCGTGGCCGCCGAAGTAGTCGACGTACTCGTTGCCGTCGACATCCCATTTGCGCGGCCCCTTGGCGCGCGTGATGTAGACGCCGTAGGGCTCGATATAGCGCGAATCATGTGTGATGCCGCTCGGGAACAGGTTGTGCGCCTTTGCCGCCGCCGCTGCCGACCCCGGCGTCGCGGCGCGGTAGGCGGCGATGATCGGCGAGTTCGTCGTCATCGTGTCGGGCATGGCATCACTCCTCGCGCCGGGAACCCGGCCTCGGCCCTCGTTTTATGCCCTAAGCTGCGGATGGCCAAGCGCGCAACGGCGGCGGGTGGCCGTCCCGATTGCAATTTGGCAGAAACCAAAAAAGAAGGGCCGCCCCGTGGGACGGCCCTTCCGCCGAATACCGGCGGCCTCGCGGCCGCAAACCGTCGCCTTCAATCAGGCACGGATCTCCACCGAAGCGAGGATCCTGGTCACGGCAGCGGACGACCGCGGTTTATGGCTAGACACAGGATCACCTCCTTTCAGTTTGTTGCGCCGAAGGCCGGAAGCTACGGGACGGGCATGCCGCTGGCAAGCAATTGTTTCGCGATCGCGCCGGATGCGACGCCGCCGGTTTCCCGCTAGAGTTCGCAAACCAATGGATTTCTGGGGGAAGGAGCGACCATGCGCCGCAGCGAAGAGCGGATCCTGACGACCCACACCGGCAGCCTGCCGCGCCCACCGGAGCTGACCCGGCTGCACATTCGCCGCGCGCGCGGCGAATCGGTCGACCCCGCCGAATTCGATCGCTTGGGAAAAGCGGCGCTGCGCTGGGTCGTCCAGAAACAGGCCGAGTCGGGCGTCGACGTCGGCAACAACGGCGAGCAGCAGCGCGAGGGCTTTTTCCTGCACATCCGCCACAGGATGAGCGGTTTTGGCGGGTCGTGGCAGCGCCGCACCCGCGCCGACGCGCTGCGCTACCCGGTGTTTCGGCGGATCATGGAGGAGCAGCTCGCCTCTCGCGCGGCGGTCAGCAACATGGGCCCGCCAAAGGCGATCAGCGCGGTGCGCTATCTCGGCCGCGACGCGGTCGAGGCCGAGATCGCCGATTTCCGCG
>DATMKU010000193.1:0-6110 GCA_035570935.1 Allostellaceae bacterium
GCCAAACCGAGGTCGAACAGGACGCCAAGCGCTACATCCTGCGCAACACCGCCCCCGGCTGCGCTGGCATCGTGCTCCGGACCCTCGGCGTCGCCCTGCCGCCCCTGATCCGCTGCGCCCAGCCGCCGCCTACCCCACTACGATCGGAGCGGGCTTTGCGAGCCGAACCGCCCACCAAGGCGAGCGGTGACGAGCGACGTAACCGTCCGCCGTGCCCGCATTTCTCGCCCATCGAAGGAACTGCTCGACTGCCACGCGCTCCATCGCCTCGATCTCGTCCAGCGAGGCCGGAAGATCGACGACGCGCGCGAGGTGTCGATGATCCACCAGCATCGGTTCGGTCTTGATTAGTTCCTCGGCGCGGGTAATCGTCGGCTTAAGGAAGGTGTCAGGAAGCCTATAACTGTGCTTGCCAGCAATCCAAACTCGATTGCTTCCGGTCACTTGTCCTCGATGGACCCTGCACAGCTCGCCGAGTTCGATTGTGCCGGGGGAGGTTTAGGCGCCTCGCGCACCAGGATCGACCATTTTGGCTCCTGGCTCAGCTTCGTCCAAGGAACGGAACGCCCGCCCTCCAATCGGTCGAGGTGCTTGGGTTCATCAACGCGGCGCAGCAGCAATGATTGCGGGCGCCGGCCTATCCTAAAGCCCGTAATCGCCGCTGTGCTCATCGTGCCAGGGAAAGCCTCGGCAGCCGGGTGCAGAATGTGTATCTCCGCGCCCCCCAAGCCATTTGCCAGCAGCGAGCGGAGTGCCCCGCCGTAACCCACGTCGAGCCACTCGGCGGCCGTGATCAGGCACCCGAAATCGCCGTCACTCGCGATTGCCGAAATGTGGGCGAAGAAGTGCAGATGCAGGCCTGCCAATTGACTCGCGGTTATGCCGTGCTTGGCGCAGGTTTTGACGTACCATTGCTTCCACTCTGGCGAGATCCCGTGGTGGCGGACGTATGGCGGGTTGCCGATGAACAAGGTCGGCCCGGATGCCGGTTCGAGCCGTACGGTGCGGAAGTCTGTCGTGACCACGCTGACGCGACGGTCGAACCCAGCCACCTTGAGGTTCGCTCGAAGCAGCAGGACAAGATCGGGATCGTTTTCAACGGCAACTATCTCGGCCTCGGGAAAGCGGCATGCGGCGGCCATCGCGAACCGGCCGGTACCAGCGCCCGGGTCAACAATTCGCCGGGACTGCCGAGCGCTCTCGCCTCCTTTTCTGCCCAGCCGATCATTGCTTTCACAATGCGGTGGGGAGTCAGCGTCACGCCTTGGGGCCGCCGATCGGCCGCCGACCTGATCGCGGTGTACCGGTCGCCAGGCGGGTCTTCCCCAGCGCGGACCCGCGCGGCAAACCCGTCGCGAAACTCGTCCCGCGTCCACCGGTCGCTCCCGGCGATGATCTCTTGGGCGCGCGAGCGCAGCAGGTCCAGTTGGTTTACCGGCTCTGCTCTTCCTTCCGCGTTGAACGGTAGCTCGCCCATAGCTCCTGTATGAGTTTGCCGAGGCTGATCTTGCGCCGAAGCGCCTCGGCCTTGAGATCGACGATTAATTCACGCGACATTCGGACGCCGACTATTCCCTCGCCCAATTTGCAACTGGGTGGTCTTCGCGCTCGCGCGATCCGCGAAGTTGGCAACAAAACGAGTACACTGTCAAGAAGGAATTCGCTAAAGGCTGGCAGCGAGAAAGCCGTCCCGCATGCTAAAGGTCGGGGTCGCGGACGAAGCCGGCGTTTTTCTGGACGTCGCCAACGTGCAATTCCGGGCGGGCGAATCTAGCGCCCGAGCGGGGGGTGGCAGCGGATAATTGTTCGGTTCGTGCCCCGATTGCGTGTTGCGTTAATGCGGCGCGGGCTTGGATTGGCACCGGCGCGACCGGGCGGTTTGAAGGACGGCACGAGCGTCGGCGCCGCCGATCTCCTCAAGCGCATAGGTGCAGGATTTCTGCAGGCTCGGCGAGGATTCGCCCCGCAAAATTTCGCCAAGCGCGGGGACCGCCCGGGTTTCGCCAATATTGCCGAGCGCTTCGGCGGCATGCGCCCTGACCCCAATTGGCTCTTTGTGGTCCAAGAGGATCTGCAGCAGCGCCGGAACCGCCGAGCCCTCGGCCAAAAAACCGAGGGTGTAAATCGCGGCAATACGAGACCATCTGCGGCTTTTTCGGTCCGACAATATCGCTTCGAGCGATCCCGGATCGACCGCAACCTTTTTGCCGATAATCTGCTTGGCGACTTCCATCGCTTCAACCGGGTCGCCGCGCATGAGCCGTTCAAGTGGCCGGGTCGATTGCAAATCCGGGTCCCTCAAATCTCGGCGCAACGGCAACGGCAGTGTCGAGCGTAGGTTCCGCGCGGTGCAGCTTGCGTCGCCGCGCGCTTGGCATTTCGACACGCTTCCTGTTCACTCGACCCGGCGCCGTCCCCGCTTACGCGCTCGAATGGCAGTACAATATCTCCGATAGCTTGCAGATTACAGGAGGCTATGCAGACCCAATCCGAGCGCGTTCCAGTGCGAACCAACCCCTGCCCCGATTTCGCGCGCCGGTGCTGCGAGCGCCTAAAGGTCGAGGTCGCGGACGAAGCGGGCGTTTTGCTGGATGTAATCGAACCGCAACTCCGGGCGGCGGCCCATCAGGGTTTCGACCAGCGCTGTCGTGCGGGCGCAAGGGTGTTTGGCTTCGGTCGCGTCGGCGCTGCCGGCGGCGGACCCTATCCTGACCTTGAGCAAGGTCCGTTGCGCCGGGTCCATCGTCGTCGTCTTCAAAAAGCGCGCCGGCATTTCGCCCAATCCCTTGAAGCGGCTGACCTCGATCTTGCCGCGGCCGGTAAAGCCGGTGCGCATCAGTTCCTCGCGATGCGCGTCGTCGCGGGCGTAAAGGGTGACCTCGCCCTGAGTCAGCCGATAGAGCGGCGGCAAGGCCAGATAGAGGTGCCCGTTCTCGATCAGCTGCGGCATCTCGCGAAAAAAGAACGTCATCAGCAGCGATGCGATATGCGCTCCGTCAACATCGGCGTCGGTCATGATGACGATGCGTTCGTAGCGCAGCACTTCTTCGCGATACTGCGGGCCGGAGCCGGCGCCGAGCGCCAGGATGATGTCGGCGATTTCCTGGTTGGCCTTCATCTTGTCGACTGAGGCGCTGGCGACATTTAGGATCTTGCCGCGCAACGGCAGGATCGCCTGGGTTTCGCGATCGCGCGCCTGCTTGGCCGAGCCGCCGGCGCTGTCGCCCTCGACCAGAAAGATCTCGGTTCCGGCGGCGGTGTCGCGGGTGCAATCGGCGAGTTTGCCCGGCAGGCGCAATTTACGCGTCGCACTCTTGCGCGCGAGTTCGCGCTGCTGGCGCCGCCGCTGCCGTTCTTCAGCGCGTTCGACGATGCGCTCGAGCAACAGCGTGGCGCCCGCCGGGTCGGCGCCGAGCCAGTGGTCGAAATGATCCTTGACCGCGTTCTCGACGAGCCGCGTCGCCTCGGCCGAAGCGAGCCGCTCTTTTGTCTGGCCCTGGAATTGCGGGTCGCGGATGAACAACGACAGCAAGAGCGCCGCCGTGCCGGTCGCGTCCTCCGCTGTTGCCTGGGCGGCGCGGCGGTTGCCGGTCAACTCGCCATAGCCCTTGAGCCCGCGCAACAGCGCGTTGCGCAACCCGGTCTCATGGGTCCCGCCTTCGGGCGTCGGAATGGTATTGCAGTAAGAGTGGCTGAACCCGGCTTCCTCGTCGTCGGGCCAGGCCACCGCCCATTCGACCCGGCCGCCATCGGCGAGATCGGCCTCGCCGACAAACGGTCGCGGCGTCAACATCGTCTGGCCGTCGAGGCTGGCTGCGAGGAAATCGCCGAGCCCTCCGGGGAAATGCAGCCGCGCCTCGGCCGGAACCCAATCCGGGCGCGGCAATGCCGGATCGCAGCCCCAGCGGATTTCGACGCCGCGGATGAGATAGGCCTTTGACCGCGCCATGCGGTACAGAACCGCCGCGCGAAAGCCGATCGCCCCGAAAATCGCGGGGTCGGGATGAAATCGCACCATCGTGCCGCGCCGGTTGTGGACCGGGCCGCAATCCTGCAACTCGCCGCATGGCGCGCCGCGGCTGTAGGACTGCCGCCACAGCCGCCGATCGCGCGCCACCTCGACTTGGAGCGCGTCCGACAGCGCGTTGACGACCGACACGCCAACCCCGTGCAAACCGCCCGAGGTGCGATAGGCCTCGCCGCCGAACTTGCCGCCCGAATGCAACGTCGTCAGGATGATTTCGAGCGCGGATTTCTGCGGGAAGCGCGGATGCGGGTCGATCGGGATGCCGCGGCCGTTATCGCGGATCGTCAGCCAGTCGCCGGCGGCTAGTTCAATCTCGATCCGCGTCGCATGGCCGGCCACCGCCTCGTCCATCGCGTTATCGAGGATTTCGGCGGCGAGGTGATGCAGGCCGCGCTCGTCGGCGCCGCCGATATACATTCCCGGGCGGCGGCGGACCGGCTCGAGGCCTTCGAGAACCTCGATGTCCTTGGCGGAATAACTGTCGGCGCCGGTCGCAACCGGCTGGTCGAGCAAATCGGGCATGGCGCGAATATAGCGGTGACTTTTTGCAGCGCAAGCAGCATTAGGTGTATACGATCGTTCACAGCACCTAAATATTGAATCGGCTGTAGCTGAGCGGCGTTGCGGTGACGCCCGATTGGAGACAAAATTGAGGAACTCTACCCGGTCGTGCCGACGTTATAATGGCGATGACGATGATGATGACCAATGAGCGGAAGATCTGGGAGGCGGCCCTGCTTCTCGTTCGCCGTCACGGCAACGCCGCCGCCGATGTCGCCCAGCAAGAGGTGCAGCGTCTGCGCAGCGGCGACGACGCGCTGACCTGCGTCGTCTGGTGCTGGATCGCCCGCTCGACCGCTGAACTGCTGCGCCCCTATCCCGATGACGATGAGCGGGTGCACTGACCCGGTTTTCCGCGGGACCTCTTAACCTCGGCGGCGCTCGTCCCGATATCCCCCAATAGTGGAGCGTCTTTTCGAGAGGAAGCTATGGCCGGGGGTCTGTTGGGCCGCCTCGCGGGCAAAGGCCATGCGAGCACAAAGCAATTCGCGCTGTCGATGAGCGACGAGGAGTGGCGGCGCAGGCTGTCTGCCCCGGCCTACCGGGTGCTGCGCGAGCATGGCACCGAACGCGCCGGAACAAGCAAGCTCGATAAGGAATACGGGGCTGGGATCTATCATTGCGCCGGCTGCGGCCAGCCGCTGTTCTCCGCCGCCGCCAAATTCAATAGCGGCACCGGGTGGCCGAGCTTTTCGGCGCCGCTCGACGACGCGGTGGAAAGCGAAACCGACCGCAGCCTTTTCATGACCCGCACCGAGGTTCATTGCGGCAATTGCGGCGGGCATCTCGGGCACGTTTTCGATGACGGGCCGCAACCGACCGGGCAGCGCTATTGCATGAACGGTGCCGCGCTCGATTTCCACGCCGGCGAGAGCATGCCCGCAGCGGGCGCCGATCAGCGAAAGACCGATGGAGCGCCCGACACTCCCTAGGCTTTATTGGCACCCCGCATCGCGGGGCATTCCAGCAACGTCAACGTATGAATGACCCGGGCGCCGCATGCCCGGCAGCGCCCCCGCGCGGGCGCGCTGCCGAGACCGAGCGGGTCAGACGGAGTAGTACATCTGGTATTCTCCGGCCATTGTTTTTCAATCACTTAAGGACGATTTTTTGTGCAACGCGTTGCACTCTGTTCTCGCCGCGTTGCGCGTTTTCCCCACCGGAAGCGATGGGGAGCCGCGCCCGGTTGCGCCCACCGGTATGGTAAAAATCATGCGCGCTTGCCGCGATAGTCGGCGAGTTTGGTGATCGCCGCCTCGGCGAGCGCCCGGTTCTTCGGCAGGTAGGTTTCGAGGATCCGCGTTGTCGCTTCGATCGAATGCCCGGAGACGCTGGCGATCTGCGGCGCGGTGGCGCCGGCGAGCGCCATGTTGACCATTGCGGTGCGGCGCAGGTCGCGCGCCTGGGCGCCCTCGATCTCTGCCGCCGCCGTGATCCGGGCAAAGCGCTCGTTGAAGCGCGCATAGCCGACCGACCGGCCGCGATAAGCGACGATGGCGAGGCAATTGCGGCCGCGCGGAAC
>DATMKU010000194.1:0-3175 GCA_035570935.1 Allostellaceae bacterium
CCCCGATCACCACTGGTTTGTCGTCCTCAAGGTCCTCTACCAGCGCGACGGCACATCGCCGCCGAGCAACGCGATTTCGGCATTGCCCTCGATCGGGGACGGTCTTGCTCAGAACCCGGCAGCCGCCACCTCGCGACCGCGTCCGGCGCTGATCATCGCCTCGGCAAGCCCCGGCTCGCGATCGAGCGCCAATCGGTAAAGCGTCTGCACCGAAGCGACGAGCTCGCCGTCGCGGCCGAGCAGCATGTCGCCAATTTCGACGATGCGCAGGTTGGGCCATGCCCGCGGGCGCAGCCGGATCACCTGACCCACGACATCGTGCGCCGGCCGGGCGGGATCGCGCTGGGCCAACACCAGGATTGCCGCCGCGGTCGAGCGCGACAGCCCGGCATGGCAATGAACCAGAAGATGGGTGTCGGGCGGCTCCGCCCTGGTCGCGCGCGCCATTTCGTCAAGATTGCGGGTAAACGCGAGCAACAGCTCGACATCCCAGCGTTCGGGCGCGACCCAGCCCGGGACGGACTCGATCACGTCGTGGAAATTGAGCTTCAGCCGCCGGTTGAGATCGAAATTGCGGAGCGGTTCCGGCTCGGGCCAGCCGGGATCGAGGATCGACAGCAAATGGGTGACCCCAGACGCGCAGCGGCCCGCGAGTTCGTCGAGCCCGCAAACGGTAATCCGAAACGGCATCGGCTCAATCCTGCTCACACCCAGCCTCCCTGGCCGATTTCGCTGCGTCGGAGATCGCACTCAGTTGTGGCAAATCTATGCGCGATTCGCCCGCTTGTCTTGGGCGGCGAAGGCGCCGGTCCCCGTCCTGGGGGAAACCCGGACGGCGGCATACTGTCTGGCGGCCCTCTCGAAACATTTGCTGGAGATCGGGTGAAGCGAAGATTTTCGAAACCGACGCCGTCGCGGGCCAAAACTGCCAGGGCAAAAAAATTCGGCCGTGCAAGTGAGCGCGATCACACCCGCAACAGCCAAATCCGGCGATGCTCATAGGGTTAATGCCGGACGAGGAGGCTGCGGTGGACCGAAACCTGACCTACGCCGCCTGCGGGGTGCTGATCATCGCTTACGCGTGGGCGCGTTTCAACACGCCCCCCTCCAACCGCTCGACGACCCGCCAGGCCCTCTATTGGTCGAGCGGCATCGGTTATGTGCTCAGCGCGCTGGTGCTGTTCGCGGCACTGTCGATTCTGCTGAACGCCGGGCCGTGGCGAAAATTGCTGCTCGGTCCGGCGGACGACCCAGCGCTTCCGGCGCCGCTGATCGCGAGCTTGGCGATGACCACCTTGCTGCCCAGCATTCCGACACTGAAGCGGGTGGACGCGTGGTTCCTATCGATCTTTCTCGACTGGGCGGAAATTCCCGGGGAGGTCAGGCGCCGCGCCGCGGCGATGACATTGGAGAATTTCAGCGTCACCAGGGAGGATGTGGCGGCGCTTCGGCAGAGCTACATCGAGGCCGGCTATGGCGACACCCTGGCTCGGCATTTGCGCAGGCGCGGTGGCGATGGACTGGAGCTGTCGCAACAGCGCTTGACCCGCGTGGTGAAGCTGTACGATCGGCTCTGCAAGCTCGCCGGTGAGCCTCGCTACGGCCGCTTCTTCGCCGAGACCGCGAGCGAGTTCGACGAACTCGACCGCAAGACGGCCGATTTTCTACGCCGCGCCGCCACTTCGCTGACCTTGGCCGAGCGGCTGCGCGCGGCCGAGAAAGAGGTGACCTTCGACGAACTGGTGCAGGAGCGCCGCGAGGATTTCGCCAATAACTGCCGCGAGGTATTTCGCGCCCTCGCCCTGTTCCTCGCTCGCGCGGTGCTGCGGTCGGAGACCAGCGAAACGTGCATCGTCCGCCGTCTGCGCCAGACCGGCTTCGACGCGGCCGAGCCGATGAACTTGCCGCGCTTTCCGATCCACAGCCTGACCGTGCTGGCCTTAGGTGTCTTCCTCTATCTACTCGTCGCCATCGTGTTTTTCGAACGCCTGATGGCCACGCCGCAACAGCATCACGCCGCCGGGCTGATGATGGCCGCCAAGGTCGCGGTGGTGCGGTTGGGAACCATCGGCCTGACCGTGTGGCTGATGCAGCGTTACCCGTTTTTCCGCCGCGCGCCAGGCGAGCCGCTGCGGTTTTTCGCCTATGTCCTCAACGGCCTGATCGCCGCCGCGGTCGCCGCCGGGATCAGCCTTTCATTCCATGTGGGCAACCCCGACCTGCTCAACGCCGCCTCCGGCGACCTGCCGCTGATCCTGCTCAGCTTTATCCTGTGCGCCGCACTGGCGCTGTGTTGCGACGATTGGGTCGCCGATACGATGCCGCCCACCTGGCTGCGCCTCGCCGAGGCGGCAGGCTGCGCGGCGGCAATGGCCCTCGGGATCGCCCTCGTCGTCGCTTACTTGCCCGAGGACCTGGGGTTGACGACCGACCAATGGACCGTCCCAAAGCTCGTTATGTTGTTCGCATTCCCAAGCACAATGGCTTTTGTGATCGGCGCCTGCGTGCCTCACATCTATCGCTCTGCCCACCGCGCCGCGACTGCGCGGCGCGACGAAGCCAATCAGCTACCGGCGTCGGCCTCGGCGACCTTGGGACCCTCCGCGACCGACGCTTCGTCAATCACGCGGAATGAGGACGAACGCGAGGCGGGCGATCCGCTGCGCCAGCACCAAGGCGGGCGGGGAGCGCTTGATAACCTTGCGGATCGCATCCGCATCAAACCCCGCAGGCGCGCCGCCAAGCCGATCGCCGGATCAGAGCCACGCGACGACGATTTGCGTGTCGCGGCAGTCGGACAACTTGCTGGCGAGCACGCTGTTAGCGGGCCAATGGCGACCCTTTCTGTTCAGCAACAAACGGGGAAGGCCGACGGGCCTGATGCGTCGAACTGGGCGAACGGGATCGCGATGAGCGACAAGCCGCGCAGCCCATAATGGAAGGAAGCACAACCGTGGTTCACGATGGCCGGCGGTCGGCGCGCTCGCCAAGCCGCGCCTCGATCGCGTCCCAGATCTTGGGCGCTATGTCGACCCCGTCGAGCCGCGCGATCTCTTGAATGCCGGTCGGCGAGGTGACGTTGATCTCGGTCATAAAGTCGCCGATCACGTCGATGCCGACAAAGACCAGCCCTTGCGCGCGCAGGGTCGGGCCGATCGCGGCGCAAATCGCGCGC
>DATMKU010000195.1:0-3468 GCA_035570935.1 Allostellaceae bacterium
ATCGGAGGGCGCCAGCACAACGACCTTGTCCGGCGGGCTGTGCGCCAATGCCGCCGCAAGCATGGCCTGCAGCGCGGTTGCCGATTGCGATGGATCGATCGCCTCGCAATCGACAAGGGTAATCCCCTCGCCTCCCGGCAATTCGCCCTGTCCCCACCACGAACCGCCGATCCGCGCGGAGGCCACCTCGCGCCGCGCGACGCGGGCGCGTTCGAGGAGTGCCGGAGTCTCCCAGCCTCGGCTCGCGAGCACACGGTCGGGGGACAGAATGTCCGCCGCTGAATGCGGCCCGGTCGCCGCGACCGCCGTCACGCTGAGGACCGCGCTCGCGGCGCCATATTGCGGCGGCGCGCGCAGCAATCCACGGTCGAGCGTCAGGAACGGCGCGCCGAGGGCGGCGGCGCGCCGTCGCATCCGGCTGGCGCCGCCGGCGCCGCGCCAGGCGGCATAACCTGCCGGAGGTTCCCCGGCCATGAAGTCGGGAAACAAGGCGGCGCGTGCCGATCTCTTCAGCGGGCCGCCAAGGAACGCGAGCCGGCCCTCGCGGATTTCGGTCGGCGACACGTCGGAACGCCGCTCAGACGACGCTGAGGCCGCCTCGCCGCCGGCGTCCGTTGCCGTACCCGCGACTTGCGCAAGGGTCATCAGGGTCGGTCTACCCCCTCGACCGCTACCCGACCCGGTGACGCGCGGGCGCACCGGACGGTTCCTCCGCGGCGCAACCGATCGCCGGCGCATCGAAAATCGATGTCCCGGATTTCGCTCTCCAGCGGCTTTTTTTGATCCCGGTCGCTTGCAGCGCATCGCCCAGCCGCCAGGCGAGAACGCTGCGCCGCCCCAATGCGGCGGTGGTCCAGGGCAGCAGCGGCGCCCAGGACGGAAACGGGCTGCGCCGGCCATAGGCCCAGATTTCGACGCGCAGCGACCGCCCGACACTCGGCCCGCGGGCATGAAAGCCAAAGGTGTCGGCGACGATCAGGGTGTTGGCGCGAACCGCGAACGCCACCGGCTGCGGCAGGCCGAGGGCCGCAAGTTCGCCCGGGTCGATGCGGAACGAACCCTCCCGGTCCTCGACGACCGGGGATTGGCGGGCGGTCAGGCTCATGCGCCGCTCCCAGGCAAGCCGCGCCTCGGTCAGCCGGTGCGAGCCTGCTACATAAGTAAACGGGCCGGCGTCTTCGGCGACGTCGCTCAGGAACAGCCAAGCCTTGACCGTCGGATGAAAGGTGTCGGCGTGGAGCCGGGTCTGCGGGTCGGCTGGTCCTTCGCGGGCGTGGCGTAGGATTGCCTGCACCCACACGACCGGTTCGGCGTCGCGGCCCCCGGCATAGCGGATCAGGCCCCGCCATTCGGCCGATCGCAATGCCGCGCCCAGCGCCGGCAGCCGGGCGAGGGTGCGCCCGTCGAGGGCGATCTTGCGCATGATCGTGTCGCCCTCGAAGATCTCGCGCAGCGGGCCGCGATAGGCTCTGACCTCGGCGAGCAACGCCGCGAATTGCTGCGGCCGCAAAAATTCCTCGCGGACGACAAACCCGTCGCGGTCGAACGCCGCGCGGTCCGCGGCCGAGATCAGCGCGGCGAGTCGGCGGCGGCGGGCCTCGGCCAGGCGATGCGCGAATGCGACGCGCGCCGCGTGCAAGCCCCATTCGTTCAGCCGCCTGCTGCCGATGATCGGGTTGCGCTCAAACGATTTGGTTCCGGTCGGGAGCTGTGCCAGCCACAACGGGGTCATCGCCGCGCGGCGCAGTTGCGCCAGCATTCATCGCTCTCCGGCTAAGCTGCTTTCGATCATTGTAAGCGTAGCGGCGTAATCGCGTGGTCGTCTTGCCAATCCGTTTACAGCAAATACTCGACCGGGGCGGGCTGTCCAGGCAAATCTGCCGGTCGCCTGGGCCCGAGCATTCCCCATCTCGGCTGCACCTTTGCCGGCAGCTATCCCGCAAAGGCGCTCTTTGGCATCGGCAAACCGTAATGCTCGCGCAATGTCCGGCCGGCGTATTCAGCGCGGAACAAGCCGCGGTGCTGCAATATTGGGATGACTTCGGCGTTGAAGACGTCGAGCTGCGCCGGCAATAGCGGCGGCATGATGTTGAAGCCGTCCGCCGCACCGTCGGTAAACCAGTCTTCGATCAGATCGGCGATCTGCTCCGGCGTGCCGGCGGCGACGTAATGGCCGCGCGCGCCGGCGAGATAGCCGAGCAATTGCCGCAATGTCGGCTGGTTGCGCCGGACCAGGTTAAGGATCACCTCGGTCCGGCTGCGCGCCGCCTCGACGCTGTCGGGGTTGGGAAAGTCCTCCGGCGCAAGTGCGCGGTCGAGCGGCAGATGCGAGAAATCGTGCCCGCCAAACCGGTTGGAGAGCCGCTTGCGCCCGACCTCGGGCTCGGTCAGGTCATCGACCGCGCGCGCCAGCCGCAGCGCCTCGGCTTCGGTCGAGCCGATCATCGCGCTGAGGCCGGGCAGGATCAGCACCTCTTTGGGATTGCGCCCCTCGGCCGCCGCCAGCGCCTTCAGATCGGCGCAGAATTCCTGCGCCGTCGCCTTCTCGACATGCGCGGTGAAGACAGCGTCGGCGTGGCGGGCCGCAAAGCGCCGGCCGGTGTCGGACGACCCCGCCTGGACCAGCACCGGCCTGCCCTGCGGGCAGCGCGGCACGTTCAACGGCCCGGTCACCTGGTAGAAATCGCCGCGGTGGTTGATCGGCCGAATGCGGTCCGCCCGCGCGTACTGCCCGCCGGCCCGGTCGTCGATGACCGCGTCCTCGGCCCAGCTGTCCCACAATGCCTTGACCACGGTCATGAACTCCTCGCCGCGGGCATAGCGGTCGGCATGGCTGACCTGGCCCGAGCCGCCGAAATTCCGCGCGGCGGCGGCGAGCCACGAGGTGACGATGTTCCAGGCGACGCGGCCGTTGCTGATATGGTCGAGCGAAGCGAACTGGCGGGCCAGGTTGAACGGCTCGGTATAGGTGGTCGAGGCGGTGGCGATCATCCCGATGCGGTTCGTCGCGACCGCGATCGCCGCCAATACGGTGACGGGTTCGAGCCAGGTGCGCGCCGCCTGCGCCACATCCCCGCCGAGCGCCAGCTGGTCGGCGAAGAAGATCGAGTCGAACAGCGCCGCCTCGGCTCGCTGCGCCAGATCCTGGTAATAGCGGATGTCGGTCAGCGCCAATGGCGAGGAATCCGGATGCCGCCATGACGCTTCGTGATGGCCGCGCTGTGGATGAACAGGTTCAGGTGCAACTGCCGCTGCATCGGGCGTGTCCTTGGCTTGTGCTCGCTGGCCGTTCAGCCCCGGCTGGCGCCGATATGGGCGACGGCTTCGATCTCGACCCTGAGTGACGGGTCGGCCAGTGCCGCCACCTGCACCAGGGTCGAGGCCGGGAAGTTTCCGGTGAAAAACTCGCGGCGGGCCTGCCACACCTTTTCGCGCTGAGTGATGTCGGTGACGAAGATCGTGACCTTC
>DATMKU010000196.1:0-2992 GCA_035570935.1 Allostellaceae bacterium
TGACGCCGACGGCAGATTGCTGGCGATCGACACAGACGTCCTTTGTAATGTCGGCGCCTATTCGAATTTCCCCGCCACCTGCGGGGTCGAGCCGCTGATGGCGCTGGCGGATATGCCCGGGCCCTACCAAGTGCCCGAGTACGGCGCCCGTGCCCGTGGCGTCGCCAGCAACACCTGTCCGATGGCGCCCTATCGCGGCGTGTCACGGCCCGTCATTACTGCGGCGATGGAGCGGCTGATGGATTGCGCCGCCGCCCGGCTCGGGCTCGACGCGCTGGAAATCCGGCGCCGTAACCTGATCACCGAGTTTCCCCATACTTCGGTGACCGGCGTCGTGCACGACCCCGGCAGCTATCGCGAGGCGATGGAGGCTGCCGCGCGGGTCGTCGACTTCGCCCAGTTCCGCGCGCGACAGCAAAAGGCGCGCGCCGACGGGCGCTGGCTCGGTCTCGGGATGTCGGTATTCGCAGAGCGCACCGGCCCCGGCACTCCCACCTTTGCGGCACGGCGCATGGTAATCACCCCGGGATTTGAGCGGGTCGAGCTGGTGATGGACCCCTCGGGCTTTCTCGAAGCCAGGATCGGCAGCTCGCCACATGGCCAGGGGCTGAAGACGACCTTGGCGCAGCTGATTGCCGACGAGATCGGCGTCGCGCCCGACGAGATCCGGGTAATCGCCGGCGACACCGACCGCTGTCCCTATGGCTGGGGCACTTTCGCGAGCCGCTCACTGGTGATCGCCGGCGGCGCTTGCAAGCTCGCTGCAGCGACGTTGCGCGAGCGCCTGCAGGCTGTGGCCAGCCAGATATTGGAGGCGGCCGCCTCCGATATCGAAATTTCCGACGGTCGCGCCTTCGTGCGCGGCACCGATCTCGGCGTCGAGATGCGCCAATTGGCGCGCGCCGCCTATCACCAGAGCCACCGCTTTCCGGCGATTGCCGAAACCGGGCTGTCGACGGTGGCGACCTACGACCCCTACGGCACCTTCTCGAACGCCTGCCATGTGGCGATCGTCGCGGTCGACATCGCGACCGGCCAAGTCGAGATCGAGCGGTTCGTGGTCGTCGAGGACGCCGGACGTCTGATCAACCCGATGATCGTCGAGGGTCAGATCCATGGCGGGGTCGCGCAGGGCATCGCCAACGCGCTCTACGAAAAGGTGGTCTATGACGACGGCGGCAACATATCGACCGGCTCGCTTGCCGATTATCTCGTCCCGACGATGGCAGAAATCCCGAAGCTCGAAATCCATCATCTGGAGACCTTGACCGAGGCGAGCGTCACCGGCGCCAAGGGTGTCGGCGAGGGCGGCACGATCGGCGCGCCAGCGGCGGTGCTCAACGCGGTTTCCGATGCGCTGGCGCCGTTTGGCGTCGGTATCTTCGAAATGCCGATCACGCCGCAGCGGATCTTGCAGTTGCTGCGCGAGGCGGGGTGCGAGACGCAGTGAGCGAGAGACAGAACGTCACCTTCACGGTGAACGGTGAGAAGCGCGTGATCCGCGTCGAGCCGCGGCGCAGCTTGGCCGACGCGCTGCGCGAGGATTGCGGCCTAACCGGCACCCATCTCGGCTGTGAACACGGCGTCTGCGGCGCTTGCACCGTGTTGCTCGACGACCAGCCGGTGCGCTCCTGTCTCATGTTCGCGGTGCAAGCCGAGGGTACCAGGGTGCGCACCGTCGAGGGGCTCGCCGACGGCGACAAATTGCACCCGCTGCAACAGGCGTTCTGGGACCATCACGGGTTGCAGTGCGGCTTCTGCACCCCCGGATTTTTGATGCTGGCGGTCAGTATCCTGGAACTCGACCCCGACATCGCCGAACCTGAGCTGCGCGAGGCGTTGTCGTCTAATTTATGCCGCTGCACCGGCTATCAGAACATCCTCAAATCGGTGCTTGCCGCAGCCGCTGAAATGCGCAAATGAGCCTGATCGGCCGATCGGTCAAGCGCCTCGAAGACCGCCCGCTGCTGACCGGCAGCGGCCGTTTTGCGGCCGATATCGCGGTACCGGACATGCTCTACATGCGGGTGGTACGCTCGCCGGTCGCGTTCGGCCGCCTCACCGGCCTTGGGATCGCGGAGGCGCTGGCGCATCCCGGCACCGTCGCCGTCTGGACCGCGGAAGACGCCGCCAAAATTCCCCCAATCGGCTTTCGCATGACTCCGGTGCCGGGGTTGGAGGCTTATCGCCAGCCCGTCTTGGCGAACGGGCAGGTGCGCTATGTAGGCGAGCCGGTCGCGGCGGTGTTCGCTACCGACCCCTACAGTGCCGAAGACATCGCCGAGCTTGTCATGCCGGAGATCGAGCCATTGGCTCCGTGCCTCGATCCGGCCGCCTCGCCGAGCGAATTCGCGCCAGGACATAGTACCGAGGCCGCCGTGATTACCAAGGCCTACGGCGATCTCGACGCTGCCCTTGCCGAAGCGCATGCCGTGATAGCGCTGGAGTTGATCATCGGCCGGCACAGCGGCGTGCCGCTCGAAACCCGCGGCGCGATCGCCGTGTTGGAAGCGCCCAGCGGCATCCTCCGGCTGTACGGCGCTGCCAAGGTGCCGCATTACAACCGCCAGGCGCTCGCCGCGATGCTCGGGCTGCCGCTCGACCGGATTCACCTGCACGAAGGGCATGTCGGCGGCGGCTTCGGCATTCGCGGCGAGCTTTATCCCGAGGACGTGTTGACCTGTGCGGCGGCTTTGCGGCTCGGCCGGCCGGTCAAATGGATCGAGGATCGTTACGAGCATCTGGTGGCAGCGAACCAGTCGCGGGGCTCGGTTCATCGGGTGTGCGCGGCGGTCGACGAGCATGGCTTTATTCTGGGGCTCGACGACGAATTCTGGTTCGACCAGGGAGGGTATCTCCGCACACATGGCGTCGTGGTTACTGACCTCACCTGCGCGATGCTGCCCGGCCCTTATGTGGTCCCCGCCTACCGTTCGGTCGGCCATGTGCGGCTGACCAATAAGACGCCGTGCGGTACCTATCGCGCGCCGGG
>DATMKU010000197.1:0-13472 GCA_035570935.1 Allostellaceae bacterium
CGGTTAGCTCGCGGCGGACGATGGCGGCACCGTCGGCGAGCGCCTTCAACTTGGCAAAGGCGATGTCGCGCGGCAGGTATTTCATGCCGCAATCGGGGGCCGGGATCAACCGCTCCGGCGGCACGTGCGCGAGGGCGGCGCGGATGCGGCGGGCGACGGTTTGCGCCGTTTCCGGTTGCGGGTCGCCCATGCTGACGACGCCGAAAATCACCGTCTTGCCGCCGAGACCATCGAGATCGGCGAGGTCGAGATCGGGTTGCGCCGCCTCGATCGAGATTTGGTCGACCCTCGTCCCGGCCAGTTCCGACAAAAACGAATAGGCGTTCGGCTTGTCGCGCGAGACATAGGCGTAGCCAAAGCAGAGATGCAGCGCGGTCGGACCGGCAATGCCGTCGAGGGCGCGCTCGATCGCCGGGAGGGCCAGCCGCCGCGCCTCCTCCGGCCGCGCCTGCAGCCAGGGCTCGTCGAGCTGGATTACATCGGCGCCGGCCGCCTTCAGGTCGCGCACCTCGGCGTTGACCGCGGCGGCATAGTCCATCACCAGCTCTTCTTCGTCCTTGTAGTATTCGTTCTTGGCCTGGCGCGACATCGTGAACGGGCCGGGCAGGGTGATCTTGATCGTGCGGTCGGTGTGGCGGCGGAGAAATTCGACATCGCGCATCTCGACCGGATGGAGCCGCCGGATCGGACCGACGATGCGCGGCACGACGACGGTGCCGCTCGACCGCCCGCGCACGGTCGCGGGATTGTCGAGATCGACACCCGAAAGTGCGGTCGCGAAGCGGTTCGAATAGCTTTCGCGGCGAATCTCGCCATCGGTGATGATGTCGATGCCGGCCTGTTCCATGTCGCCGATCGCGAGCCTTGTGGCATCGTCCTGCGCCTCTTCGAGCCACGGCCCGGCGATGCGCCACAATTCCTGCGCGCGCACCCGCACCGGCGGCAGATGCGTCAGCCGGTCGCGGTCGATCAACCAATCGGGCTGCGGATAGCTGCCGACAACCGTCGTTGGAAGAAGGCCTTGGGTCATCGCGGAATCTCCGTTGGAACGTCCCCGAAAGTCATTGCGCCGCACCCGGCAGCCGGGCCGGCTCGGGTTCGAGGCTCGCGAGGCTGCGGCCGCGGGTTTCGGGCAGCAGCATCAGCATCACGATCGTCAATCCGAACGCGAACGCGCTGAGCACCGCGATCGAGGCGCCGAGCGGCAGGCTCTGGCTGACAAATCCGACCGTCGTCGGCAGGAACGAGCCGATCGCCCGGCTGGCATTGTAGCAAAAGCCCTGGGCCGTGCCGCGCACCGCGGTCGGAAAGAGCTCGGTCATAAACGGACCCATCGGCGGGAATTTCATCAGCAGCAGAATGTTCATCGGGATGCCGAGAAAGAACAGCGCTTCGTTGTTCATCGGCACCAGCAGGAAGATCGGAACAAAGATCAGCGATCCGATCGTCGACCACAAAAAGGTCCATTTCCGTCCGATGGCGTCGGACAGGTAAGTCCCGAGCAAAAACCCGACCAATGCGCCGAGAATCTGGACCAGCAGAAAGCCGCCGGTGCTGGTTGCCGACAGATGGCGGACGGTGCGCAAATAGGTCGGCATCCAGATCCCGAGAGCATAGCCGCCGCCATGCGCGCCGGCGACCATCAACGTGACCTTGACCGTCGTCCACCGGTGCGGACGGCGAAAAGCGGCGAACAAGTGCCCGAACCCGAGCGCCGGCCGCTCGCGCCGCTTTTGTTGGAAAGCCTCCGACTCGTCGAGATGCCGTCGAATCCAGATGACAAAGATCGCCGGGACGAGGCCGACCGCAAACAGCACCCGCCAGGCGATCGCCTCGGGCAAGAAGGCATAGAGTGCCGTGTAGACGAGCGCCGACACACCCCAGCCTACGGCCCATCCGGTCTGCACCAGCCCGACCGCGCGGCCACGGTATTTGTCGCGGATCACCTCGCCCATCAGCACCGAGCCAGCGGCCCATTCGCCGCCGAAGCCAAAACCGTGCAGCGCGCGCAGGATAAAGAGCTGCTCAAAATTCTGGGCGAAGGCGCACAGAAAGGTGAAAACCGAATACCACAGGATTGTGATCTGCAGCATGCGCACCCGGCCAAAGCGGTCGGCCAGGGTTCCCGAAAACCACCCGCCCAACGACGAGATCAACAAGGTGACAGTGCCGATCAGCCCGGCCTTGCCGTTCGACAGCGACCACAGCGCGATCACCGTCGGGATGATAAAGCTGTACATCTGCACATCGAACGCATCGAGCGCCCAGCCGCCAAAGCAGGCGGCCATCGTGCGCCGTTCCTTGGCGGTCAAATCGCCGAACCACGCAAGCATTGCGTTTCTCCCTCATTGATTTTTCGCCGCGCAAGTCCGGCGGACATCGCCGCAACCCCCATTGTCGAGACGCGATCTTAGCGGCTTTCACCGGCCGGGCCAGCCCGTGCGGCCGGTTGGACGGCGACTCAGCTATGCAGGGAACCGCTTATTACCGGACGATGCCGCGGCTTAATCCTCCGCGCGCACCCTGACGTAAGAGCCGGGGGCGTTCTCGATCGGTTTGAGCTTGCCGTCGCCCGGCTGCCGCGCCGGCACCTTGCCGCCGGCATATTTCGCGACCCAGCGCCCCCACAACGGCCACCACGAATCCGGGTGCTGGATCGCCGAGGCGAGCCATTCATCGGCCGTCGGCGGGTTTTTGCCGTTTTCCCAATGGCCGTATTTGCTGCCCGGCGGGCTGACGACGCCGGCGATATGACCCGAGGCCGACAATACGAACTTGACCGGCCCCTTGTAGAGCCGCGTCGCGGCGTAAGTCGACCGCCACGGTGCTATATGGTCCTCGCGGGTCGACAGGATAAAGGCGGGCGTCTTCACCTTGCCGAGATCGATCGGCACGCCGTCGAGGGTGATGCCGCCCGGCTTCGCCAGTAGATTCTCCTGATACATGTTACGCAAGTAAAAGCTGTGCATCGCCGCCGGCATGCGCGTCGAATCGGCGTTCCAATACAACAGGTCGAACGGGAACGGCGACTTGCCGAGCAGGTAGTTGTTGACGACGAACGACCAGATCAAATCGTTGGCGCGCAGCATGTTGAAACTGGTCGCCATGTCGCGGCCTTCGAGATAGCCCTTGGCATTCATCCGCTCTTCGAGCGCCGAGAGCTGTTCCTCGTCGATAAAGACCGATAGCTCTCCAGCCTCGGCAAAATCGACCATCGTGACGAAAAAAGTTGCGGCCTTTATGCGGTTGTCGCGCTTGGCCGCCATATAGGCGAGGGTGCAGGCGAGCAATGTGCCGCCGAGACAATAGCCGATGACGTTGGCCTCGCGCTCGCCAGTGGCCTGTTCGATTGCGTCCAGCGCGGCGACCGTACCCTCGCGCATGTAGTCGGCAAATGTCTTCGCGGCGAGGCGCTCGTCCGGGTTTACCCACGAAATCACGAATACGGTGTGGCCCTCTCCCACCGCCCAGCGGACGAAGGAATTATCAGGTCGCAAATCCAAAATATAAAATTTGTTGATCCATGGCGGCATGATCAGCAATGGCCGCCGTTTTACTTTGTCGGTCGTCGGCGCGTATTGGATCAACTGGATCAGATCGTTTTGATAGACGACCTTGCCCGGAGTCACCGCGATGTTCTCGCCGATATGGAATGCTGCCGTATCGGTCATCCTGATCGCCAACCGGCCTTTGCCGCGTTCGAGGTCGTCGAGCAAGTTTTTGAGCCCGTGCATCAGGTTTTCGCCGCGGCTCTCGATCGTCGCGCGCAACACTTCGGGGTTGGTCATCAGAAAGTTCGAGGGCGCCAGCGCATCGACAAATTGCCGCGTGTAAAAATCGACCTTGCGGGCGGTACGCTCGTCGATGCCCTCGACCTCGCGCACGGTTTTCTGCAGCCAGCGCGCGGTCAACAGGTAGCTTTGCTTGATGTAGTCGAACAGCGTGTTTTCGTCCCAGGCGGCGTCGCGAAAGCGGCGATCGCCCGGCACCGGCTCGATCATCGGCGGGGCCTCGCCGCCGAGAAAGCGCTGCGCCGTGCGCTGCCACAAGGTCATGTAATCGTTCCACAGCGACAGCTGCGCCTGCACCAGCCGTGAGGGGTCCGACATCATCCGCGCGGTCATCTCGAAGAACGCCGAGCCGATGGCGACCGGGCTCGCCATGCCGATCCCTTCCTCCACCGACTGGCGTTTGAGGAATTCGCCGACCAGCTGCTGGCTGCGTTCCGCGATTCCGGCGATCTGGCGCGCCAATTCGTCAGCATCGGGAAGTGCTGCGCTCCCCTGTTGGTTTTCGGGAGGCGAGCTGTTTCCGGGCGTGGCCCGACCGTCGTCGTTCATCGCCGCTTCCTCGCCGCAAAACCGGCTGCGAACCGCCGACCGAGGCGTCGGCGCGAGCGGGGCGCCCGGCTTGTTTCGACAGCCACCCATTCGCGCGATCAAATTTGGTGACGCGCCGGCCTCGATCTAATACACCAGCGCCGATCAAAAGTGCAGCGACCCGGCGGCCGGCGCCGCTCCGTACCGCAGCCCATGGGTCGGGCCAACTCGTCGGTTATGTGTCGTCATGGTCAAGCGTGAAACCTCTTCCTGCCGCGGCGGCGCTGGTGCGAAGACGGGTCGGCTGGCGCTCGCCTTGCTGCTGTTTGGGCTCGCCGGCTGCAACCCGGTCGAAACCTACCGCCACTGGACCGGGATCGCGGCGAACGACCCGAACCCGGCGACCACGCCGAACACCAAGAACCTGGCGGCCGGAGACGCGACGAGCTACCCGAATCTCGCGACCGTGCCGACGCCGCCGAGCCAGGCGCTGACCACGGCCGAACTCAACAAGCTGACGCAAAGCCTGATCGCCGACCGGGCGAACGCGAAGTACACCAGCGAGCAGCTGCAACCGAAGTTCGACGAAGCCGCCGCCCCGCCGCCGCCGCCCGCGCCCGCCGCGACCGCGGCGAAGCCCGCGCCGGCCTCACCCGCCAGTGCGGCGCCCGGCTCCGCACCGGCGCCCGCCGCGCCGGCGCCTGCTGTTCCGGGTTCGGTGCCGACCGCCTCTGCCTCGCCGGCGGCCGGCGCGGCCCCGGCCTCGCCCGCCGCAGCTGGGGCCGGCGCTAAAGGTCCCCGCAAATCCGGGCAGCCGCCTGAGCCGGGACCGGCGGAATCGAGCCTGCAATCGCCGCAGATCGCCGCGTTGCCGCAACCGGAACAGAACCGACCGGCGCCGGCACCACCGCGGGGACTGTCGATCCCGGCGGCCTCGGCCCCTGCGAACGCGACGGCGCCGGGAGCGTATCTGGCGGCCCCGCCGACCCCGGCGCCGATGCCGACGGCGATCGGCTCTGCGAAATTTCAGCCGGCGCCGCCGCCGCCCTATCTGCCGCCGCCAGCGCCGATTCGCACCGCGACGGCGACCGGGTCCGGCAAGCCGCCAAAGCCGCCGACGCCGACCGTCGCCTATACCCAGGTCGCCGACATCGCGTTTACCGGCACGGCGACGACCCTCACCGACGCCGACCGCGACGCGTTGGGCAAGATCGTCCCGCGCTATCGCGATAAGCCGGGTCCGGTCCGAGTGGTGGGCTATGCCGGGGTCGGCAGCAGTGCCGCCCAGCAGCTCAACAGCTATCGCACGGCGCTCGACCGCGCCCAGGCGGTCGCCGCCGCACTGACCAAAGCGGGGATTCCGGCGAGCAAGATCCAGGTCGAAGCGGCGCCGACCGGCGGCGACTCGGGTCAGGGCCGGGCCGAAATTCTATTTGGAGAGTAGGTTCGGTTCGTAGCCAACTCGGCCGAACCTCTTCGGAAAATTATCGAAACTTTGATGGGCGCGCGTTACAACGCGCCGAGGGGCGGTATCGCAGGATGCGGCCTCACCTCGCCCGAACCGCGTTTGGGCCCGTCAGCAGCGGGGTTGTCTCTGTGAAGCCGCCGTTAATGATTGCCGTCGCAGGGCTCGGCACCGTCGGCGCCGGCACCCTCAGATTGCTTCAGGATCAGGCCGAGCTGTTGGCCGAGCGCGGTGGGCGCCGGCTCGTCGTTGCCGCGGTGTCGGCGCGTGACCGGCGCCGCGACCGGGGTGTCGAATTGTCGGCGGCGCGCTGGTACGAGGATGCGGCGGCGATGGCGGCCGATCCCGACATCGATGTCGTCGTCGAGCTGATCGGCGGTGCGGAGGGCATTGCCGCGCGCGTCATCGACGCCGCCTTCGCCCACGGGAAGCATGTCGTGACCGCCAACAAGGCGCTGATGGCGCATGACGGCAGCCGGCTTGCGGCGCGGGCCGAGGAGCTGGGCTTGGCGCTGTCGTTCGAAGCTTCGGTCGCGGGCGGGATCCCGGTCATCAAGACATTGCGCGAGGGGCTTGCCGGCAACCGGCTGCAACGCATCTACGGCATCCTCAACGGCACCTCGAACTACATCTTGACGACGATGCGCGAGAGCGGGCGCGAATTCGCCGAGGTGTTGGCCGAGGCGCAGAAGCTCGGTTATGCCGAGGCCGATCCGGGCTTCGACATCGACGGCGTCGACGCCGCCCACAAGCTCGCCATCCTGGCGAGCGTCGGCTTTGGCCGGCCGGTCGATCTCGCCGGCGTCTACACCGAAGGCATCCGGCACGTCTCGCGGCTCGACATCGATTTCGCCGAGGAGCTCGGCTATCGCATCAAACTGCTCGGCATCGCGCGGTTGACCGACGAGGGGCTCGAGCAGCGGGTCCATCCCTGTATGGTGCCGCGGGCGACGCCGATCGCCGCTGTCGAAGGCGTCTACAACGCGGTCGTCGCCGAGGGCGACTTTGTCGGCCGGGTGGTGTTGGAGGGGCGGGGCGCCGGCGCGTTCCCGACCGCTTCGGCGGTCGCCGCCGATCTCGTCGATATCGCCGCCGGGCGCCGGGTGTTTCCGTTCGGCATTCCCGCTGCCGAGCTGCGCGACATCCCCGGGGTGGCGATCGAGCGCCACCAGAGCGCTTATTACATCAGGCTGATGGTGGTCGATCAGCCGGGGGTCATCGCCGATGTCGCCGCGGCCTTGCGCGACGAGGACGTGTCGATGGAATCGATGATTCAGCGCGGTCGCGCCCCCGGCGAAGCGGTGCCGGTCGTGCTGACCACCCATCTCACGGTCGAGGCGGCGATGCGCCGCGCGCTCAGCGCGATCGAGGCGCTCGACACGGTGCTCGAACCCCCGCGCATGATCCGCATCGAAGATTTCTAGCGCGCCCGAGATACGTCGATTTATCAAGGCCTCCCGTCGTCGCTCGGCTCTCGCGGCGATCTCGCGCGAGCATTTGCAGCCTGACCTCATCATCCTCGTGGAGCGCAAACCCCGATGCCAGGCAAATTCGGGTCCAACATCATTGCCCTATAATCGATGTTCTACCGGGGGACTCCTTATCTTTAGAACGAGCTGCTATCGGTGTCGTACCGCCCCCTCACGGTTCGTTCATTCCCACAATTCGCCGCCGCATTGACTGCGCCAGACCCGGCGCATACGGTCCGCCGCGGGCTGAATCCCTTGTGCCGAGGCTTGACTTGCGATCATTGCCGAATCGATCTCACAAGCGGTTCGCTCGCTCTTCCTTGCCCAGCGTCAAACGCCCGCCGCGATCAAGCTTTGAGCCGGCGGGTTTGATTATCGATCCGGCTCCAACCATCATCACAGATTAATGACGAGGAGGAACGTCATGCCCGAGGCGTCACAGATGGATCGCAACCTGGCATTGGAGGCCGTACGGGTGACCGAGGCGGCGGCGCTCTCCGCCTCGCGGCTGATGGGGCGCGGCGACGAAAAGGCCGCCGATCAGGCCGCCGTCGACGCGATGCGCGAGGCGCTCAACAGCCTCTCGATCGCCGGCACCGTGGTCATCGGCGAAGGCGAGCGCGACGAGGCGCCGATGCTTTATATTGGCGAAAAGGTCGGCACCGGGAGCGGTCCGCCGCTCGACATCGCCCTCGACCCGCTCGAAGGCACGACAATCACCGCCAAGGGTGGCGCCAACGCGCTCGCGGTCATCGCGATGGCCGATGCCGGGCATTTTCTCAACGCACCCGATGTCTACATGGACAAGATCGCGGTCGGCGGGGGGCTGCCCGACGAGCTTGTCGATCTCGACGAGTCGCCGATCGACAATCTGCGAAATCTGGCGCGAGCAAAAAAGGCTGAGATCAGCGACCTCGTCGTCTGCATCCTCGACCGGCCGCGGCATGCCGAGCTGATCGCCAAGGTGCGCGACGCCGGCGCCCGCATCGCCTTGATCTCCGACGGCGACGTCAGCGGCGTCATTGCCACCTCGAGCCCTGAGACCGGTATCGACATGTATGTCGGTTCGGGCGGCGCGCCGGAGGGTGTCTTGGCGGCGGCGGCGTTGCGCTGCATCGGCGGCCAGATGCAGGGCCGGCTGTTGTTTCGCAACGACGACGAGCGGGGCCGCGCCAGCCGCATCGGCATCGCCGATTTCGACCGCAAGTACAAGTTGTTGGACTTGGCCTCCGGCGACGTGATGTTCGCCGCGACCGGGGTCACCAACGGAACCATGCTGCGCGGCGTGCGCCGCGTCGCCGGCGGCGCCTTCACCCATTCGGTGGTGATGCGATCAAAAACCGGCACCGTGCGCTACATCGAAGCCCGCCACGACTTCACCCGCAAGCAAGCCTTCGCCGCGCTCGCGCGGTAACCTTAGGAAGCCTGAATGGACGCCATGTTTTTGTTAGCGGTCTTGACCGGGTTAGCGGTGCATTCCGCCGAGTTCGGGCACTAAACACAAGGTCTGTTGATCGGAACACGCATGCGAGGACTGCCGAAACCTCACTCCCTCTCCGCCCCTGGGGGCGGAGAGGGCTGGGGTGAGGTGAGGGATTCCACAGCGCCCGCCGACACCCACCTCACCCTCCCATTGCTGCGCAATGGGCCCCTCCCTCTCCCCCCTGAAGAGCGGAGAGGGGAATCGTGGGCTCATCTGCACACGTTTGCTTAGAGCCGGAAATGGACGGCGCGGGGGGCGCCGCCTCATTCGTCGGGGTTTTGGGGGTCGAGCGCTCGGTCTGCGGACGTCGCTGGCGGTTGCGCCACGCTGGCGGAAGCGGCGGGCAAACCATTGCCGAACGGCTCGCTCTGCCCGAGATCGTCGGCCGGCTGTTGGCGCAGCGCGGGGTCGATCTCGATCATGCGCCGCCGTTTCTAGCACCGCGGCTGCGCGACCAGCTTCCAGATCCGTCGCATCTGCGCGACATGGACGCGGCCGCTGCCCGCCTCGTCCGCGCGGTCCACGATCGGGAAACGATCGCGGTCTTTGGCGATTACGATGTCGATGGCGCTGCTTCGGCGGCACTGCTGACCCGATTTTTCGCTGCGATCGGCGCACGCAGCCTGATTTACGTCCCCGACCGGGTGCGGGAGGGTTACGGCCCGAACGCGCCCGCTTTGCTCCGCCTGCGCGACGCGGGCGCCGGCGTCGTCGTCACCGTCGATTGCGGCACCACCGCGCATCAGCCGCTCGCCGAAGCCGCCCGATGCGGACTCGACGTGATCGTGATCGACCACCATGTCGCCGAGCCATTGCTGCCGCTCGCAACCGCTCTCGTTAACCCGAACCGGCTCGACGAGGACAGTCCGCACGGCGCGCTCGCCGCGGTCGGCGTTGCTTTTTTGCTCGTCGTTGCGGTCAACCGGGCGCTGCGCAAGGCCGGTTGGTATTCGGGTGAGCGCCCGGAGCCCGATCCGCTCGGCTGGCTCGACCTGGTGGCGCTTGGCACAGTCTGCGATGTCGTGCCCCTGACCGGTCTCAATCGCGCGCTGGTCGCGCAAGGCATCAAGGTCGCGCAGCGCGGCGCTAATTCCGGTCTTAACGCCCTCGCTGCGATCGCCGGCGTCCCCGAGCCGATCGGCGCTTACCATTTGGGCTTTGTGCTGGGGCCGCGGGTCAACGCCGGCGGACGAGTTGGTGCGGCCGATCTCGGCGCGCGGCTGTTGGCGACCGACGATCCCGCACTTGCCTGCGAATTGGCGCGGCGCCTTGACGGCTATAATCGCGAGCGGCGCGACATCGAGGCCCGCACCCTGACGGCGGCGGTCGCCGCGGTCGAAGCGGTGCCGCAATCGCCGGTGCTGACCTTTGTCGCCGCGTCCGGCTGGCATCCGGGCGTCATCGGCATCGTCGCCGCACGGCTCAAGGAGCGCTACGAGCGTCCGGCCTGCGTCGTCGCCGTTGCGGACGGGATCGGCCGCGGCTCCGGCCGCTCGATCGCGAGATTGCCGCTCGGCCCGGCGGTGATCGCGGCGCGCCAGGCCGGGCTCTTGCTGAATGGCGGCGGTCATGCGATGGCGGCGGGCTTCACCGTCGCCGCGGAAAAGCTCGACGCCCTGCGCGCGTTCCTCGCCGAGCGGCTCGGCGACGGGCTCGACCGCGAGATGCTCGTCCCCGAGCTGGCGATCGACGGCACGCTCTCCATCGCGGCGGCGCAAGCGGAGCTGATCGGCCATATCGAAAGCCTGGCGCCGTTCGGCGCCGCCAATCCCGAGCCGCGCTTCGTCTTTCCAACCGTTCGCGTCGCTCATGTCGAGCCCGTCGGCAACGGCCATCAGCGCTGCGCCTTGGCCGATCCGCTCGATACGTCGCGGCTGCCGGCGATCGCCTTCCGCGCCGCGGAAACAGCGCTCGGCGGTTTTCTCGCCGAGACCCGCGGCACCGCCATCCACATCGCCGGCCATCTGCGCCGCGATAGCTGGCGCGGCGGCGACGCCGTCCAACTGGTTATCGAGGACGCCGCACCGTCATAACCCCCTCGTCTTGCGCAGCGCGCCCACGCCGCCCCATAGTACGGGCGATGGCTGAGGAATCGCCCAACCTCGTTCTCGAACATCTTCGTGCGATCCGCGACGAGCTTCGCGAAATCCGCGAGGAGCAGCGCGAACAGCGCGGTCGCCTCGGTTCGATCGAACGCAGCATTTCTTATATGACGCGGGAAATGGCGGAGATGAGCCTGCGCCTCGATCGAATGCACGATCCCCTTGACCGAATCGAACGGCGTCTCGATCTCGTTGAGGCGTCGTTCCGCTCGCCCTTTGAAGCGTAGTTCGGCCGTTAAAGTCCAAACTCCGCCCCGCGGTCGCTGCGCCTCGGGCTTGCATTTGGGCGCGCGGCGCGCGACGCTATCGACCACCGGAATACCGTATCGCGCGATCAGGAGAGAAGCCGTGAACGATATCGCACCGTCGCGTTTCAAGTGGGTTGGGACCAGGCCCGTCCGTCCGGACGGCGTGCCGAAAGTGACCGGCCGGGCGATGTACGGCGCCGATCTGGCGATGGCCGGGGCGCTTTACGGCAAGATCATCCGCTCGCCGCATGCCCATGCGCGGATTCGCGGGATCGACGCGTCGAAGGCCCTCAAACTGCCGGGCGTCAAGGCGGTCGTCACCGCCGCCGATTTCCCCGACCACAAGTTCGAGTACGTCGGGCCGGAGCGGGTGGCGCAGAATCTCTGGCATGTCACCCGCAACATCATCGCGCGAGAGAAAGCGCTTTATGAGGGCCACCCGGTGGCTGCTATCGCCGCCACCGACAAGGCCATTGCCGAGGAAGCGGCGGCATTGATCGACATCGATTACGAGGTGTTGCCGCATGTAATCGATGTCGACGAGGCGATGGCCCCTGATGCGCCGCTATTGTTCGAAGACATGATCACGCGCGGCATCGAGCCTGCACGAAGCAAGCCATCTAATATCTCAAAGCGGCTCGAATTCACGCTCGGTGATCTCGAACAGGGGTTTGCCGAGGCCGACATCATTGTCGAGAAAGAGTTCAAGACCGCGGCCGTCCACCAAGCCTATATCGAGCCGCATGCCTGCGCCGCCCGCGTTGATGCCGATGGCCAAGCCGAGATCTGGACCGCGACCCAGGGCCATTTCGGGGTCAGGGCCCTAACCGCCAGATTGCTTGGCATGAATATCGGGGACCTGCGGGTGACGCCGTCCGAGATCGGCGGCGGCTTTGGCGGCAAGATCCCGGTTTATCTCGAGCCAATCGCGGTCGCGCTGTCGAAAAAGACCGGCCGCGCGGTCAAGATTGTCATGAGCCGCGATGAAGTGTTCAAGGCCACCGGGCCTACCTCGGGTGCATCGATGCGGGTCAAGATCGGCGCCAAGAAGGATGGCACAATCACCGCTGCCGACGGCGTCTTCAAATTCCAGGCCGGAGCCTTCCCGGGCTCACCGGTCATGAATGCGTGCTTGTGTGCGTTTGCGCCTTATAACATCCCGAATGCGCGATCCGTCGGGTACGATGTCGTCAGCAACCGCCCAAAGGCATCGGCCTATCGCGCGCCGGGCTCGCCGATTTCAGCCTTTGCAGTCGAAAGCGCCCTCGACATTTTAGCCAAGAAAATTGGCATGGATCCGCTGCAATTCCGGCTCAAAAACGCCGCGCGCCCCGGCACGACGATGATCTACGGGCCGAAGATGGCCCATGGCGGCTATGTCGAAACCCTGGAAGCGCTAGCCAACCATCCTGCCTACAAAGCGCCGCTCGGGGCGAACCAGGGGCGCGGCGTGGCGTCGGGCTACTGGTTCAACGGTGGTGGCGAGTCGAGCGCCAGCATCCAGGTCAACGAAGATGGCACCGTTACCGTCTCCAGCGGCAGCGTCGATATTGGCGGCTCTCGTGCCTCGATGGCGCTGATGGCGGCTGAGACCCTCGGCATCGACTACCGCCAGATACGCTCAATCGTCGCGGACACGGCCTCGATCGGCTTCACCAATCCGACCGGCGGTTCGCGCGTTACTTTCGCGACCGGGATGGCGGTGGTCGAGGCCAGCAGGAGGATCGTCGACGAATTGCGCGCCCGGGCGGCAATGATTTGGGAAGTCGATGTCGATGGTGTCGTCTGGGAGGACGGCCAAGCCAAGCCCGCGAGCAGCAATGTCGGCGATTTCGCACCCCTGTCGCTGAAGGAGCTTGCCGCCAAGAAGGCATTGACCGGCGGTCCGCTGACGGCTTCGGCGGCGGTCAATGCCGGCGGACAGGCGCCCGGCTTTACCACCCAGTTCTGCGATGTCGAGGTCGATCCCGAGACCGGCAAAGTCACCGTCTTGCGCTTTGTTGCGGCCCAGGATGTCGGCAAGGCGATCCATCCCTCCTATGTCGAGGGCCAGATCCAGGGCGGCGTCACCCAGGGCATCGGCTGGGCCCTGA
This sequence comes from Allostellaceae bacterium, assembly GCA_035570935.1. GTDB lineage: Bacteria > Pseudomonadota > Alphaproteobacteria > ATCC43930 > CGMCC-115725 > AP-15. The sequence continues at coordinate 13,180 of DATMKU010000197.1, forward strand.
ACGAGGAGTACATATACGACAAAGAGGGCCGGCTCGATAACGCCGGTTTTCTCGATTACCGGGTGCCGGTGGCCCCCGACGTGCCAATGATCGACGCGGTACTCGTCGAAGTGCCTAACCCGGCGCATCCCTACGGCGCGAAGGGTGTGGGTGAAGTCAACATCGTTCCGCCGATGGCGGCGATCGCCAACGCGATCGACAATGCGATCGGCCGCCGGCTGACCGAATTGCCGATGTCGCCGCCGAAGGTGCGCGCAGCGCTCGACGCGGCTGCGGACGACTAGGGCCGGCAA
>DATMKU010000198.1:0-36404 GCA_035570935.1 Allostellaceae bacterium
ATCACGCTACGTAAAGTCGACGGCTGGAAGACCCTTCATCTCGCCCCTGCCGAGCAATTATTTGATCAAGCCGCTTAAGCCCGTAACCTGACCATCGGAGATGCCCGCCGTCGGCATTTCTACCAACTTCACGACGCGACCTTCCAGCTCAGCGGTTCAAAGGCAGACGCCTGGACGCGATTCAGAGGGCAACTATCGAGGTGTCTTATAACTATTTGATTTCAGAAGTGCCATTGCTTTTTACCGTCACCGAGTGGGTTGGTCGCAGTGCCACTGCTCATCGGTATCCCCACCCCCACGTCCGGCGCCAGACGATGTGGGTCGCATGGCCCAAAAAATAGCCGAGGAGCACCAGGATGCCTTACCCGCTAGCGGTGTTGTCGACGAGCCGCGGGGGAGTGCCTCAGTGTTGATGTGTTGACCGCTCCGCTCGCGAGAGCGGTTCATTTGTGAGGGGGGCAACGGGACAATCCATCAGAGCGTGAGCTGGATGTGGAAGGCGAAAACCCACGTATTCGGCTGCGTTGATGTCGCGCCGGGGCGTAGGTCGTACTGGACGCCCGGGCGGAAAAACAGGGAGGGGGTGAGCTGAAAGGCGTAGTTGAGCTCGACCAGCTGTTCGTTGGTCTGGATCGGCGATCCCGCTTCCTCGAGCTGAAACTGAAACCGCGGATTGATATCGGTCCGCACCCAGCCGAGGGACAGGAGGTCCAGCGGACGGTCCGGAACCACGCCGCGGACCGCAAATCCCGCCTCATAATCACTTTTGAATTTCGCAGTGTTCTGGTCGCTCACCGTAAAGACACCGAAGAGGGCCAGCCCCCTGAGATGGTCTGGCCCCCATTTGATGATTTGCTGTGCCGCCTCAAGGTAGAGACCGTACAGCCCCCTATCAAAGATTTTAGGATTGGCCAAATCGGGTCTTGCCGACGTATCGTAATAGCCGCCGAAATTATAGGTTCCGCCAAGATCTGGCGGGTTCTTGCCAATCTGATATTTGAGCTCTGCCGGCACGATCACGCCGGTGTTGCCCGAAAAGCCGAGCTTAAAGCCGTTCTGCCTTTCCGTAATGGTAGGGTTCGCATCAACGGCCGCGGTTTGAAACTGAAGTTCATCCGTGATGTGCCATTGAACGCGACCGGTCCATCTGCCGGCCGGCGCATCTGCCCAGGCACTGTTGTCAAACAGGGTTATCGGGTGCCCGCAGAGCGCATCGTTGGTGAAGTTGCAAAGATAAGGTAACACAGCAAAATCGTTGCCCATCGGATAAAAGCCGACCTTTAGGGCCAGCTCCTTGTCGAAAACAAATTTTTCAACACTGATTTCGTTGAAGCGGAGATTTTGCCCCTGCCCAAAGATCACTTGGTAAGGAAAGTAGCCGTCGGTTCTGTCCGCCGTCAGGCTTCTTCCGGCGCGGTCCGTCATGGCGAAATGCGCGACGGCGTCCGGCCAAACCCCCAACTTGTCGAGATCGAAGCCGACGCCAAAGTCGACCTGCTGCGCATAGGCCGTGCCTGTACCGTGGATGCCGGCCGTATTGGACGCGGTATCGCTGATGTAGTGTGCAATGAAATCGATCCCCTTCTCTGAGAGTTCCTTACGGAGCGGCAACTCGCCGAACAATGGTATCTGGAGATTGTAGTCGAGCTGGGCTTGAGGCGGCGATATCACGTTGGGGTTGGTTTCAGGCGTTATCGGGGGTATGAAAGGAGTTGTCGCGGGGACGGGCGACAACTCCCCGCCGGGCGGCGGTGCACGTCGCGCGGGTGGGTTGGTCGTCTCCGTTGTCACTGGCGATATGGGCGCGCCTAGGGTTGTTGCCGGCGGAGTTTCCACAGTCTGGGTGTAACCGGGCTGGGCGGCGTCAACGGCTGCAACAAAGCAGAAACATAAGATCACCTGAGCCGCCCGCTGCACGTGGCGGCGGACTCGAGATTTAGGCTGCCCCGCGCGGCGGATGGATAGCTCGCGCGTCCCGCAACACCATCCTTGCAATGGCCAACCTCCCACCATAGCGTTAATCGGCCGATCTCGTGCCGGCGTATGATCCGAGTTTGTACTATGGCAAGAACCGCTCAGCAATCGCAGCGCGTGTGGTCCGCGGCGCTCGCGCACACCGTTAGCAAGCCTGTCATCGTCGTGGTTATGGGTGTCTCCGGGTCGGGCAAAAGCACCGTCGCAGCCCTGCTCGCCGCCGCACTAGGCTGTCAGTTTCAGGAAGGCGACGACCTGCATCCGCGCGAGAATGTGGAGAAGATGCACGGCGGAACCCCACTGACGGACGCGGACCGGATGCCCTGGCTCCGCAAGATCGCGGAGGAAATCGACGGCTGGCGCGCGCGGGGCGAATGCGGTGTGCTCACCTGCTCGGCGCTGAAGCGATCCTACCGCGACATTATCATTGGCGACCGCCACGACGTGGTGTTGTTGGTCTACCTTAAAGGATCGCGCGATCTTGTCCGCCGGCGCATGATCGCAAGGCACGAGCACTTCATGCCGGTTGCCTTGCTCGACAGCCAGTTTGCAACATTGGAGGAGCCCACACCGGACGAGCACCCGATCATTGTCGATATTGCCGGCAAGCCGGCCGAGATCGCCCACGAGATCGTGTGTCGGCTTGAGGATCGGCACCATGAAACCAGCGGACCCGTGCCACCGGCTACGACCAGCGCGTGAGAAGACAAATGACAGCGATTCCCGCCACTCTCCGCATCCCAAGGGTACGCTGGGGCATTGGCGTGCTGCTGGGTGCCGGGGTGCTGATCAATTATTTCGACCGGATCAACCTCTCCGTTGGCGCGCCGCAACTCCAGCAGGAATTCGGTCTGACCGACGGTGAGCTCGGCTGGCTCTTCAGCGGGTTTTTTTGGTCCTACGCGTTGCTGCAGATCCCGAGCGGGATGATCCTCGACCGCTTCGGCGTCACTGCGGTCTATCGGGTCAGCTCCTTTCTCTGGTCGCTCGCTTCGGCCCTGACAGCTCTCGCCGGCGGGTTCGGTGGTGTACTGGCGGCGCGCGTGCTGCTGGGTGTCGCTGAGGGGCCCGGCTTCCCGGCGAGCGCGAAGGCCACCGGCTACTGGTTTCCGCGGGGCGAGCGGGCGATGGCAACGTCAATCTTTGACGCCGCTGCAAAGTTTGCCAATGTCATCGGTGTGCCGCTGGTTGCGCTGGCCGTCGTGCAGTTCGGCTGGCGATGGGGCTTCGGCATTACCGGAACGCTGAGCTTCCTCTATTTCCTCGCCTTCCTAATCGTCTACCGCGACCCAAGTCGGCACCCGCGGCTGAGCTCGGCCGAGCGTGACTACATCCGTGCCGGCGGCGCGACACGAGAAGGCCCAGCGGAAAGCGGCGAAGTTGCGATGCTCGGGTATCTGTTGCACAACCGCAAGGTGTGGGGGCTGACGATTGGGTTTTCGGCCTACGGTTACTCGTTCTACCTGTTCCTGACCTGGTTGCCGAACTACCTCGTGCAATCCATGCACATGAGCATATTGAAATCCGCTGGGTTCACCGCGATCCCCTGGGTTTGCGCCACGATTGCGGGTCTTGGCGTCGGCGGCTGGCTGATCGACCACCTGATCGCCCGCGGCTACGACGAGACGCCTGTGCGCAAGACCGTGCTCGTGGTGGGCATGCTGCTCGGTCTCGCGGTATTCGGCGCCACCGTCACGACTAATCCGGCTTGGGCGATCGTCTGGATTTCGGTGGCGCTGAGCGGGCTCGCTGCGGCATCGCCAGTAGGCTGGTCGATCCCGTCGCTGATCGCCCCTCGTGGTGGAACCGGAACCATCGGCGGGATCATGAATTTCCTGAACAACATAATGGGAGTCGTGGCGCCGGTGACAACCGGCTACATTGTCGGCGCGACGGGATCCTTTGTCGGCGCGTTCCTGGCCGCCGGCATCGTGTTGGTCATCGGCATCGTCGCCTACGTGTTCATCCTGGGCCGTCTGGAGCCGATCGCGGATCCACCACCCGCGTGATGCGTCGACGCCCCAAAATTCTGGGAAACCTTTCTTGCGGCGATTATCCCCGGTTCGTCCGCAGGGACCTTGACCCGTCGATGCCGCCCCCACAGAACTTGCCCCGTCCGAACACCGGCAGTCCACCTTGGCCTCGTCGCCGATCCGCACGCCTGCTTTCTTGCCCGCGCCCCCTCAGACCGTGCCACCCCGTCCGATCGGACGGCCCCATCGGCGCGGCCATGAAGGTCTCAAACGGCATACTCCAGTGGTCCGCCGGGCTCTCGCAAATGGCCGCATTCGGCGCTCCCTCGTCACTGGTGGGGCTATCGGCGGAGGACGGATTCCACCCCATCTCGGCCGTTCGCCGCCGTCGTCGCGGAAGGCAGCCTCGGTCAGAAGCGGCTCCTCGGAGTGGGGATCACTTCCGATGGTTCAGCCTGTCTCGCCACCCGCGTCGGCGTAGCAGATTTCGAGCACCTCGAGCTGCTCGACGCCGGAGGGGGTGCGCAGCTCGACCATGTCGCCCTCGCGCGCCTTCATCAGGGTGCGGGCGATCGGCGACACCCAGCTGACCTGGCCGCGGGCGAAATCGGCTTCGTCGATGCCGACGATCGTGACCGTGGTCTCGGCCCCGTCCGCGGCGGCGTAGGTCACGGTCGCGCCGAAAAACACCTGGTCGCGCCGCGTTTGCCGCGCCGGGTCGACCACCTCGGCGCTTTCCAGCCGCTTGGTCAGGAAACGGACGCGGCGGTCGATCTCGCGCAGGCGGCGCTTGCCGTAGATGTAGTCGCCATTTTCCGAGCGGTCGCCATTGCCGGCCGCCCAGGCCACGGTTTCCACTACTTGCGGGCGGTCGACCCGCAGCAGCCGCTGCAATTCGTCCTGCATCTGGCGGTGGCCCTGCGGGGTCATGTAGTTCTTGACGCCGGCCGGAACCGCCGGCGGTTCATCCGGCAGGTCGGGTTCGTCCTCTGTTTCCTTGAGGAAGGCTTTGCTCATCAGAGCCCCTCTTCTACGCTTCTACCGCGTCCCGATGCCTCCTAAGGAATAACCGCACGGCGCTGCGGCGTCGAGGGCGCGGTGTCGCCGGCCGGCCATTGCGCGGCGAGCAACCCTGCCCTGCGCGCCGGCGTTCGCCGCCGGCGCGATCGGCGGCGGGCGGCCTTGCCAGCGGGCGGCGGCCCACCCATACTGCACGCCATGCGGCGTCTTTTGCTGGACCCGGTTTTCGAGGCGACACCCGATCCTCCGGTGCGGCTGTGCGACCACCCGGATTGCGCGGCCGGCGGCGATTTTCGCGCGCCCAAATCGCGGCTCGACCTGCACGATTACTACTGGTTCTGCCTCGACCACGTGCGCGCCTACAATGCCGCGTGGAACTACTACGCCGGGATGAGCGACAGCGAGATCGAGGCCGAAATCCGCTGCGACACGGTGTGGCAGCGGCCGAGCTGGCGGCTCGGCGACCGTCACGGGCCGGGCTGGGAGGGGCGGTTGCGCGACCCGCTCGGCGTCTTGTCCAACGGCAGCACCCGCGGCCGCCACGAGCGCGGTGGGTCGTACGGCGAGGCGGCGCGCCGCGTGCTGTCGGCGCGCGAGCAGGCGCTCGCCGTCTTCGAGATCGCGCCGCCCTTCACCCCGACGCGGCTCAAGGCGCGCTACAAGGCGCTGGTCAAGCTCCACCATCCCGATGCGCATGGCGGCGACAAGGCGGCCGAGGAGAAATTGAAGATCATCAACCAGGCCTATGCCACTCTGAAAGCCAGCTATTTCAGTTGAACAACCGCATCGCGCCACGCAAATTGCCCTCCGCTCCACCATCAGGACACAAGAAAAGAATGCCCTCCGCCCAGCCCACGGCAGCCGCCGGCGGATTTCCGCTGGATAAGCCGGACATCGCGATCTCGGTCCGCCAAACCTTTGGCATCAACAGCGATCTGCAGGTCCCGGCCTTCAGCCAGGCCTGCGAATACGTCCCCGACTACGACGACGCCTACCGCTTTGACCACGACACGACGCTGGCGATCCTTGCCGGATTTGCCTTCAACCGCCGCGTCATGATCCAGGGCTATCACGGGACGGGCAAATCGACCCATGTCGAGCAGGTCGCCGCCCGGCTCAACTGGCCCTTGATCCGCGTCAATCTCGACAGCCACATCAGCCGCATAGACCTCGTCGGCAAGGACGCGATCGTGTTGCGCGACAACAAGCAGGTGACCGAATTCCGCGAGGGTCTGTTGCCTTGGGCGTTGCAGCACCCGGTCGGGCTGTGCTTTGACGAGTACGATGCCGGCCGCCCGGATGTGATGTTTGTGATCCAGCGCGTGCTCGAGGTCGAAGGCAAGCTGACCTTGCTCGACCAGAACCGCGTCATTCGGCCGCATTCGGGGTTCCGCCTGTTCTCGACCGCCAACACGGTCGGGCTCGGCGACACCACCGGGCTTTATCACGGGACCCAGCAGATCAACCAGGGGCAAATGGACCGCTGGAACATCGTCGCCACCCTCAATTATCTGCCGCACGATGCCGAGGTCGAGATCGTCCTCGCCAAGGTGCCGAGCTACGACAACGAGGAGGGCCGGCGCACGATCAGCGCGATGGTGGCGCTCGCCGACTTGACCCGCGCCGGCTTTATCAACGGCGACATCTCGACCGTGATGTCGCCGCGCACGGTCATGACCTGGGCCGAGAACGCGAAAATCTTCGGCGACCTGTCGTTCGGCTTTCGCCTGACCTTTCTCAACAAATGCGATGAAATGGAACGCTCGACCGTCGCCGAATATTACCAGCGCTGCCTTGGCGCCGAGCTCGCCGAAACCGGCGTCAACGCGACCCTGATGTAGGTGGTGCTCGCGACCGATGGACACTCCTAAAGTGCACCGGCAACACGGGGTCCCCGTGGCCGGGCTCGACCCGGCCATCCAGGCCTTCCTGCGGCCTTTCTTAGGGGCGGGCAAGACGTGGGTGCCCGGATCAAGTCCGGGCAAGGGGGGGCCGTGCCGAGCTAATCTCTGATCAGATGGCGCAGGACTTCTCCCCGGTTGAAATCTTCAAGCGCGCGACCGCGGCGACCTTGCGCGCGATCGCCGAGCGCGACGACGTGACCGTCGGCTTTGGGCCGGAAGCGGCCGGCGTCAGCGGCACCCGCGTTCGATTGCCGAACCCGCCGCGCGACCTGCCGGCGGAGGAGACCGCGCAATTGCGCGGTGCCGCCGACAGCATGGCCTTGCGCATGCGCTATCACGACGACGCGGTGCACAGCCGGCGCATGCCTGGTGGCCCACTGGCGCGCGCGGTGTTCGACGCTGTCGAGCAGGCGCGGGTCGAGGCGCTTGGCGCCCGCCGCATGACCGGGGTCGCCTCCAACCTCGCCGCGATGCTCGACGAACAATACCGCCGCCAGGGTTTCGAACGGGTCACCGAGCGCACCGACAGCACGATGGCGGAGGCGGTGCGGCTGTTGACCCGCGAGGCGCTGACCCGCGAGCCGCCGCCGCCCGCCGCGCGGGCCGTCGTCGATCTGTGGCGGCCGTGGCTCGAGTCGCGCATCGCCCGCGACCTCGGCGACCTCGACCGCACGATCCTCGACCAGGACGATTACGCGCGGGTGACCCGCCGCATGCTCCAGGACCTCGACATCGATCTCGGCGAGGCCGAGGATTCGGAGAGCGACGAGCAGCAGGATGGCGAGGAAGCCGAAGGCGAAAACGAGAGCGAGGGCGAAGGGGCGACGACCGGGGCGCAGCCCTCGCCCGAGGGCTCGCCGACCGATGGTGCGGCCGAGGACGCGCAGGACGCGGCCGACGCCGGCGACGGCGAAATGATGCCGGGATCGAGCGACGACGATCCCGACCGCCCGGGCCGCCCCGGCCAAATGCCGCGCGGACGCGTCGACGACACCGCAATCTACCGGGCCTTCAGCGTCGCCGCCGACGAGGTCATCGAGGCCGACGAGCTGTGCGACGCCGACGAATTGTCGCGGCTGCGCCAATTGCTCGACCAGCAATTGTCGCATCTGCAGAGCGTCATCGCCCGGCTCGCCAACCGCCTGCAACGCCGGCTCCTGGCCAAGCAGACGCGCTCCTGGGAATTCGATCTCGACGAGGGGCTGCTCGACGCCGCGCGGCTGTCGCGCGTCGTCGCCAACCCGGTCCTGCCGCTCGCCTACAAACAGGAGCAGGAGACCGAGTTCCGCGACACCGTCGTCACCTTGCTGATCGACAATTCGGGCTCGATGCGCGGCCGGCCGATCACCGTCGCGGCGATGAGCGCCGACATCCTGGCGCGCACCCTCGAGCGCTGCGCGGTCAAGGTCGAAATCCTCGGTTTTACGACCCGCGCGTGGAAGGGCGGCCAGTCGCGCGAGCGCTGGATCGCCGCCGCCAAGCCACCCAATCCCGGTCGGCTCAACGATCTGCGCCACATCGTCTACAAGCCGGCCGACATGCCGTGGCGCCGCGCCCGCCGGAATCTCGGGCTGATGCTGCGCGAGGGCATCCTCAAGGAAAACATCGACGGCGAGGCGCTCGCCTGGGCTCACAACCGGCTGCGCGAGCGCACCGAGCAGCGCCGGATCCTGATGGTGATTTCCGACGGCGCCCCGGTCGACGACTCGACCCTCTCGGTCAATCCCGGCAACTACCTCGAAAAGCATCTGCGCGAAGTGATCCGCGACATCGAGCGTCTCGGCGAGGTCGAGCTGACCGCGATCGGCATCGGTCACGACGTGACCCGCTACTACCGCCGCGCCGTCACCATCGTCGACGCCGAGCAATTGGGCGGGGTCATGCTCGAAAAGCTGGCCGAATTGTTCGAGGAAGAAGGCGGCAACAAGACCCGCGTCAGGAGCCGCCACCGCCGCGCCGCCTGACCTCGCAGTACGACGCGGGAGCTGAATTCACGGTCTGTTCTTGACAATTGCGCGGTCTGCGTGTATACGAACTCGCTGATCCTACAACGCCGGATTCTCGATGATTTCTCCGACGGCGGCGGGGGATGACGGCGGCGCCAGAGGCACCCGTCCGTCCGCTTTGACGATGACGATCACGCGAGAGGGACTCGTCCTCGGCACAAGCCTGCTGGCCGCGATTGACGGCGACGCTTTCGGCTCGGCGGGACCCGGGGTCGAGGGCGCTGAACAGCGCATTCTCGCTCTGTTGTCTACCTCCTACGGCAAATCCGTCGGGCCAAGAGTGCTCAACAATATCCGCCGCGCGTCACAGTATTGGCGCAAGGGTGAAGCCAGCCTCGCGGCGATCGAACTCGCGCTGACCGGCCTGCCTCCCTTGCTGGATCAGGAGCAGGCCTCGTTCCGACTGCTCCTCGGCGAGAAACTGCTCACGGAGGGCGTTACGCCGCGTGATCTAATGAATGCATGCGGCTTCGACCTCGCGCCGCTTGACCTCGTGAAGACCGGCTTCAACCCCGGCCAGCCGCGCGTTCCCGCCGGCAATCCCGACGGCGGCCAATGGACCAGTGGCGATGGTAGCGGTGAAGTCGGTGGTTCCGCTTCGCCGGCAGAACCGGAACGGCTGCCAACGAGCGCGAGCGGGGCCGTGATAGGATCCGGCCACTCAAAGAGCCGCCCAAGGATGCGAAACTGGTCATCCCGCAGGACGGCGTACCGATCCGAGGCGGCGATCCAGCGACATTGCTGATCGCGCCACCAAACGCCGACTTTCGACAAATCTTCGCCGCCGGCCAAGCCATTGCACAGTTCCCGTCTTGGAAGCAATACGACTATATTCGCGCGGCGATCGGCCAAGCCGGCGCCTACGACTTTCAAAGGGACGCCCCTAATCGGAAATTTTATCAAGCCTATACACCAGCGGCCAATTATGCGGTCGGCGTTTACATGTCGGGAACGGGTTATACTCTGGATACTACGTTGGTGCTCGCTAAACTCTACGCTCTGCGAAACTCCAGCAATTACGATACACAGGATCAGCTGGAGTGGATCAAACGTGGCTGGAGAGATGCCAAATCAGGAAGATGGCGGTAGCGATCTTGCCGGGCTGGCGGGCGAGGATCCGGGACGGTCGATTTCGGCTGGCCCTCTCGCTGGTTATCATGGTTGTGCTGGGTACCGGCGGATATCATGTGGTTCGATATGTGAAAATGTTGATACTTTTGAGTTCAGTGGTAGGCGCGCATAATTTCGAGGAAGATTCGGCGAAGAACCAACGCGCCGATGAGGTTTACATAAGAACAGACATCTCGGATCGGTTGCGGGATCCTGACAGGACCGTGGTTCGCTTGCGCCGCGCCCATCGCTGGTTTTGGACAACGCTGGTCGAGACCGACAGCTTCGGTGTTGAAGAACGCTTAAAATGGGTAAATGACGACACGCTCGAGGTTACGCTCGGCTTCGGCTGTCTGACCCACATGACGCACCCGGTCGAGCAAATAGGCTCGATCCGCGTCTCCTATCATTTCAGCGACGACGATAAAACACTTGCAAAAGGCTGTCCCGATTGACCGCCCGGTTCGTTTGAGCCGCACAAGCCGATAAAGGCACGCGGCATCGGCCACGACGTGACCCGCTACTACCGTCGCGCCGTCACCATCGTCGACGCCGAGCAACTGGGCGGCGTCATGCTCGAAAAATTGGCCGAATTGTTCGAGGAAGAAGGCGCCAGCAAGACCCGCCTGCGCAGCCGCCACCGTCGCGCCGCCTGACCGCGCCTGCGGCCAGCCGTATTCATGGTTCGTTCTCGACGATTGCACCGTTTGCGTGCTTGCACTGCTGTCACGATCCTCGACGCCGAGCAATTGGGCGGCGAGAAAAACTGGCCGGATTGTTGGGCGAAAAGCGCGGCTCGCGCACTCGCGTCCGGAGCCGCGGCCGCACTTCATGACGTTCCGCACGAAGGCGTCGTAGCGGCCGGCGGTAAGGGGGATGCAATCCGCGCCTTTGGGCTCGTGGAAATCGCTTCGCGATCGTTCCGACTCAGGCTTTGGGAATTACGTAGCGGAGGTTTTGATCTCTTTGGTACGTCATAGCGTCCACGCCAAATCCAAGAATCTATCGTTTCGACGCACCGTCATGTCGCCGGAATACGGCTGCGACTCATTCGCGCGCGACGCGCTCCGAAAGCTGAGCCCATGGCTGTTTGTTGGCGATTGCCCGTAAGCACGCTGTGAAGCTTCCCAGTTGCGTCTGCATTCCTTACCATGAACGTTGGCATGGGGAATCTGCATGGACGGCCTCAGGACTATCGAAACCAGGGATTTCGGCGTCATCCCGGTCCGCCGGCGGGATTGCCCGCTTTGCAATCGCAATAACGACAACGTCCCCGCCACTCGTTATTCCCACGGACCGTGGAGCATCAAGGAATGCGCGGACTGCGGCTTTGTGTACATCGACAGCGCACCCCATTTTGAACTGCAATTCGAGGCGATGGCCTGGGAGCGCACGAGCAAGGCCGGGGAACGGCGGCGCGCCGAAATCCGGCCGATCTCCTACAAGGCCAGCAAGCGCACCCGTTTCCGCCTCCATCTCCTGCCCTGACATACGGTGCTGGGATATATCGAGGATGGCCGCGAAGGGGAAGGGAATGTCATTGACCTCGGCTGTGGCAGCGGCCGAACCCTGAGCGTATTTCCGCCGTCCTACACACCCTTCGGCATCGAAATCTCCACCCGCCTTGCGGGCGCGGCCGATATCATCTTCCGACAACGCGGCGGTTACGTAATCAGCGCGCCCTGTATCGAAGGACTCCGCGGGTTCAGCGACGGATTCTTTGCCGCCACCTCGCTTCGCGGATACCACGAGCACGAGGCGGACCCGCTGCCCGTTCTGAAGAACCTGCAGCGCGTATTGGCGCCCGGCGGTATCGCCGTCATCAAAGTACCCAACTATGCCTCGCTCAATCGACAGATTATGGGTAGACGATGGTGCGGTTTTCGTTATCCCGACCACCTCAATTATTTCACGTCGAGAAGCCTCTCCGCGATGGGGGGCGAAGCCGGGTTCGACGCCGGCTATCGAATAACTGGGCGCATCCCGACCAGCGATAATATTTGGGCGGTGCTGACCAAGCGCACCGGCCGAGTCCAAATCAAACTTGGCCGAACTCCTCCATGAACGCCGCTCCTCCGGCGTCGGGAGTGCCGCCGCGCCGTCTATCTGGACGGGGTGGCGTCCTTGCCGCGGCCTCGGCGAAGTAGGCCCAGCCCCACGACCGTGGTGTTCAGGAGGATAGGCGAACCCGGCGGTCCGCCTACCAGGGACAACCGGGACGGCGGATTACATCGGCCCTACGTTTCCCCACCTTCGAGCAAAATCCGCTGCCCCGTCCCGGCGGTGGGGCTTATGATGCCCCATCGAATACAGCAGCGAGCGGGTCGGGTGATGAGCGACGTTCAGCATTACATCGGCGGCAAGCGGGTCGACGGGACGAGCGGGCATTGGGGCGACGTGTACAACCCGGCGACCGGCGAAAAGCTGCGGCGCGTCGCCTTTGCCGAGGCGGGCGAGGTCGACGCGGCGGTGCGCGCCGCCGGCGCGGCGTTCCCCGGCTGGGCCGCGACCCCGCCGCTGAGCCGCGCCCGCGTCATGTTCAAATTCCTCGAATTGCTGGCCCGCGACCACGACGCACTGGCGCGGCTGATTTCCGAGGAGCACGGCAAGGTATTCTCCGACGCTCAGGGCGAGATCACGCGCGGCGTCGAGGTCGTCGAATTCGCCTGCGGCATCCCGCATCTGTTGAAGGGCGAGTTCACCGAGCAGGTCGGGCGCGGCATCGACAGCTGGTCGGTGCGCCAGCCTTTGGGTGTGTGCGCTGGCATCACGCCCTTCAACTTCCCGGCGATGGTGCCGATGTGGATGTTCCCGATGGCGCTGGCGACCGGCAACACCTTCATCCTAAAGCCGTCGGAGCGCGACCCCTCGGCCGGGCTGCGCATCGGCGAACTCCTCACCGAAGCCGGTTTGCCGCCCGGCGTCTTCAACGTCGTCCACGGCGACAAGACGGCGGTCGACGCGATCCTGCATCATCCGGGAATAGCCGCCGTCAGTTTTGTCGGCTCAACCGCGATCGCCGAATACATCTACACCTCGGCCGCGGCGACCGGAAAACGGGTGCAGGCGTTGGGCGGTGCGAAAAACCACATGGTGGTGATGCCCGACGCCGATCTCGACCAGGCGACCGACGCGCTGATGGGCTCGGCCTATGGGGCCGCCGGCGAGCGCTGCATGGCGGTGTCGGTCGCGGTCGCGGTCGGCGGGATCGGCGACAAATTGATGGACAAGCTGGTGCCGCGCGTGCGCGCATTGAAGATCGGCCCCGGCACCGATCCCGAGGCGGAAATGGGCCCGCTCGTCACCCGCCAACATCTCGACCGGGTGCGCTCCTATGTCGATCTCGGGATCGCCGAGGGCGCGAAACTGGTCGTCGACGGCCGCGGGCTCAAGCTCCAGGGCTACGAAAACGGCTTTTTCCTCGGCGGCTGCCTGTTCGACGAGGTCAAGCCCGAGATGCGCATCTACAAGGAGGAGATATTCGGGCCGGTGCTGTCGGTCGTGCGCGCCCCCGATTTCGAGCACGCGACAAAACTCGTCAACGACCACGAATACGGCAACGGGGTCGCGATCTTCACCCGCGACGGCGATGCCGCGCGCGAGTTTTCCAACCGCGTCCAGATTGGCATGGTCGGCATCAACGTCCCGATCCCGGTGCCGATGGCGTTCCACAGCTTTGGCGGCTGGAAGCGCTCCCTGTTCGGCGACATGGCGGTCTACGGCCCCGAGGGCGTGCGCTTCTACACCCATCTTAAAACCATGACCGCGCGCTGGCCGACCGGTGTCCGCGCCGGCGCCGAATACGTCATGCCGACCATGCGCTAGAACCGCGCGCCCGCCGGCGCGCTGCTGCTGAACGAGGCGGTTCGAGTGGAGCCGCTCTTGCTGCGGCATTGGTCGCGACGGAAGCGGTCGAGAGCGGGCGGAAGGCGCCGGTCAGCGGCCGCGGAAATGTTTGTAGAACTCGACGACTTCGGGAGTTTGCTGGAAGCCGAGCAGCAGGCTGATGTCGCTCCCCTGGTGGCCGGAAAGCGGGATCGTCTCGACGATGTGGTCGGTGACGCCGGCGCGCACTTGGTCGGGGTCAAAGGCGATGTGCACCGAAAACGGCTTTTTGGCGAGGATCTGCTGGCCGGGCCCGGTCACCGCGACAAAATAAGTCAGGTCGACCGCGTCGCTATGGGCGGCCGGGCCGCGCTGTCCGACAACGATCACGTCGAGCGTCATTTTCACCGTGTCGCCGCTGTAGTCGCATGTGCGGTCGACCTCGCTCAGCAACCCGTAAAACGCGGCATTGTCGGGGCGCGCCTCTCCCGCAGCGCCGAATACCGCGGTATTGGCGAGTGGCCGCAGGATGACGGCACTCGGGCACGCCGGCGGCGGCTTCGACGGCCCCAACCAGCCGCAGCCCGAGAGCGCCAGGAGGCTGAGGAGTGCCGCGCCGCCTGCAATTCGCGCCGGGCCAACCCGCGCCGGGCCAACCCGCGCCGGGCCAACCTGCGCCGGGCTCACAGGCCGTTATGCGTGCCGTCGCAAAAGGGTTTGCCCCCGGTCTGCTTGCAGCCGCACAGCCAGACTTCCTCGCTCGCCGCGGCGGTGAACGGCACCGGGGTGAGCCCGGTGCCCTGGTGCGAGCCGTCGCAAAACGGCTGGTTGGCGCTGCGCCCGCAGGCGCACCAGAAATACCGCTTGCCGGCTTCGACATTGATGCCGTAGGGCTCTTTTTGCGCTGGAATCGGTTCGGCCATTGGTTCTTTCCCCCACCTCGTCCGTGCCGGTGTCTGCGCTCCGGCGGCGCGCCAAGCGCCGGACTGTATATGCGAGCCTCGCCCGGCAGACAAGCCCGGGCCGCCGCCCCGGGAGAGCCTTGCCGCCGATGGCCGTTTACACCGATGTCGCGGATGACGAATTGCGGGCCTTTGCGGCGCTCTACGACATTGGCGCGGTGCTGTCGTGCAAGGGGATCGCCGAAGGGGTCGAGAACTCGAATTACCTGGTCACGACAGAGCACGGCAATTTCATCCTGACGCTCTACGAGAAACGGGTGGCGCGCGCCGATCTGCCGTTCTTTATCGCGCTGATGGAGCATCTGGCACAGAGCGGGCTCGCCTGCCCGACCCCGGTGCACGGCCGCGACGGCGCCGCATTGCGCGAGCTGTGCGGCCGCCCGGCGGCGATGGTGACGTTTCTTTCGGGCATGTGGCCCAGGCGCATCCAGCCGTTTCACTGCGCCGCGGTCGGCCGGGCATTGGCGGCGTTGCACCAGGCCGGCGCGTCGTTCGCGATGCGCCGGACAAACGACCTTTCGGTCGCCGGCTGGCGGCGGCTGTACGAAGCATGCGCGGCGCGGGCGGGCGAAGTGCAGCCGGGGCTCGCCGACGAATTGGCTAGCGAGTTGTGCTCGCTCGAGCGCGATTGGCCACGCGCCCTGCCGGCCGGGGTCATCCATGCCGATCTGTTTCCGGACAACGTGTTTTTCCGCGATCGCGAACTCTCCGGGCTGATCGATTTTTATTTCGCCTGCACCGACTTTCTCGCCTACGATTTGGCGGTTTGCCTCAACGCCTGGTGTTTCGAGGCCGATGGCAGCCTCAATGTGACGAAGGCGCGCCTGTTGCTCGACGGCTATCGCCATGCCCGGCCGCTGTCCCCGGCGGAACTCGCGGCATTGCCATTGCTCGCCCGCGGCAGCGCGTTGCGGTTTTTGCTGACGCGGCTGTTCGATTGGCTCAATCAGCCGGCGGGAGCACTGGTGCGACCCAAGGACCCGCTCGAATTCCTGCGCAAACTGCGCTTTCACCGTACCGTCGCGAGTGTGCGCGATTACGGTCTCGATGTCTGAGGGCAGCGCGCCTGATCCGGGTGAGGTCGAGATCTTCACCGACGGCGCCTGCAGCGGCAATCCGGGGCCGGGCGGTTGGGGGGCGGTCTTGCGCTATCGCGGGGTCGAAAAGGAGCTGAGCGGGGCCGAGCCGGCGACCACCAACAACCGCATGGAACTGACCGCGGCGATCGGCGGCCTCGAAGCGTTGAAGCGGCCGTGTCGGGTGCGGCTCTACAGCGACAGCCGATATCTGCGCGACGGCATCACCAAATGGATCCATGGCTGGAAAGAGCGCGGCTGGCGCACAGCCGACAAAGAGCCAGTCAAGAACGTCGATCTGTGGCAGCGGCTCGAAGCCGCCGCACAGCACCACCGGATCGAGTGGATCTGGGTGCGCGGCCATGCCGGCCATCCCGAAAACGAGCGCGCCGACGCGCTCGCCCGCGCCGCCGTCGGCGAGACGCGCCAGAGCGGACGCTGATGACAGAGCGCGACGCGCATTCGATCGCGGGCGCCGGTGCGGGCGGCTTCGTCCCGCCTTACCCGGAACGGCCTCACAGGCCGCTCTCCGCGTTCTCCACCCTGCGCCTCGCCCGCCGCAACCTTCTCGCGATTTGGGAAGATTGGTGTTTCGAGTTGGATTTCTTTTCGTCGCGCTTGCTTGCCCGGATGCTGTTCGTTTGCAACAGCCCCGACACGGTGGCGCGCGCGTTTATCGAGCGCCATGAAAGTTTTGCGCGGAAGAGCCCGCAGATGCGACATGCGCTGGCGCCGCTTCTCGGCGACGGACTGTTCATCAGTGACGGCGAGATCTGGCGGCGCCGGCGCCGGGTCGTCGCGCCGATCGTCCACGTTTCGCAGCTGCCGTCATTCGCCCCGCTGATCGTCCAAGCAGCGAACGAAACCGCGAACCGGTGGGCGGACATCCCCAAGGGCGCGCCGATCAACGCATTGGCCGAAATGGCGGCGCTGACGGCGGAGATCATCTGTCGGACGGTGTTCGGCCGGCACCTCGGGTCCAAACATGCGGGCGAGATCGTATCCGCCTTCAGCGAATATCAACGGCTGATCGGGCAGTTGGACCTCGCCTACCTGGTGGGTTTGCCGGATTGGCTGCCGAGATTCCATTCCCCCGCGATCCATCGCGCCGCCCGGCGAATCCACAAGGTTCTTGACGAGATCATTCGCGGCAGTCGCGAGAGATTCGCCGATGGCGAAGCCTCGATGATTCGCCTTTTGCTCGAGGCACGGGATTCCGAGACCGGGGAGCGGCTCGACGATACCGCTCTGCGCAACGAGGCGGCGGTCATCTTCATGGCCGGCCACGAGACGACGGCCAATTCGCTCGCTTGGACTTGGTATCTGCTGTCGCAGGCGCCGGAGGCCGAGGATCGCCTGCATGCCGAGCTGGCACGGGTGCTTCGAGGCCGACTGCCGACTTTGGAGGACGTTCCCGAACTCATTTATACACGCGCGGCTTTCGAGGAGGCGATCCGGCTCTACCCACCGGTACCCGTGTTGGCCCGACAAGCGCTGCAAGACGAGAGGATTCGTGGCCGGTCGATACCGACGGGCTCTTTGGTTATGGTCGTCCCGTGGCTGTTGCACCGGCATCGCAAGTATTGGGAGCGTCCCGATCACTTCGTGCCCGAGCGGTTCCTGCCGGAGAATGCCGGAAGTTTGGTCAGGCACGCTTATATTCCGTTCAGCACCGGACCTCGGATCTGTGCGGGTGCCGCTTTCGGTCTGACCGAAGCAATCCTATGCCTCGCGACCCTGGCGCAGCGGGTGCGGCTTCGCCTTGCCTCGGACGCCGTTGTCGAGCCGGTTTGCCGGCTGAGCCTGCGACCCGGCGACGATCTGCGAATGCTGATCGATTCTCGCGAACAGACCGATTAATCGGAATGCGGGCGGCGCATTACCTCCACTACTCGCCCGCTGCGGTCGACGAGGTAGTGGATATGGGCCCACCGTACCGGGGAACTGACGAAGCCGCCCCAAATCACACTGGCGTGAAAACCGGGGACCGGCAAAATCAGCCAAACGAGAAGATGCTGCGATAGCCGAAACCCGATCGGCTCGGCGACACCCAGTCGTTTTCCGACCGCCAGCCGAATTTCTGTTGCGATCGACCCTAAGGCGGCCGCGACTAGGATCGCCGACAAGGCGGGTCCCGATGCACCTGCCACGATCAGCATCGATAAGAGGACGAGACGCGCGATCAGGTCGGTGGTCACGACAATAGCCGCGTATGACCATAGGCCGGGACGATAGATCCGTATCAGCTGGTATTGGCGGCGACCGAAGCGCCACAGTTCCTGAAAGCGGCCGTCGAGCGGCGTCGGGACCCGAATCGCGCGGCGCGTCAGTACGCGTAAACCGGTTTCCGCAGCCCGCTCCCCAATCGGCAGATCCTCGGTCAGGGCTCGTCCGATGGTCGCCGGCAGATCGAGGATCTGAAGGGCGTGACGCGTCAGCGCGAGGGAACCGCCCCAAATCGCTCTCGTCATGCTCAAGCGAGGGAGGGTTGCGATCGTATGATCGATCGCTGCGACGAGCGCCGTAGCCAGCGAGAGGGTTTTTGGCATCTGCCAGCGATAGCCGTTGACGATATCGGCGCGCCCTGCGGCCAGCGGCGCTACCAGTGCCGCGAGCCACCAAGGTTGCGGACGGATGTCGGCATCGAACAGGACAACGTAGGCATCGTTGTCGTCGAGCTGCCTCAACGCCGCGAGGAGGTTCGTGCATTTCTGGCTGCGCCATGGTGACAAGCCGGCAACGACCAGCTCGATCCTCAGCCCGGCGTAATTGCCGCCGAGGGCTGCCGCGCGCCGATACGCGGGATCGTCGCGCGACTCGACCGCGACGATCAGCCGCCGGGGTCGGAGCGACTGAGCGGCTAACGCGGCCAGCAATTCCTCCAGGCTCGGGCTCGGCCCCGTCAGCGGCAACACCAAGGCGACGTCCGCCCTGGGTCGCTCATCCGGGATTTGCAAATGCGCGGCATAGAAGAGGGCCAGGGCAAGCAAGCCGAGGGCATAGAAAACGGCAACGGTGGCCGCAATCCATGCCATCATCGAGACCGCATCCGGATGTCGGAGACCACTGTCGGCTGGTTAGAGGGGCTTGCGCGCCGCGAGCAGCGAACCCGAGGATTTTGCCGCCGCCGGGACATCAAACAGCGCATTGCACGCGCGGCCGGCGAACCAACTCCAGGCGAGCGCGCCATACCATGTCCAGTGGGCGCGGAAGTAGCGGTCCCCGGTCAGTCGCGGAGCGAAACGTCCCATCCAATAAATGATGCTGTCGTGAGACGCGAACGGGACAGCCTCGACGGTCTCGACGACAAGCCCGAGCCGGTCGGCGAGCGCGCGTAATGCGCTCTCGTTCCACCAACTTAGGTGATGAGGCGGCGCATTGAATACGAAGTTTGGGATGTCTGTGATTGGCGACGGCCAGCCAGGCACCGCGATGAAGAGGCGTCCGCCAGGTTTCACGCATTTTACCAGATCGCGAGCGAAGCCAAAGGGGTCCGATACGTGCTCGATGACATGAAACGCGCAGACCGCGTCATATTCCTCTGGATGCGATGCGCCATGCACGGCGGCCGTTTCATTCCTGACATCGAACTGCGGCTCTGTAGCGGAAAAATTCGGATCGAGACCGACATAGGTTGCGTGCGGCAGGTGCCGGGCCAACCCGCCCTCCCCACAACCGGCATCCAGAACGTTCTCCCGCGGTCGGATCATCTCTGCGACGCGCCTGAATTCGCTTCTGGCGAGCCCCGGAGCAGCCAAAATGTGGTGAAAATCGCCGCCTTGATACAGGTCGAGATAGAAAGTCTCATCGCCCTGCAGCATCGGATCAAAGAAAGCGAGCCCACATATCGATTCCCACAAGCCGAAATGCGCGATACTCGCGAGTTGCCGGTCTGCGGAAACTCCGAATGCGTGTCGCCACAGCCCGCCGATCAGGCGTGCGCTGACCCGCTGGATCAGGCGTTTTGCCGGCAGACCGGTGATCGGGCAGTTGGGCATCACGGGGATCGTTTTGTTCATCACCGATCCGACAAGGTGGCACCAAACGGCGCGCGGCGGAAGCGGTCCGGGACAACTCGCCAGGGGGATCGAACCCGCTGCTGGCGTCGCGCCGCAGAGCGTGGCAGGCGAGGGTCGTCAGCGAAAATTGCGGCTTGGGACGACGATGTCGCGAACGTCCCAGCCGGGCGCCTTGACCGGGATGGCAAAAGGCGGTTTCGCCGCCGGCCGCGCGATGTCGTCGCCGGTGCGCTCGCGCAGAGTATTGAGCCGCGGGGTCATGTCTTCGAGCCGCTCGGCGACGACATGGATGACGCTTTGCTCGCGCTGCAATTTTCCGGTGCAGCGCAACAAGGTGGCGCCCAGTGCGGCGCGCCGGAAGCGTTCGAGGATGGTTGGCCAAAGGATCAGATTGGCGATCCCGGTCTCGTCCTCGATTGTGACAAAGACGACGCCGTTGGCGCTGCCCGGGCGCTGGCGGATCAATACGACCCCGGCGATCGAGAGGCGTCGGTCGACCGGCAGCCGGGCGAGGTCGGCGGCGGTCACGAGGCCCTCGCGAGACAGTTCGCTGCGCAAAAACGCCAGCGGATGGCGCTTCAGGCTGAGGCCGAGGCTCGCGTAATCCTCGACGACATGCTCGCCGAGCGGCATCTGCGGCAGCAATGCGGCGGCGCGGGTTTCGCTGTTCTCGCTCGCGCCGTGGATTTCCCCCCTCTCAGCCCCCGGGGGTGGAGAGGACTGGGGTGAGGCGGGGAATTCCAACGGCACCGCTGACGGTAGACAGGCGTCCCCCTCACCCTGCCCTCTCCCCCCTATGGGGGGCGAGGGTCTTTCTGTGTCGGGATGGGTTTCTTGCGCGATGGCGAACAAGGGCAGCGGCGGCTCGTTGAGCGCCTTCAACGCCCACAGCGCGCGGCGGCGGTCGAGCCCGACCGAGCGGAAGGCATCGGCCTCGGCGAGGCGTTCGAGTGCGGCGCGGCCGAGCCCGCTCTTTCGCCACAAGGCCTGCGGGTTCGGGTAGCCCAAGCCGCGCGCAGCGACCAGCCGTTCGCCGTCGGCCTCGCTAAACCCCTTGATCTGGCACAAGCCGAGGCGCAATGCCCAGCCGTGGCACTCGTCATTCCCGCGAAAGTCAAAGTCCGCAGGTTTGACCCGCGTCGGTGACGCCAGTTCAAAATCCGCCTTGGCCGGGCTCAACCCGGCCACCCACGCCCTCCTTCTTCCTTCCTCGACGGAAAAGACGTGGATGCCCGGATCAAGTCCGGGCGAGGGGGGAGATAAATCTTCCCTTGCAAGCTCGATGGTGCAGTCCCAAAAGCTGTGATTGACATCGGCAGGGCGCACCTCGACGCCGTGCTCGCGCGCGTCGCGGACGATCTGCGCCGGCGCGTAGAACCCCATCGGCTGGCTGTTGAGCAGCGCACAGG
Organism: Allostellaceae bacterium; assembly: GCA_035570935.1. Classification (GTDB taxonomy): domain Bacteria; phylum Pseudomonadota; class Alphaproteobacteria; order ATCC43930; family CGMCC-115725; genus AP-15. The sequence continues at coordinate 21,279 of DATMKU010000198.1, forward strand.
CGAAAACCTCGGGATAAAAGCATTTGATCCAGGCCGAGACATAGACGAGCAGCGCAAAGCTCGCGGCGTGGCTTTCCGGAAAGCCGTAGGTCCCGAACCCCTCGATCTGGCTGAAGCAGCGCGCCGCGAAGTCGCGCTTGTAGCCGTTCGCGACCATACCGGCGACAAACTTGTTGCGAAACAGATGAATGTCGCCGTTACGCTTGAAGGTTGCCATCGCGCGGCGCAGCCGGTCGGCCTCCTCCGGCGCGAAGCCGGCACTGACGATCGCGATCTTCATCGCCTGCTCCTGGAACAGCGGCACCCCCATGGTCTTGCCCAACACCTGGCGCAACGCCTCGGACGGGTAGTCGACCGGCTCAAGCCCGGAGCGCCGGCGCAGATAGGGGTGCACCATGTCGCCCTGGATCGGCCCCGGCCGGACGATCGCCACCTCGATCACGAGATCATAGAATTCGCGCGGGCGAAGCCGCGGCAGCATCGTCATCTGGGCGCGGCTTTCGACCTGAAAGACGCCGAGCGAATCGGCGCGCGACAGCATCTCGTAGACCGCCGGATCCTCGGCCGGCACGGTGGCGAGATCAAGCCGGCGGCCGAAATGCCGCTCGATCAGCGCAAACGCCTTTTTGATGCAGGTCAGCATGCCGAGCGCCAGGACATCGATCTTCAGAATCCCGAGCGCGTCGAGATCGTCCTTGTCCCATTCGATGACGGTGCGGTCCGCCATCGCCGCATTCTCGATCGGCACCAATTCGGACAGTGGCCCGCGGGTGATTACAAAGCCGCCGACATGCTGCGACAAGTGACGCGGAAAGCCAGTCAGCTCGGCGGCGAGGTCAAGCGCCAGGCGCAAGGTGCGGTCGCCGGGGTCGAGCCCGGCCTCGCGCACCCTCTCTTCGGCGATCGGGTCGTTGCTCCAGCCCCAGACGATCCCGGCCAGGGCCGCGACGACATCGACCGACAGGCCCAGCGCCTTGCCGACCTCGCGGATCGCTGAGCGCGAGCGGTAGCAGATCACGGTGGCGGCGAGCCCGGCCCGGTCGCGGCCGTATTTTTCATAGATGTACTGGATCACCTCCTCGCGCCGCTCATGCTCGAAATCGACGTCGATGTCGGGCGGCTCGTTGCGCGCGGCACTGATAAAGCGCTCGAACAACACGTCGATGCGCGCCGGATCGACGGCGGTGATGCCGAGGCAATAGCAGACGACCGAATTCGCCGCCGAGCCGCGCCCCTGACACAGGATGCCGCGGCGCCGCGCGAACTCGACGATGTCGTGGACGGTCAGGAAATACCGGGCGTAATCGAGCCGCTCGATCAGCTCGAGCTCGTGCTCGATCAGATGGCGGATCTTCTCGGAAATGCCGGCCTGGGCGCAAGAGCGCGGCTGCTGATTTTCTCCCTCTCCGCCCTTTGGGGGGGAGAGGGCCGGGGTGAGGTGGAGGATTCCAGAGCGCTCGCCGTCACCCACCTCACCCTCCCATTGCTCCGCAATGGGCCCCTCCCTCTCCCCCCGGCAGGGCGGAGAGGGACAATCACCAAACCGCGCGGCGGCGCCCGCCCAGGCGAGATCGGCGAGGCGTTGCTGCGGGGTGCGGCCGTCCTCGGCGGTCTCGTCCGGGTATTCGTAGCGCAACTCATCGAGGCTGAATTTGCAGCGTTCGACGATCTCGACGCTGCGCGCCACGGCGTCTTCATAGCCGCGAAACAGCCGCGCCATCTCCTGCGGCGATTTCAGATGGCGCTCGGCATTGGCGGCGAGGCGGAAGCCGGCTTCGCCGATCGTGCAGCCTGCGCGGATGCAGGTCAGCACATCCTGCAACGGCCGCCGCTCGGGGGTGTGATAGAGCACGTCGTTGGTCGCGACCAGCGGCAGCCTCGCCATCGCGGCCAGCGCCGCGAGGCGGGCGAGGCGGCGCGCATCGTCGCCGCGATAGATATGATGGGCGGCGAGATAGGCGCGGTCACCGAAATCGATCGCGACGCGGGCGGCAAAGGCGATGAATTCCTCCCATCCCCGCCCACGGGGAAGAAGAGGGTAGGGGTCGTCCGGCGGCAGCACGACGACGATCTGGCCCTCGTCATGCGCGACAACATCGGCATAGTCGAGACGGCATCCGCCCTTGGGCGCGCGGCGCTTGCCTGACGTCAAGAGCCGCGTCAGCCGGCCATAAGCGGCGCGGTCCTCGGGAAAGGCGAGCAGGCTCATGCCGTCGCCAAGATCGAGGCGGCAGCCAACGACGAGGCGGAGGCCGATTTCCTTCGCCGCCTGATATGCCCGCACGATGCCGGCGACGCTGTTATGGTCGGTAACCGCGATCGCCCGGTGACCGAGTGCCGCCGCGGTCATGACCAGTTCGGCCGGGTGCGCCGCGCCGCGCAGGAACGAGAAATTGGTCGTGACCTGCAGTTCGGCATAACCGACGGAACGGTTTGTCATGTATGGACGGCCCCCGTTGGGCAAGGGGAATTTGGCGGCACTGGCATCGGTCTGGAGCGGTCATGTATTCGGCCTGTCGCTGCGGTCGTTGGTTTGACCGCTGGCCGCGATGGGTTACGCGGATCGGGTGCCCAGCATTGCGGCGCGCTTTGTGGCGCGATGACAAATCGGCGTGTCCCGACCCAGGTCCTGACCATTGTGCCGTCGCTGCCTCCTGCTCCTTGCGGGGTGACCGGCCGGAGATGGCTCCAACCGGGATTGCTAATCAGCCGATGATATCGGCTGGTGATTGTGGTGGTCGGGCCTGTGGCACATCGATGCCGTCAGGGGGCCGTCCACCCGGCATTGCGAGGTGCCAACAGGCGCCGAAGCAATCTCGATGGAGTGGAGTACCGTCGGCGCGAGATTGCTTCGCTGCGCTCGCAATGACGGCCGTATTTCAAGCGGCATAATGGGATGCGGCTCAGGCGAAGACGCCATGGACATACCAGCGCGGCGGCTGGGCGCCGCCGGGCAGGCCCGCCCGGAACAGCCAGAAGCGCCGACCTTCGTCGTCCTCGACCCGGTAATAGTCGCGGATTGCGTCGGTCGCGGTCGATCCTTCGGGCCGCCACCATTCTGGGGCGACCCGCTCAGGCCCGTCGGCGCATCTCACCCGATGCGCTCGGCGCCGCCAGGTGAAACGAAAGGGCGGGTCGTCGGGCAATAGCCACGACGCCTCAACCGGTTCCGGCGGCTCGAACAGCCGGGTCGGCCGCGCCGGTTTGTTGATCCCCCACCTCACCCTCCCCGTCGCGCCCGCGACGGGGAGGGTGAGGTGGGAGCCGGCGTGGGGGCCGGCATCGACCGGCGCCTTTGCCGACGCGCGCTCCGGGATATGGCTTTGGCGAGCCTCGATGCGCGACAGCGCGGCGAGCCCGAGCCGGTTGCCGAGCCGGTCGAGGAGTGCTGCGACGCCTCCCTCCATTCCCTTTTCGACCGGCTTTTGCCTTCTTCCCTCGCCCCCGCGAAAGCAGGGGTCCAGGGGTCTAAAGGGTTCGATTGAAGGACAGGCGCTGATATCACCCTGTGCGAGCCACAGAGGGCTAGGGTGGGGGCCGAGATCGATCTGCTCGGGTAGCAACGGCTCGACCGCGAAGGCGGCAAGGATCATGTCTTCGACGCCGAGACCGGGATCGACGGTGTCGAGCCGCTCCTTGAACAGGGCAGCGAGGTGGCGCGGGTCGCGGCTCGGCTGTGCGGTGCCGAGCGCGATCCGCTCGACCCGGCCGTCGACCCGGTGAAAGCCGAGTACCAGTCGACGCGCCCCGGTCTCCTCCAGGGCCAGCCGGGCGACGAGATCCGCGGCCAGCCGGTCGACCGCGAGCGCCAGATCGGCGGGATCGGCGATCGGCTCGGCAAAGCTCACCCGCACCCGTCGGGCCGGGGTTTCGCCCAATGGCGACAGCGGCTCCGGCAGATCGCCCACCGCCTGGTCGAGACGCCGGGCCACGGCGTCGCCAAAACGGCGCGCCAGCGCGTCGCGCGGCATCGCATAAAGCTCGCCGATCCGCTTCAACCCCACCCGACGCAGCCCTTGCGCCGTCGCCGGGTCGAGACGCAACGCCTCGACCGGCAGCGGGGCGAGGCCGGCGCGCGTTTCTCCCGGCGGCGATATGACCGCGCGCCCGCCGGTTTGCGAAAAGCGGGCGGATGCCCAGGCGGCGCCCTGCGTGTCGGTAATGGCGATATGGCAGGCGATGCCCTGACGATCGAGCCGGGCGATCAGATCGGTGGCGAGAGCCTCCTCCCCGCCCCATAGATGGGCGCAGCCGGTGACCTCGATCTTTATGCCGTCGAGCCCATCGGGGGCTGTCCACGGGCTGTAGCGTCCACACCACTCCGCCAGCCGGCGCAACGCCACGGCATCCGCCGCCGGCTCGGCCGCGGCGGTGGCGAGGCCGGGCACAAACGACAGCGCATCCGCCAGCGGCATTCCGGGAGCAAGACCGGCGGCGGCCGCGGCCGGGTTGACCGCGGCGAGCAGGCGCCGGCCGGCGGCGTCGATGACCGTGGCGAACGGACCCTCCTCAGCCGGTGCGGCGGAGTCTTTGCGCCGGGGTTTCAGCGCGGCCGACCGGCGCCGCCGGTCGATCGGCCAGTGCGGCAGCCAAAGATACAGAATCCGTCGCATCCGCCACCTTCCCTTTCTGGACTTCCACCCCCCAGCACGCCGGCTCGCCGCCGCGGCAGCGCAACAGCTCGACCCGCCAGCGCGGATGCCCGATCCCGGGCTCCCACCCCGCCCCTTCTCCGCGAGTATTCTGTTTTTTTGCGTAGTACCCGTCGCCCCCGCGAAAGCGGGGGTCTGGAGTCATGAAGGTTGCGCTGGCTGCACCTGCATCCCCGCTTCCGCGGGGAGGACGAATAATGGATATGGTTGGAGACAGAAGCCAGGAAACCGGGGAGGGAATGGCAATGGGCTGCGACGGCAGCGCGGCGATGCGCCAGCGCGTCGCGGCGGCATTCGGCAGATTGCGTTCGCGCGCTGCCTGCCCGCCGTCACGCCAGCGCCGCAATACAAAAGCGGTGACGCCTGAGCGTTCCGCGGCAAGCTGCAATCGGCGGCTCGCCACCGCCGGCAGGGCGCCGACTTCGCCCACCACCGCGGCGACGCCTGATGAGCGCAACCCCTCCTCCATCGCCCACAGGATTTGGGCGTCGCGCGCGGCCCGCACCACCACCAGCCGCGCCGGATCGAGCCCATACGCGGCAAGACCGGGACCGTAAAGATCCGGCCGGCCAAGGCACCACAACACGATGCCGTCCTGATTGAGACGCGCGAGGATGCCGGCGGCGAAGGCGGCGGCGAGCGCGCCATCCTCTTCGTCGCCACCTGCCCCGAGGATTTCGTGCACGGCGCCGCATGGCAGCCCGCCGCCCGGCAGGGCCCGATCGATCGCGGCGACGCCAAACGGCAGCACACCATGCGCCGCCGCCGTCGGCCGCTCGAGCCGCCGAACCCGTTCGCGCAGCACCGACAGAAGATCGTGCGTCATGCTCGATGAAAATCCACCATGTTGCTATTTTGTTCTTAACTGGCAGATTGTCAATCCCGCGCGCGCAGCCGAACAACTGGCATTCTTGACGCCCTTGACGACAACCGCCGCAAGCTGTATGTGAATGTAATAAACATTTACATTAACCCCCAGACATGACCCTTGCCCCACTTCTCGGCGCCCCGGCCGTCATTCAAATCCATGCGTTTGCGGCGCTCGCCGCCTTTGCCGTCAGCGCGGCTCAGCTCGCCACGCCAAAGGGCACGATTCCGCACCGTTTTTGTCGGCTGGTCATGGGCGGCGCTGATGCTGCTTGTCGCGGCCAGCTCGCTGTTTATCCACACCATTCGGCTGTGGGGGCCGTGGAGCCCGATCCATTTGTTGTCCCTGCTGGTGCTCGCGACCTTGCCGCTGGCGATCTGGCACGCCCGCCGCCACAACGTCAGGCGGCACCGTCAGGCAATGCTGATGCTGTTCACCGGCGCTTTGGTCATCGCCGGCGCCTTCACCCTGCTGCCCGGCCGCATCATGCACGCCGTCGTCTTCGGCCCGTGAGCCGCTATCCGCCGCGCCTCAACCAATCCGCGAGGCGCCGCGCGGCTTCGGCGATGTCCCCGGTCGAGCCGGCGAACGACAGGCGCACCCAGTTGCCGCCGCGGATCGGGTCGAAATCGAGGCCGGGGGTGATCGCGACCCTGGTTTCGGCCAGCAGGCGCCGGCACAATTCCTCGCTGTCGCGGGTCAAATCGGCAATGTCGACATAGAGGTAAAAGGCGCCGTCGGCGGGCGCGTACCGCGTCAGGCCGGCGACATCGAGCGCTCCGATCAGCAAGTCGCGGTTGTAGCGGTAACGCGCGACGTGGCCGTCGAGCTCGGCGCGGCACTCGAAGGCCGGGATCGCCGCAAGTTGCGAGAGCGCCGGCGGCGAGATGTAGAAATTCTGCGCCAGACATTCGACCGAACGGGCGAGATCGGCCGGGACCAGCATCCAGCCGAGCCGCCACCCGGTCATGCTGTAATATTTCGAAAACGAGTTGACGACGATCGCCTCGCGACTGAAGGCGCGCACCGTAGCAGCCCTGCTTTCATAAGTAATACCGTGATAGATCTCATCCGAAACGAGGCGGATACCGCGCTCGCAGCAATAATCCGCCAGCGATACCAGATGGTCGGCGCTGATCATCGTGCCGGTCGGGTTGGCCGGGCTGGCGATGATCAGCCCGTCGAGCGGCCCCGCCTCGGCGAGCAATTCCGGGTTTGGCTGATAATGGGTGTTCTCGCCGACCTCGATCAGCACCGGCTCGATGCCGAGGGCGCTCAGGATGTTGCGGTAGGCGGGATAGCCGGGAGCCGCGAGCGCCACCCGGTCGCCGGCCTCAAATGCGGCGAGAAAGGCCAGCTGGAAGGCGGCGGAAGAGCCGGTCGTGACCACCACCTCGCCGGGCTCGACCGCGACCTCGTATTGCGCGCGATAATGCGCCGCGATCGCCTCCCGCAGCGCTACTGTACCGAGCGCGTCGGTGTAGCCGATGCGGGCATCGTCGAGCGCCCGCCGCGCCGCCGCGCGCACCGCTTCTGGCGCCGGCGTACCGGGTTGGCCGACTTCGAGATGGATGACATCGGCACCCGCGGCCTCGCGCTCGGTCGCGGCGCGCAATACGTCCATCGCGATAAACGGCGGCACCAGACCGCGGCGGGAAGCACGCAAGGTCATTTCGGACGAAACCCTCTCCCGGCAGTCGCGAGACCGACATCGGCGGCGTGAAGAGGTTGCCACTGCCGAGCGCCATTGGCTATCACACGCACCTCACCGCTGCTCGAGGAAAGCGCCACGATGACAGAGAAAGCACCGGCCCGCCTGATTGGAATGTCGGGCAGTCTGCGCGCCGGCTCATATTCGAACGCGGTGCTCGAAACCTTACGCGAAAAATTTACCGGCATTGCCGATCTGACGATCTGGGACCTGGCGCCGATCCCGCTCTACAACCAGGATTTCGAAGGCGACAAGCGCCCGGCCCCGGTCAAGGCATTGCTCGCGGCGATCGCGGCGGCCGACGGCCTCGTTTTGTGCGCCCCCGAATTCAACCACAGCATTCCCGGTGTGTTAAAAAACGCGCTCGATTGGGCGTCGCGGCCTGCCTTTACTTCGGTCATGGCGTACAAGCCGGTGGCGATCATGGCGACCTCGCCCGGCGCGCTGAGCGGCGCCCGCTGCCTCGAACACATCAAGGTGGCGCTGGATTCGATGATGGCGCGGGTCGTGCTGGCGCGCGAATGCATCATCACCTCGGTCGCCGCGAAGATCCGCGACGGCCGGCTCGTCGACCAGGTCTGCCTCGACTTTGCTGGTGCTGTGGTCGAGGAGTTGCTCCACGAGATCCGGCTGCGGGCAATGGCGGGCGCGGCCGACGGCTAGGGGCAGGATATGCCTGTCAACGACACGGTATTGTGCACTATCGACGAGCGCGGCGTCGCCTCGGTGACGTTGAACCGGCCGGCCGTCGGCAACGCCTACAACGACGCGCTGATCGACGGCCTGATCGAAACGGTGGCCCGGCTGGCGCGCGAGCCTGGTTTGCGTTGCGCCGTGTTGCGTGGTGCCGGGCGGCATTTTCAGGCTGGGGCCGATCTCTCGTTCCTACGCCGGCTCGGCACGGCGCCGGCCGAAGAAAATCTCGACTTCTCGCGGCGCACGATGGCGGCGATCGACGGCCTGCGGCATTTCCAGCACCCGACGATCGCGGTGGTCCATGGCGGCTGCTTTGGCGGCGGAGTCGGGATCGCCGCTGCCTGCGACATCGTGATCGCCGCCGAGGATGCGGTCTTTGCAATCAACGAGGTGCGTTGGGGCATCACCGCGGCGCCGATCATCCCGCTGCTCGCCGACCGCCTCGGCTCGGGGGTCTTGGGACGATTGGCGCTGACCGGCGAGCGTTTTGCCGCCGCCGAAGCGCGACGCATTGGACTCGTACACGAGGTCTGCCCCGCCTCGGGGCTCGACGCCGCCGCCGCACGGATTGTCGACGAGCTTCTGATGGCGGCGCCGGAGGCCGCGGCGATGACCAAGGCGCTGGTCGCCGTGGTGGCGGAAATACCCGACACGCCGGGATTTCGCGAGCGCATCGCCAACGAGGCGGCGGCTCGCCGCCGGTTGCCGGAAGCCGCCGAAGGGCTCGCAAGCTTCGCCGAAAAACGCCGTCCCAAGTGGTATCCGGCCGCCGGATGATGGGAGGTCGCGAAGTGGGAGAAGCGTCTAACCGGGGCTTGAGGCGGGTTTTTCGTTGACGCAGCGCAACAGCTTCCAATAGCCGAAGAGATTGCTTGGCCGGACTTCGCGGATCGACAGGCGGCTCGCCTGCTGGAAGGTGTCGAACGGGAAATCGGCGTGAAAGCCGATATGGCGGGCGAGATGCGCCAGGCGCCTTTCCATAAACCGCGCCGCCGGGTTGTCGCTGGTGAAGTGATTGACGACGACGATCGTCCCGCCGGGGATGCACACCCGGCGCATTTCCGCGGCAAAGCGCGCCGGATCGGGCACTACCGAGGCGACGTATAGCGCCAGCACGGCATCAAACGAATTCTCGGCGAATTCGAGGTTTTCCGCGTCCATCAGATGCAGGCCGTCGACATGTGCCAAGCCCAGACGTTCGGTGCGGCGCTTGGCCTTTTCCAGCATCTCGGCCGACACATCGATCCCGGTCACCCGCGAATCGGGCCGAAAATGCGGCAGCGACAGGCCGGTGCCGACACCGACTTCGAGAATCCGCTGCCCCGGCCGGTCGTTGGCGATCCGCACCGCCTCCTTGCGCCCCGGGTGAAAGACCGGGCCAAAAAAGATGTCGTAAGAGCCTGAAAAGAGACGGTAGGTCCGGATCGTGTCGTGCAAGTCCATCGTATCGCTTTCGTCAAACCGCCAGGACAAACGCCGTTCGCCGCAGCAGCCCTTGCGAGCCGCCGGTTTTGGACGAAGTTGTCAGGATACGCGTAGCATGCCGCACCGTGCGCGTCATGTTTGTCCTCCCTATCGCCGCCATGCGGGACGGCGCTCGACCCGCCACAATGGTCCGGCGGCGCCGGACCCTGCGGGTCCATTTGGTTATCTCCGCCCGCGTCCCTTCAGATCAGGGTGACGCGTTCAGCCTCCTGACCTTTCTTGCCGTCGACCACCTCGACCCGGACCCGCTGACCCGGGTCGAGGCCGGTGACGCCGCTGCGCCGCAGCGCCGTGATGTGGATAAACACATCCTTGCCGCCGCCGTCGGGCGAAACAAATCCGTAGCCCTTCTCCGGCTCGAACCATTTCACCGTGCCGTCGAGCGACATCGCGGGCCGCGGGGCGCGGCGATCGAAACCGCCCTCGCCCACCGGCGGCGCCGTCGCCGTGCTGTTGTCGATGTTCAGCACGTTGGTCACCAGCGGGCCCTTGGCCCCCGCGCCGACCTCGCACGAGACCGACGCACCTTCGCGCACGTCTTCATAGCCGGCGCGGCGCAGCACGGCCATCGGCAGAAACGCGTCCTGCGAGCCGTCGGACAAGGTGACAAAGCCAAAACCTTTGCTGGGATTGAACCACTTGACTTTGGCTTCGACGCGACGGCCTGGGGCGGTGTCCTCGCGAAAGAAGCTGGGGCGGCGTTCGTACATGGTGCCTCTGAGCGTAGGGCAGAATCCAGCTAGCCTGCCAAACGGCAAACCTTAACCCAAACCCACTGCCCCACGCTAGCCGTGACCTCGCCTTACTGCCGCCCCATTTACGCCCAATCCGCGCGCCCCGGCTGGTTACCCGGCGTAGGCCACCAGGCGCTGGTTCTGCTCGCCCAACCCCTCGACCGAGAGCCGCACCCGGTCGCCGGATTTGAGGAATTTTGGCGGCTTGAAGCCCATGCCGACACCCGAGGGCGTCCCGGTCGGGATCACGTCGCCCGGCAGCAAGGTGGTGAACTGGCTGACATAGCTGACGATCTCGTCGACCCGGAAGATCAGGTCGCCGGTGTTGCTGTTCTGGCGCCGCTCGCCGTTGACCTCGGTCCACAGCGCGAGCTTGCCGGGATCGGGCACCTCGTCCGCCGTGACCAGCCACGGGCCCATCGGGCAGAAAGTGTCGGCGCTCTTGCCCTTGGTCCACTGTCCGCCGCGCTCGATCTGAAACTCGCGTTCGGAGACGTCGTTGACGACGCAATAGCCGGCGACGTGCCGGCGCGCGTCGGCCTTGGCGACGTAACGCGCGAGGCTGCCGATGACGATCCCGAGTTCGACCTCGTAATCGGTCTTCTGCGAGCCCTTGGGGATGATCACGTCGTCGTTCGGGCCGCAGATCGAGGAGATGGCCTTCATGAAAAAGATCGGCTCGGTCGGGATCGCCGCACCCGCCTCCTGGGCGTGCAGCCGATAGTTGAGGCCGATCGCGACGATTTTGGACACCGAGCCGACGCACGGCCCGAGCCGCGGCGTGCCCGAAACAAGCGGCAGGCTCGCCGGATCGATCGCTCTGAGCCGCGCGAGCGAGGCCGGGGCGAGGGCCGCGCCATCGACATCGCCGACAATGCCGGACAGGTCGCGGATCTTGCCGTCGCGATCGAGGAGGCCGGGTTTTTCCTGACCCGGCGGGCCGTAGCGAAGAAGCTTCATCGGCAATGCCTCCTGTTGGAATTCACAGCATAAAGCTGGTCACAGCGTAAAGCCGCCGTCGACTACATGGATCGCGCCGGTGGTGAACGAGGACTCGTCCGAGGCGAGGTAAAGGGCGAGTGCGGCCACCTCCTCGGGCGTGCCGAGCCGGCCCAATGGCTGGCGCTCGACAAAGCCGCGCCGCGCCGCCTCGCTGCCGCCGACGACGCGCACCCCTTGCGCCGCGATGCGGTCCTCGAGCGAGGGCGTTTCGATGGTGCCCGGGCAGATCGCGTTGCAGCGGATCCCGTGGGCGATGAAATCGACCGCCACCGATTTTGTCAGCCCGATCACCGCCGCCTTGGTGGCGCCGTAGACGCAGCGGTTGGGCGCGGCTTTGACCGAGGAGACGGTGGAGGCCATGTTGATGATCGAGGCGCCCGTCCCGCGCTCCAGCATCTTGGGCAGAAAGGCGCGGATCATCACGAACATCGAGCGCACGTTGAGCGCGAAGGACGCATCCCACTCGATCGGGTCGGCGTCGAGGATTGTGCCGTGATGGACAAAGCCGGCGCAGTTGAACAATACGTCGAGCGGCCCGAGTTCATCGGCGAGTGCGGCGATCGCCTGATCATCGGACACGTCGAGCCGCCGCGTCGCGATCAGCGCCTCGGCCAAGGGCGCGAGCTTCTCCTCGGCGATGTCGGTCGCGAGCACACTCGCCCCCTCAGCGGCAAAAGCGAGCGCCGTTGCCCGCCCGATGCCTTGCGCCGCCGCCGTGATCAACGCACGCTTGCCCGCGAGCCGTCCCGCCATCGCCCGCCCCGATGCTACCCGACATCGCGAAATTGCCACGCCCGGCGCACATCTGTAAATCCGGGTTCAGACCCGCTCGAAATCGGTGCGTTCGGTGACCGGCAGGCCTTGCAGGTAGCGGCGCAGGCAGTCGAGGCCGAGTTCGACGGCACCGAGGCGAACCCAGTCGCGGCCGCCATAGATGCGCGAGCGGCGCGACTCGATTCGGTTGCCATCGGCGATCGCGAGATGGATGCTGCCGCCGAAATCGATGCGGTCGGGGCCGTCATCGACCTCGATCAATACCGCGAGCGCGTGGCTGGCGGCGGTCTCCCGACGCACCGCCTGGGCAACCGCCTCGGCCGTCTCGCGGCTCATTTCGCCTGCTATCAGGGCGCCGTCGAGGCCGAGGGAGGCGGCGATCTCGGCCGGGTCGCGGGCGACGAGGCCGCGGCGGAATGCCTTTTCCGCCCCGGGCAACGGTGCGAGGCGCGCGGCGATCTGGCCGCCAGTATAGGTCTCGACCACCGCCAGCGAGCCGCCGGCGGCGGCAAGCGCTCCGAGAACCACGCCCTCCAGCGTCTCGTCGTCCTCTCCAAGGATGAAATTGCCGAGCCGCTTGCGCACTTCGGCCACGACCGGGGCGAGCTTGCGGTCGATGTCGTCATGGTCGGCGCCGCGCACGGTCAATTTGGTCTCGATCTGCGGATAGTGGCTGCGAAAGCCGAGCTTGACATTGCCGCCGGGCACCAGGCTCTCGACCCCGGCGAGCATTTGGTCGACATGCGACTCGCCGAGCCCGTAGGTGTGAAAGCGCTTCAGGCGGATGACCCCGGGGGCGCCGGCGCGCGCCAACAGGCGCGGGATGATCTGCTCCTCGAGCATGCGAAACAGCTCGCGCGGCACGCCGGGGGTAAAGAAAAACCGCGCCTTGCCGATGTCGAGGGCAAAGCCGCAGGCGGTGCCGACCGGGTTGTCGAGCATCTCCGAACCGATCGGCAGCATCGCCTGTTTACGATTGTTCGCCGACATAACGCGGTTGCGGCGGCGGAAAAAATCCTCCATGCGCGCGAGCCAGTCCTCGCTGAGGACGAGATCGACGCCGGAGGCGCGCGCCGCGATCTCCTGCGAGAGATCGTCCACGGTCGGCCCGAGCCCGCCATTGACGATGACCGCGTCGGCGCGCTCGCCGGCCATGCGAAATGCCGCCAGCAATTCGTCGCGGTCGTCGCCGACGATCGTCCCCCACGATACCGACAGCCCGAAATCCTCGAGCTTCTGGCTCATGTAGCTGAAATTGGTGTTGACGATCTTGCCGGTCAGAACTTCGTCGCCGGTGCAGATTATTTCGATGCGCATGCTGTCCTCGATCAATCGGCTGCGGTCGCGTTTGCCCGCCTCACTCTAACCCCGCGCCTTCTTCCGGGAACGCGCCGGCGAGAAACCGGACGACTTTGGGGCCGGCATAGGCGCCGAAACTGCCGGGTTCCTCGACGGGGTCGGCGCTCCAGAAATGGCCGGCGCCCGGCACCACGATCGTCCGCGCGAAAAAGCCGGCCTGTTTCAGTGCAGTCAGGAATTTTTCCGACTGCGTCGCGGGGTCGACGATGTCGTCTTCCCGGCCATAGATCAAAAGAAAGCGCGTGCTGTTTTTGTCGACAGTGGCATAACTCAGCGGCGACGCCTCGAAGAACGCCTTGCGGCTGACCATCGGCGGCCCGCCGAGGAATTTCTCGGTGATCGGGTCGCGCGGCCGCGCGATCTGGTCGTGCTCCCATTGCGCCAGCATGTCGTAGACGCCGTAAAAGCCGACCACCGCGGCGACCTCGGCCGAGGTCGAGGCGTAGGGATGGTCGCGATATTCGTCGCAGTATAGCGGTTCCTTGCCGGCCAGCGCCACCAGTGCCGACAAATGCGCGCCCGCAGAATCGCCGATCATGCCGATGCGGCGGGGGTCGAGGCCGAACCCGGCGCCCTCGGCGCGCACGAACTGCACCGCGGCCTTGCAGTCGTGAACCGCGCCGGGCCAACTCTTCACGCCCGGCTTCATCAGCCGATAGTCGATCGCGAATACGGCATAGCCGTGCTTGGCGAGATAGCGGCCCCAATTCATATAGAATTTGCGGTCGCCGACCTGCCAGCCGCCGCCGTGGACGCCAACCAGCACCGGCGCCTTGCCCAAGCCTCGCGGCAGGTACAGGTCGCCGAGCAGCGACACCCCGTCATGCTCAGCGAACGCGATGTCCGGTTTGGTGACAACTTCAAATTCTCTTGCCATCGCTACACCCCTCGATCCAGCCGGATCGTCTATCAGAAGGTCGATGGCGTAAACAATTACCGCCGCTCGCGGCTGTATCGCGGCGTTGCGGTCAGGAGCCTTTGGCGGCTTGGGCACGGGTGATGGCGTCGACCACCGCAGGGCGGTGGCTGTCTTGCGCCCAACTCAACGCGTCGCGCCCGGTGTAGTCGGATTTGGCCGGACTGGCGCCCTTGGCGAGCAATGCCCGGACGAGTTCGAGATTGCCGCGGCTGGCGGCGATCATCAGCGGCGTCAACCCATCCTTATTTTGCGGATCAACCGCGGCCCCGGCGTCGAGCAGCAGCTTTGCCGCTTCGGTCTGGTTCTGATCGGTCGCCAAATGCAGCGGGGTGTCCTCCAGCGGGTCGACCGGATCGAGCTTGGCGCCCGCCTTGATCAGTATCGCGATGATCTCCAGGTTGCCGTTCAGCGCGGCATAATGCATCGCCGTGCGCGAGCTGTCGTCGGTCTGGTTGGGATTGCCGTCGCCGCCGCCGACGAGGTGCCTCACCTTCTCGGCGTCGTTTTGCGCCGCGGCGCGCGCGACATTGTCGTAATAGGCGCTGAACGGGTTGAGATTAAGCTGGGCGCGGGCGGCCGAACCATAAATTACCGAACCAAACATCACCAAACCGGCCACCGCCCATGCCGCGATCGCGGTCCTGCGCACGCTCATGAGACCCTCTTGGCTTCAGGGAGCGGTTGCGAGCCGGCCACCCAGTCGAGCGCCGCCTCGATGGTCTCGACCGCCTCGCCGGGCTCCGGCGCCGGGCGCCGCACCATCACGACCGGGATGCTGAACTCGCGGGCCGCGATGAGTTTAGCCTCGGTCGCGGCACCGCCGCTCGCCTTGCACACGAGGACGTTGATTGCATGGCGGGCGATCAAATGCCGTTCGTCGGCAAGCGCGAAGGGTCCGCGCCCGACAACCACTTCGCAAAAGCGCA
>DATMKU010000199.1:0-5966 GCA_035570935.1 Allostellaceae bacterium
CGCTGCGCCCAGCCGCCGCCTACCCCACTACAACGCCCGAAAACTCGCCGCAGAACCCGCCGCCGTAGTGCCAACCCCCGAGCCATGCCCTCTAACACTCTGATATAGCCAACTTATCCAGAGTCAACCGTAGAAGATCCATTAGAAAGGGTTCATCCGGCCGCTGCATCCCCCCGAACACCGGCGCGACGCTCTCGGTGCAGCCTCAATCCCTCAAAATCCGAACCATCTCGACTTGACCGGGCGGCCCGATCACGGCGACGCTGATGGTGGCGCTCAAAACGCCTTCTATGGACAAGCCTCTCTTCGGCGGTGATCTTCCCCATGCCGGGGGTGCGAGGCAATAAGGCCGCGGCCAGTTCGCGGATCGAATAACTCCGCGCGTTCCATAGCGCGTTTTGAGCCCCCGGGCTCCCGCCAGCCGCGGGTTGTGGCCTCAAAAGCCCTGCTATGGAACCCGGCAATGCGACGACATATCTTGGTGGCCTTGGAGCCGTCGCGCATCCTCGGCGCCAACATATCTTCGCCGAGCAACCCGAAACCTTCCCGCCACAACCAACATACGGCAGATGGATTGAGCGCTGCCGCAGCCATCTGGCGGCATTAGACCGGGTGTTCATCGGCCGTCCTGACGACGTTTCCATTAGCGACCTCCGGCTGATCGCGAGCGACCTGGCACGGCGATACATCCGCGCGCTGCGGACCCTTCCTGACGATGGAGGGACGCAGCCTCGGGAAGCTTCGCTCCACGATCCGATGACCGAGAGGTCATCGTCGTGAAGCAGCTTGTCATCTGCCGGTCGTGCCACGGGCACGGCCGGCGTCTATCCTCGCGCCGGCGGATGGCCGATCCCTGCCCAGACGGGCGACAGCTTATCGTCCCCTGCGCCGATTGCCGCGCCACGGGGTTGGTCCCTGTGCCGGCCCTCTGGCACCTTCGAAATGGAGGGTGGCGATCATGCATGACCTTCCTTGCCCGATCGTCTGAAGGCCGCCCGTCCATCACGACGCCGGCATCGGCCATCACCACGTCCTGCATCACAAGCTCGCGGTCTTCGCCAGCCTCGGCACGTTCGGCTGCGTCGTTGCCGGCGGCGCGGTCGCCATCTGGCAGGCCGCGGCAACCCCCTGGCCGGCCGATCCCGTCACGCCAGTTCCCGAGCCGTCGTCGGTTGCGATCCTGGCATCGGCGGTCGCGAGCCTGGCCGGCATCTGGTCAAGTCGAGGGAGGGTGCAGCCATGAGCAGGCCCCTCTTCGACAAAACCGCGCGCAGCGCCGCCGAGTACAGCACGGGTGGTTCGGCACCCGGGGAGTTCGGCGACCTTCGGGTTGCCGGGCGACGGGCTTCAGTATCAGCGATCCGCGGCGCGCGAAGGCGAGGAGTTGCTGCGTGATCCTAGCGGCGTGCACGGTCGCTTCCTCGGCGCTCGCTATTCGCCGCAAAGTCCGTCCCGCGCTCTCGGACGGAGATCGGCCAGATCATTTATCGTATCGTGAACCAGCTCTAAATTGCCCGAAATTACAGTCAGCAAGTTATTGAAGTCATGAGCGATGCCACCGGTGAGCTGGGCGATGCTGTCGAGCTTTTGCGCGTGCCGGAGTGCCATCCCGGCCGCGCGGCGATCCGCCGCTTCTTGAGCCAGCACCCGATTTGCCTCGGAGAGCTCCCGGATCCGCCTGGCGACCAGGCGCTCAAGGCGCCGATTTCCGTCGGACATCGTGCTCCGCCTTGCGCATGCGCAGCGCGCGTTGACGGTGGCAATCAACTCGTCCGGCTCGGAATTGGCGCCGCCGTCGAGCGCCCGCACGCGGCCGGGCGGAGGTCCGCAACACGATGATTTGCGGAAAACGGGTCTTGATCTCGCAACATGTCTCGATGCCGTCGGCGTCCGGCAACTTCACGTCTAGTAGAACCAATCCGGGGCCGCGGCTCTCGGCCAGCGCCAGTGCGTCGCGTCCGCAGTTCGCCTCGTAGATCTGATATCCTTGCCGCCGAAGGAGATGACTTTTTACATAGCGTGTCGCCTCGTCGTCATCGACGATCAGGATTCGGCAGAGCTGTCGGCTCACGACGCCCTCGCCGGCGATCCGAGTGCCGCTCGCCCAGGACTTCCGCGATGGCGGCTGTCAGCGCGACCGCGGAAACGTCGGCTTTTCGAGATCCGCGCCGCCCGAGCGAGCCGCTAGCGCTCCCGCCGACGGAGAATTGCCGAGGTCAGGACCAGCGGCTTTGCGGTGTAGGGATACGTGAACTCGCGAATGCGCGGCGCGATATGCCAGGCGGTGCCGTTGTTGGATGCCATTTGGCGAGACTGGCCGTCGTCCGCGAGCACCGCGCCGATATTGCTCACTCCAACAAACCGTACGAGACGGGCGGCAGCGTCGATGCGTGCCTACCGCAAACGCCGCCCCTCTCGTCGATGCGAGAGCGCGATGAATCGTTTCGACCAAGGGAACGCAGTCGTGATCGAGATTGTCGCGGAACGTGCGAGCGGCAATCTCGGCGGCTTGCGCCGCCAACGGACCATGACCCGATCCATCGACAACCAACAGTGTCACGCTCGAGGGATCATGCCCGGTGGCCCAGTCGTCGCCGCAAACGCTCTCGCAGGGGTTAGGGATCGACGACGACACCAAGCTCCGACCCGGGAATAGAGGATGCCCCGGCTGGAAAAAGCGGGCCATCATCGCTGTGCCCCGGCCGGGCCGCGAGTAGATCGCGTAACGATCGGCGTTGCGGGCGATCGCGCCGAGGCGTTCCCGGGCTGCGACGAGGAGAGTTTTATTGCCGAGGTCCAGCGCGCAATCGCTATCGCTTGACCGGATCTCGCCCGCGATTCTCTCCACGCGGAGCTTGCACCGCACCTTGCCGAGCGCGGCATTGACGCTGCGCCCGGCCGACTTTTGAGCTAGTATCGGCGAGGATAAGTTCCTGTCTCAGTCCGATTTGGATCAACTCGCTCGATGCCTGACGGCAACCAGCCAAATGCGCCCCTTGGCGATGGGGCTGCCGCGGTTCAGGCGCGGCTGCCGGCGACGGCGCTGCTGCGCCCGCGTCCCGTCGCCGTCGATCCGAACGTCGCGGCGGCGAGGCGCTATCGCCGGCGGGTGCTGCTGGTCTTGGCGGGATTGTTGCTGGCGCTCGGCCTTTATTGGGGATCGAGCTACGTCTTTGCCTATACCGATGACGCCTATGTGACTTCCGATCTCGTCGGTGTTGCCCCGTGGATCACCGGCCGCATCGTCGCGGTGCCGATCGTCGATAACGAGACCGTGACCAAGGGAACCTTGCTCGCCGAGATCGACCCGACGCCGTTCCGGCTGTCGCTCGCTCAGCAGGTTGCCAAGCGGGTCGAGGCCGAGGCGCAGCTCGCGGTCGATCATGATCTGATCAAATCGGCCAAGGCGGCGCGCGACGGAGCTGCCGCCAAGGAGCAGATGGCGACAGACGATCTGCGGCGCGCGCGACCCGTCGCCGCCGCCGGCTTTGTGTCGCGCCAGGCGCTCGAGGATGCCGCGACGCAGCAACAGGAAGCGGCAGCCGCTCTCGCCGATGCCGAGGACACCGTCGTCAAGGCACGCCAGACAGAGACCTTGCACGAGGCGACGGTCAAGGCGATCACCGCGAAAATCGCCTATCTGCAATGGCAGCTCGACCAGGCCAAGCTGCTGGCGCCGACCGACGGCACGATCACCAACCTCACGCTGCGGGTCGGCGACCAGGCGGTGGCGAACCAGCCGCTGATCGGCCTGGTCGATGCCCATGCCTGGCGCATTCTGGCAAATTACAAAGAGAGCGTGATTCGCCACATGCGGGTCGGGCACAGCGCCTGGATCTGGCTCGACGCCTATCCATGGCACATTCACCGCGCCTTTATCCAAGGCATTGCGCGCGGCATCAGCCGCCGGCAGACGCCCAACACGCTGTTGCCCTATGTCGAGCCGACCACCGACTGGATCCGCCTCGAGCGGCGGTTTCCGGTGACCTTGGTGCTGCGGAACCCGGATACCGAGGTCACCCTGCACATGGGTTCCGATGCGCGCACGTTGATCTTTTATTAAGGCTGACCGGTGCTGCGCGAGATCCCCGGTGCGCTCGCCACCGAGTTGCGCTCGGTCGAGTGGTGCGGCCCGCGCGGATTGGAGGCGGCGGAGGCGGCGGCATCGGTAACCTTGGCGGTGCTCGCCTCGCTGGCATTGCATTCCGACGAGCCGTGGTGGGCGGCCATCACCGCCTTCATGGTAACCCGCGCGTCGCCGGCGGAGGCGATGTCGCGCGGCACGATGCGGATCGCCGGCAGTATCGTCGGCGCGCTCGCGGCACTCGTCGTGCTGCGGCTCTTTGTTTACCAGTCGCTGCCGTTTTTGCTGTGTCTCTTTCTTGTGTCTTGCATCGGCCTGTTCGGGTTTGTCACCTCGCGCCACGGCTATGCTTGGCTCGTCGGCGCGGTGACGGCGTGCCTCGTCATGCTGATGTCGTTCAACCATCCGCAAGGAGCGTTCGACAGCGCGGTCAACCGCGTCATCGACGTTGCGATCGGAACCGCCGCATCCTTGGTCGTCTGTGCGCTGAGCCCCCTGCCGCCTGCGCCCGTCGCGCCGCCGGCGAGCCTGCTCGATCCGCCACCTTTGGCGTTTTGGCGCCACCGCTTTGGGACCGATTTGCTTCGCTGGCTTCCCGGCAACGGGCCGCTGTTGTTGCACGCCTGCCGCGGCGGGCTGACCGTCATGCTGCTACCGGCGCTCGCCGAATGGATCGCGCCGGTGAGCCCGGTCACGATGGGCGTCACCGCGGTCATCGTCATGGGGATTCCGACGACCGCGATCATCCATTCCGACACGGGCGCCATCATCCAGCGCGCGGCGCATCGGTGCATCGGCTGCCTGCTCGGAGCGCTCGTCGGTCTCGCCTGTCTCGCCTTTATCGGCGACGACTTCCTGCTGTGGATCGCGCTGATTCCGCCAGGAATTTGGCTGTGCTCGCAAATCCAGACCGGCACCGGCGGCGTCAGCTATATCGGCACGCAGGCGATGTTTTCCTATCTGATGAGCATGCTGCAAGGCCAAGGGCCGCCGGAAACCATCGCCCCCGGCTTCAACCGGTTGGTCGGCGTGATGGGCGGCCTGTCGATCCTGTTTGTCGTCACCTTGACCCTGTCGCTGATCCCGCTATCGCCGCAGCCCTCTGTGACGCCCGCCGGTGGCGATTGACAAGCCGCACCGGCAACGGTCTGATCGGGCTTGCGAGTTTGCGGGAAATGGGGAGGGCATATTGGCTAAGTACAGGATCGCGACACCGGCGGGCGCCAGCTTTACCGTCGCCGGCGGCGGTTACGGCTACGAGATGGAGGCGCTGACACCGATCGACGCCGAGATCTACGAAGTCCCGGCCGGGTCCGAAGATGAGTTCGTCGCCGCCGCCAAGGATGCCGACGCGCTCTATGCCAAGGGCCGCCCAATCACCAGAAAGATGATCGACGGGTTGCAGCACTGCAAAATCATCTCGCTCGGCAGTGTCGGGGTCGATTCGGTCGATGTCGCCGCCGCCACCGCCAAGGGCATCCCGGTCACCAATTGCCCCGACACCTTTATCGAGGAGGTCGCCGACCACGCGATGCGGCTGATCCTGGCGACGCATGGCCGCCTGGTCGAGCAGGACCGCATGGTGCGCGAAGGCCGCTGGGCCGAGGGCCGGCCGATGCTGTCGAAGATTCCGCGACTCATGGGCCTGACCCTGGGCCTGGTTTCGTTCGGCCATGTCGCGCGTGCGGTGGCGGCACGGGCGAAGCCGTTCGGCGTTCATGTCATCGCCTACGACCCGTTTATCGAAGAGTTGGTCGCGATCGGCCACGGCGTCGAGCCGGTCAGCCTGCCCGAGCTACTGCAGCGCTCCGACATCATTTCGATGCACGCTCCGGCGACCGAAAGCGCCAACCGCCTGTTGCGCGAAGAGCATTTCCGGCAG
>DATMKU010000200.1:0-14686 GCA_035570935.1 Allostellaceae bacterium
GCCATGGTCGCTCCTCCTTGCCGGTGTCAAAAAACGATAGCCGCTGCCGCTCTGCAATCAAGCCGGTTCGCGACAATACCACACTGCGGGCCGCTTGCCTCTAGTCCACGGCCGATTGAGATTGCGTCGTCGTTCCCGCGCAACCGGCACCTAAAGTCGCCGAGCTGCGGCGGACAAAATGCGATTCAAAAGCCGGCTTGACAGCGGCCATTCGCGGCGGAGGCGAGCGCACTGCGTCACTCCAGGCACATGTTGCCATGTCTGTCGGATCAACGCAGCGGAGAGGCCGATTTCACTCGCTACTCGTAGACGAATAGATCGTCGTCGAGGTCGGCGGCGGGGAATTGGTCCTTCTCGGTCCAGTAATCCTGGGTGTGCTGCCATTCGGGCTTGTCGCCGCGCTTGGGCAACAGGTGCATGCCGCGCATCATGTATCCGGGATTGAAGTTCTCCGGATCGAGCCACGGCAACAGCGACATGTCCCGGTCTTGCGCACGGAGTGTCGGCGTGACCTGGCGCGCGCCCTTCTTCTTCATGTGGTTGAGCAGCCGGCAGACAAAATCGGCGACCAAATCCGCCCGCAACGTCCAGCTCGCCCGGAAATACCCGAAGACCCACGCCATGTTGGGCACGCCGGTAAACATCATGCCGCGATAGGTGACCGTGTCCGAGAAGACGAGCGGCTTGCCGTCGACGGCAAAGTCGATGTCGCCGAGCACATTGAGGTTAAAGCCGGTGGCGGTGACGACGATGTCGGCATCGAGACCTTCGCCCGACCGCAGCAGAACGCCGGTCTCGGTAAACCGCTCGATCTCGTCGGTGACGACACGCACCTTGCCGGCGCGGATGGCTTCGAGTAGGTCGCCGTCGGGAATAAAGGCGATGCGCTGCCGCCACGGCCGGTACTTCGGCGTGAAATGGGTTTCGATGTCGTAGTCCGATCCGAGATAGCCGCGAACCGCGGCCAGCAGTTCCCGCTTGACGGCCTCGGGTTCGGTAAACGAGCGGCCGGTGAAGACTGCCTGGTCGTGCAAAATCTTCTTGCGTACGATCTCGTGGATCCAGGTTTCGTCGATGTCGAGTTCGCGCAACTCATCGGCGATCGCGATCGCATTGCGGCCGGTTCGAAACCAGGTCGGCGAGCGCTGCAGCATCGTGACCTGTTCGCATTCGCCGGCGATCGCCGGAATGAGCGTCGCCGCGGTGGCGCCCGATCCGATGACGACCACCCTCTTGTGGGCGTAGTCGAGGTCCTCGGGCCATTCCTGCGGGTGGACGATCCGGCCCCGGTAGTCCGCGATCCCGGCCCATTCGGGGGTGTAGCCCCGCGAGTGCCGGTAGTACCCCTGGCACATCCACAGGAAGTTTGCGGCAAAGCGGAGGCGTTCGCCGGTATCGGTGCGGCTGGCCTCCACCGTCCAGAGTTTTTCAGCGCTGGACCAGGACGCCCGGGTAATCTTGTGGCGATAGCGGATATGATGGGCGAGATCGTTCTCGTCGATGACTTCGCCCATGTAGCTGAGGATTTCGGCCGCCGTCGCGATCGGCGCGCCGGTCCACGGCTTAAACCGATAACCAAAGGTGTAAAGGTCGCTGTCGGAGCGGATGCCGGGATAGCGATGGGTGAGCCAGGTGCCGCCAAAACTGTCTTGGGCTTCGAGCACGACAAAGCTCGTGCCAGGGCACTGCCGGGTCAGGTGATAGGCGCCGCCGACCCCGGAAATTCCGGCGCCGACGATCACGACGTCGAAATGCTCGATCGTCGTCTCGGATGCCCTCGCTGTGCGTTCTGCGGTCTTGGCCATCGGGGTTCCGGCCTCCCTCGTCAGCCAGCTTTAGCATACTGCTGGCGATAGAAGCCAATTACGCCGGTCTTTCTTGACGAGCTCCGCGGAATTCGCGGCTTTGAGGCAAAGAGTGATTCGCCGGAGTGGCCCCGGCACCCCGATCGATGGCGGTCATTCGATCCCGCAAGCCGCGGGTGTGGTTGCGCCCAAGACGATATTGCAGCTCTGAAATTCACTCAGCCGGCGTGGTGGCGAACGAATTTGGTTGCGTCAAGATTGAGACAAAACGAATGATCGGCAGGGCGGGTCGCGACCCGTCGAACTGGCCAAGCCTACCGGCGACTGCCGTGAGCGGGAGTGAGAACGTTGAAGCCTACAAAACTGGCACCGGTCTTCACCGCGCTGATCTTGTCAGCCTGCCACAGCCCGCCGAGCCCGCCGCCTCAGGCAATCGCCGTGCCGCCAACCGTCGGATCGGGGCAGGGGATCGACTTGGCGACCGACGCCAGCGATGTGCTGATTGAGCTGCAGCAAAGGCCGGTAGAGTTCGTCGCCCGCTATTACCGCGAGCCGCAATCCCGCTGGCCGCCGCTTTCGGCAGGCGAAGCCCAACAGCTATCCTCGCTCGGTCTGAAGATTGTCGCGGTGTGGGAGTCGCACTCCCGCGACCCGGCGCATTTTTCCTATACCTCGGGCTATTTTGACGCGATGACCGCCTTTGACGAGGCGAGGGCAATCGGTCAGCCGGCCGGCAGCGCCATCTATTTCGCGGTCGATTTCAATGCGCGCGGCCAGTTGCTTGATGATATCGACGCCTACTTTCGCGGCATCGCGGCGGGTTTGGCGATGGCGAGCGGCGGAAGCGCCGCTTATGCAGTCGGCGTATACGGTTCCGGCATTGTTTGCGACGCGATCAAGCGCGCGGGCCTCGCGCGCTACAGCTGGTTGTCGAACTCGTTCGCCTGGGAGGGTTCGACCAGCTATGACGGTTGGGACATCATGCAAGGCGCCCCGTCTCCCAATCTGTCATTCAACCAGGATTCCGACGAAGCGAGAGAAGAATACGGCGCGTTCCGGATCGCCGGCGGCGCCACCGCCGCTTCCTCTGATCGCGCCGATCTCGGCACACCGGCATCGCCTCAATCCCCACCGCCTCAATTCCCGTCGCCTCAATTCACATCGGGCGGGCAATCTCTGATATCCTCGGTCGTGACGTCTCGCTGAGGCATCGGGGCAGCTGTCTCAGCGGTTGCCGCGCCTAACTCTCGGTTCTTGAACGGCCGTCAGAGGCCGGCGCGTGCGCGACAGCGGCATTGGCTTTCGACGCATGGGCGCCAAGCGCCGCCCGGATCAAATCGGCGCGCCCGCCTTTGGGACTGGATAATCGAGGCGTTGCCGGCCGAGGTTGTCATTCCCCGACGCGCGTGAAAGACTTCCCGCAGGCGAGGACGCGGAGGAAAGCCATGGATGTCGGCATGATGATGGTGTTCGCCAGCTATGGCTGGGACGACATCGGCGACGATCGGGTGTGGGACGAGGAGATCCGGCTGGGGCGGCTCGCCGCCGGGTTGGGCTTCGATGTATTATGGTCGGCCGAGCATCATTTCTTCGATTACTCGTTCTGCCCGGATAATCTTCAGTTGATGACGTATCTCGCGGCGGCTTGCCCGAATGTCGGGCTCGGCACCGCGGCGGTGATCGTGCCCTGGCACGACCCGCTGCGTGTCGCCGAGCAGGCGCTGGTGTTGGATTTGCTGTGCGAGGGGCGGCTGCGGCTGGGGTTGGGGCGCGGCCTGGCACGGCGCGAGTTCGCGGCGTTTCGCGGGACGATGGACGAATCCCGCGAGCGCTTCGACGAAGCCGCACCAATGATCGTCGAGGCCGTGCGCACCGGCTTTATCGAAGGCAACGGCAGGCACTACCCGCAGCCGCGGATCGAATTGCGGCCACGGCCGAAATACGATTTCGCCGGCCGCATCTATGCCGTCGCGTCGAGCGAGGACTCGGTCGAGGCCGCCGCCCGGCTCGGCGCGCATATGGTGATGTTTTCCGACCGGCCCTGGCACATGCGATTGCCGGCGATCGAGCGCAATCGCGAATTGCACCGGAAATTCCACGGCCGCCCGGCACCGGCGATGATGATCACCGATTTCTGCATCTGCGACCCGAATCTGGCGGATGCCGAGGAGCACGCGAAGAAATACATGGGCAAGTTCGTCGAGAGCAACTTTCACCATTACGAATTTCTCGGCGAGCACTTCGCGACCGTCAAAGGCTACGACGCCTATGTGCAGAAGGCGGCGATCGCCCGCCAGGGCGGGCTCGAAGGGGCGGTGACGGGGTTCATGCAGGCGGCGATCTGGGGCACGCCCGACCGCATCTTGCGCGAGCTGGAGGCGCGGCGCGGTGTGATAGGCGATTTCGAGCTCAACGCGGCGTTCCGCTTTGGCGGCGTGCCGTTCGACATCGCCGAGCGCGGGCTCAAATTGTTCGCTAAGGAAGTATTGCCCGTGCTGAAAACCTGGCGGACCGAGAACGCCGCGCTCGCGGCAGAATGATTTGTACAAGGCGGAATATGTGAGGGCACATCACCAGGGTGGTCGTCATTCCCGCGAAAGCGGGAACCCAGGGACCAACGCTGCGGCGGCTGGCCTGGACCCCCGCTTTCGCGGGGGCGACGAACAAGCCTTCGATATTTCGGAGCACTTTCTCTGCTACGCTATGAGGAACCAATGATCACGAAATTCGACAGCTCCTACTACGGCACCGCCGACATGGAAAACCTCGGCTACGCCGGCACGCCGATCAACGAGCGCTGCTATTCGAAGGAGGAACTGGCCAAGGCGCTGCACAAAGTGGTGGCTTACGCGAAATGCATGGACGAGCGCGGCTACAACACCTTTTGGATGGCCGAGCATCATTTCCAGCCCGAGGGCACGGAATTGATCCCGAACCTGTTGATGATGGCGATGCACCTCGTCAACGTCACCCGGAACCTGAAGATCGGCTGCGGCTTCAACGTCGTGCCGATGTGGCATCCGTTGCGCCTCGCGGAAGATTACGCGATGGCCGACGTCCTCAGCGGCGGTCGCGTGATCTTTGGCGTGGCGCGCGGCTATCACACCCGCGAGGTCGAGACCTTCGGCTCGCCGCTGACGGACCAGGACGCCAACCGCGAGATCTTCGAGGAGGGTGTCGACATCCTGTTCAAGGCGTTCAAGGGCCGGCCATTCTCGCACCAGGGCAAGTACTACACGATACCGCCCGAGGTGCCGTATCGCGGCTATACGTTAAAGGAGATTACCCTGGTGCCGGCGCCCGAGCGCTTGCCGGTCGAATGCTGGCAGCCGATCCAGAGCGGTTCGGAGCGCGCCTTCGACTTTATGGCCAAGCACGGCATTTGCGGTGTCATCGGCGGCGGCTCGGCGGAAGGTGGTGCTGTCGAGCGACACATGATCGGGTTCCAGGCCGCCTATGCCCGCCGCGGCGTCCACCTCGAAGTCGGCGAGCGCCTGGCGCTCGGCTTTCAGTTCCACATCGCCCGGAGCCGCGAGGACGGGATGCGCGAAGCGGCGAAACACTACGAAGAGAACATGAAGATGTTCGGCGAACTGCGCCTCGTTCGCGCGCTCTCCGACGAGCAGATCGCGGCGATGCGCGACCCTAAATTGGCGGCGACAGCCAAATTGCCGCGCATAGAGGACGCGGTGAAAGCCGGCGGCTTCCTCGTCGGCACGCCTGGCGATATCATCGAGCAGCTGAAGGCGGTCGAGAAGCGCTATCCCGGCGTCGATCGTGTGATTTGCGCGACGCCCCTCGGCACCCCGCTCGACATCCAACTTGAAGACCTCGACCGCTTCGCCAAGGAGGTCATGCCCGCGTTCCGCAACGCGACCGACAGCACGCGGGCCGCCGCCGACTAGCCCACGTCGGGGGAGCGGGAGCCCGGTCACGCGCCATACCGCTTCTTCTTGCGCAATGGGGAGTCGCGGGACCCAAGCACCACTTCTCCAAAGTGGCAAGGGCTATCGATTGCGATCGAGACTCGAGGAGGACTTGTAGGAGTCTTAACTCCTTCGTAAGGTGGTTGTGCGATGGGTTAAGCAGAAGCTTCTGGGAACGTAGCATCCTGCTGCAGATCGCCGAAGGTTGTTAATGAGCGGACGACGCTATCGTCACAAGGCACCGCTTTGGTTTTATGGGCTCTTGGCCTTCCGATATCCAATGTTCACTATAGGGATATTGCTTATCTTGTTTTATACAGCTAGATGTCATGCAAATTGAGGCTCTCTAACTTAAGATATCTAAAATATTACCTCACTGACTTGCTGGATTGAGAGTGAATTGGCGGCGACGGCGCATCACGATCAAATTTGGCATCCTGCGTTGGAACCTGGCGGATGGCACGGCGCATTCTGGGCGCGCTCAGCTGCAGCTTCGGGGAATCGCGGGCGGCAGCCCTGGCCCCCCAACGATTGCAGTGGGTTTCTGTTCGTGCCGCTTCCGGTCCAATTTTTCTTGGCCTCCCGACGCTGTTCGGCCATTCGGCGCTCTTCGGACTTGCTTATGCTCCAGAGAGGCTGAAGGATCGGCCTGATCGGCGCGAGCACGGCGCCGCGAGCCACCGCGGCAGATATGTTCGCCATTACCAGCGCGTGGCCTGATGACTGCGAGGGAGGGTGCGATGGCGCAGGTTGCGGACGCAAAAGGCGAATACCGCGGCATTGGACCGCGTAACGATACCGAGCTGAAGGCGTGGCTCTCGAAGCGGCCGCGCGAGGCGGCCTTGGCGCCGGAGTTGCCGATCATCGATCCGCACCATCATTTCTGGGACACGCCGCAGCGCGGGCGTTACCTGTTGCCCGAATTGCTGGCCGATATCGGCGCCGGCTCCGGTTCCGGCGAAGCCCACAACATCGTCGCGACGGTCTTTCTCGAATGCCGCTCGATGTACCGCAAGGACGGCCCCGCCGAGATGGCGCCGGTGGGCGAGGTCGAGTTCGTCAACGGCATCGCGGCGATGAGCGCCTCGGGGGGCTATGGCCCGTGCCGCGTCGCGGAGGCGATCGTCGGCCATGCCGATTTGACGACCGGCGCCCGCGTGCGCGAGGTGCTGGAGGCCGAGATCAGGGTCGGCGGCGGCCGTTTCCGCGGTATCCGCCACGGCGTCTCGTGGGATGCCAATGATGCGATCCAGCAATTCGCCACGCGCTCGGTGCCGCCGCATCTCGTGCGCGACGCCAAATTCCGCGAGGGCTTTGCCCAGCTCGCCCCGCTCGGCCTCAGCTTCGAATCCTGGCAGTACCATCCGCAACTGCCGGACGCCATCGACCTCGCCCGCGCCTTCCCCGACACCACGATCATCCTCAATCACGTCGGCGGCGTTCTCGGCGTCGGCCCCTATGCCGGCCATCGGCAGGAGATCCTCGCCGGCTGGAAGAAGGACATCGCCGAATTGGCCAAATGCCCGAACGTCACGGTCAAGCTTGGCGGCGTCGGCATGACCTCGTTCGGCTTCGACTTCCACGAGCGCGGCTGGCCGCCATCGTCCGAAGACCTCGCCGCCGCGTGGCGCCAGTATCTCGAACCCTGCATCGAAGCCTTCGGACCCGACCGCTGCATGTTCGAGAGCAATTTCCCGCCCGACAAGCAGTCCGGCGGTTATACCGAATTATGGAATGCCTTCAAGCGCATCACCGCGGGGGCGTCGGCCGCCGAAAAGACGGCGCTCTACAGCGGCACCGCCGCGCGGGTCTACCGGCTGACCGTCCCCTAATAACCCAAGACTTTCTCTTCATCGTCATCACCGGGCTCGTCCCGGTGATCTGCACCTTCGTTCTTCCACCCGATCAGGGCAGGTGGATGGCCGGGCCAAGTCTGGCTCGTCCCAGCTATCCGCGCCTTCAGTCGCACGCGGCGGCGGTTACCGCTCTATGATGCAATAGTAGCATATGTCTTGCGGCACTTGTCGTAAGCCGGGTGTTCTGCCGGGATTGACTTATCGGCGCGGAAGCGAGTGATTCGATTTCCCGACCAATAAATCGATCTCCGTCGTTAACCACGTTTACTGGTGAAGTTTGTCAAAGTCTGCGGACTTGACGGGAAAGCGTCGATGACGGAAAAGTGACGCTTCCGCCCGGGCTCTTCTTCCTGCGATACGATACTGGCCGACAATGCAAAACCGCTGATGGTACCATCATGGTCTTGGGAGAGATACGATTGCAGCCCGGTAAGCGAGATCGGGGCGATCCTTGCGGGCGAAGGCGAAGACGCCCGCCGGCGATCGCTGCTCGTGTGAGCCCGCCCCACCCCAAGAAATCACCGCAAATTTTCGAGACCTGACCAGATGGCGTACTGGAAAACCATTGGTGCTGCCGCCGCTGCCCTTGGGCTGATCGCGTTCTCGGTCGGCGCCAATGCGGCGCGCTATGTCGCGACCCCGCCGGCGCAGGTCGCCGTCAACCGCGGTGTCGTCGAATTGGAGACCGGCCGCGCCAACGGCGTCTCGGTGCAAATCGCCGAGGATCTTGCCAACGGCATCGACGATGGTGCGACGCGACGCGTGTTGCCGGTGGTTGGAAAGGGCGGGCTGCAGAACATCACCGACCTCCAGCTGCTGCATGGGGTCGACCTGGCGATCCTGCAGGACGACGTGCTCAATTACGCGCGGCAGCAAAACATGTTTCCCGGCCTCGACTCCAGTATTACTTATATCACCAAGCTCTATAACGAGGAATTTCAACTATTGGCGCGAAGCGACGTCAAAACCGTCGCCGATCTCGCCAACCAAAAAGTCAACATCGGTTTGCGCGGGGGCGGCACCGAAGTCACGGCGACCCGGCTCTTTGCGCTGTTGAATGTTCCGATTGTCGTGACCAATGACGACGAGCGGGCAGCGCTCGACAAACTGCGCCGCGGCGACATCGCGGCAATGGCCTTTGTCGCCGGCAAGCCCGCCCCGATCTTTCGCGACCTGATCGGCGAGAACAACCTGCATTTCCTGGCGATCCCGCTCAACCCGGCGGTCACCGCCGTTTATGTTCCGGCTCGGCTGACAGCAGACGACTACCCGGCGCTTATCCAATATAATCAGCCGATCGATACGATCGCGGTCGGCGCGGTGCTCGCCGTCGCCAATCTCCAGCCGGACTCGGATCGTTATCGGAACGTCGTCAATTTTGTCGACGCCTTTTTCACCGGTTTTCAGTCGCTGCTGACGCCCGGCCATCAACCCAAATGGAGCGAGGTCAATATCGCCGCCGATCTGCCCGGCTGGCGACGCTTTCCGCCGGCCGCCGACTGGCTGCAGCGCAACGCCCCGTCCGCCGGGGCGCCGACCGAGGACACTTTGAAGGCGATTTTTGGCCGCTTTATCGAAGAGCGGCAGCAGGCCAGCGGCGGGGCACCGCTGACCCAGCAGGAAAAGAACAATCTGTTCAGCCAGTTCCAGCAATGGGAAAAAGGCCAGGGCCGGTAGCGTGCAACCTCGCCGACGCGCGGTAATACCCATAGTCCCTCCGAACATGGCTCGACCGGCCTATGCGCCCCCAGCCGGATGGACCACGCCGAGCGCTCGGCGGCGGACGCTGCTGGCGGTCGCGGCGGGCTTGGTCGTTGCCCCTTTTGCCGCTTTGCGAGCCGTGGCCGACCCCGTTCCGAAACGCGGCGGCGTGCTGAATTTCGCGGTCGACGCAGAGCCCCCCAATTACGACTGCCATGCCAACGTTTCGTTTGCGACTCTGCACCCGATCGCGCCGCACTACTCGACTTTGCTTAAGTTCGATACGGCGAACTATCCAGACATCGAAGGTGATCTTGCGCAATCTTGGACGGTCTCGCCCGACCGGCTTACCTATACGTTCAAGCTGCATCCCAACGTATTGTTTCACGACGGCTCGCCGCTGACCTCGCAAGACGTTAGGGCAAGCTACGAACGGATCGTTCGGCCTCCGCCTGGAGTTGTTTCGGTGCGCCGAGTGAATTATGCAGCGATCGGCGCGATCGATACGCCGGATCCGCTTACCGTCGTCTTTCATCTGAAATGGCCCGAGGCGGCGATGCTCGAAAACTTCGCCTCGGAGTGGAATTCGATCTACTGCGCCGCCCAACTCAAACAGGACCCGCTCTTTCCGGTCAACCACGTCCTCGGCACCGGCGCCTTCAGCTTTGTCGAACACGTCAAGGGCGACCATTGGACGGGTCGGCGCTTCGAGCGCTATTTCCAGCCGGGAAAACCGTATCTCGACGGCTACCGAGCCGACTTCATGACCGGCGCCAAGATGATCCAAAGCTTCGAGGACGGCCGGATCGCCGCCAATTTTCGCTTTGTCAGCCCGAACGAGCGGGACGAACTGGTGGCATCGCGCGGCGACCAGCTCGCGATCTACGAGAGCCCGACCCTGTTGAACCTGCTTGTCGTTTTCAACACCAAGCGGCCACCCTATGACGATGCGCGGGTCCGGCGGGCGCTATCGCTCGCCATCGACCGGTGGGGCGCCGCCGAGGCCTTGTCGCAAAAGACCGTGCTCAAATTTGTCGGCGGTCTGATGCGGCCCGGCTTCAGCATGGCTACCCCGGAGGCGGAACTGGTTCAGCTTCCCGGTTATTGGCGCGACGCCGGGGCTTCGCGCGCCGAAGCCAAGCGCTTGCTCGGCGAAGCGGGACACAGCGGCCTGGCGGTCAAGCTCACCAACCGGGACCTGCCGATGCCGTGGATCCCGGGCGGGGATTATGTGTCCGCGGCGTGGCGCGGCATCGGCCTCCAGGTCGAGCAAACCAAGCTCAATCTCAAAGACTGGACCGATAAGCTCGCCGCCGGTGATTTCGATGTCGCGATCGACTTCATCGGCGACTACTTCGACGACCCGACCTTGCAGCTGACCAAATATGTGTCGCGCGATCTGTCGCCCGGAAATTATTCTTCATCGCTCGACCGCTATCTCGATGCCCTTTACATCGGCCAGGCAGTCACCGCCGACCCGCAAAAGCGTGCCAGGATCGTCCGCGCTTTCGAAAAGCACGCGCTAACCCAGGCCTATACCGTGCCGCTCCTTTGGTACAACCGGATCGTCCCGACAACTGTGGACGTCAAAGGATGGAACATGACCCCGAGCCAATACATCGGGCAGGACTTGGCCGACGTTTGGCTGGATCGTTGAGCGTGCAGCTTCCGGGATCGCGGCCGCGGCCGTTCGCCGAAAGCGAAGGATCATGCCGTCAATATATTTGCGACCGGTGATTTGAGATGACGATACGCGATCCCCTCGGCAATACGGTCTCTGGCGTCGCCCCACCGGCCGCGCGCACCGCCTGGACCAGCCTGCCCAACCGGATGCTGTTGCTGATCTGTTTGATGTATCTGATTTTTTATGTCGATCGCGTCAATATCTCGACGGCGGCACCGCTGATCAAACGCGACCTTGGTCTCAGCAACACCGAACTCGGTTTTGTGTTTTCCGCCTTCGCCTACCCCTATGCGGTCTTCCAGCTGATCGGCGGTTGGCTTGGTGACAAGCTTGGCCCGCGCCGCACGCTCGGCGCCTCGGCGCTGATCGTCTGCATATCGACGGCGCTGACCGGCGCCGTCGGCGGGCTGACCTCTCTGTTCCTGGTCCGCCTGGCGCTTGGCTTTGGCGAGGGTGCGGCGTTCCCGACGGCGACGCGCGCGATGGCGACCTGGCTGCCGGCTACCCGGTGGGGTTTCGCCCAGGGCATCACCCATTCGGCGTCGCGGATCGGCAACGCGCTGACGCCGCCGTTGATCGCCTCGTTGATTTTGGTGGTGTCGTGGCGCGGTTCATTTGTCGCGCTGGGTGCGGCCAGCCTGATCTGGATGGCCGTCTGGATTTGGTTTTTTCGCGACGATCCGCGCACCCACCCCAGCGTCACCGAGGCCGATCTCGACGGGCTCGCTGTCCCCGCCAGCGCCGGCACGCCGCGGCCGCCGGTGCCGTGGCGCCCGCTGGCGCGCCGCATCTTGCCCGTAACCGCGGTCGATTTCTGCTATGGCTGGACGTTGTGGCTGTTTCTCAGCTGGATCCCGTCGTTCTTCTTCCACAATTTCCATCTCAACCTGGCTCATTCGGCGCTGTTTTCATCGGGCGTGTTTCTGTCCGGCGTGATCGGCGACACGCTCGGCGGCGTCATCAGCGACCGCATCCTCAGGCGTACCGGAAATTTGCGCCGGGCGCGCTGCGGGGTGATCGCCGGCGGCCTCTTTGGCGGGTTCCTGTTCATGATCCCGGTCGTCCTCGGGCATGATCTGATCGTCGTCGCCGTGTGCCTGTCCTTGGCGTTTTTCTGCGTCGAGTTGGTGGTGGCGCCGATTTGGGCGGTGCCGATGGACATCGCCCCGCAATTTGCCGCCTCGGCCAGCGGCATCATGAATTTCGGTTTCGGTGTGGCCGGGATCATCTCGCCCTGGGTGTTCGGCTATGTCATCGATGCAACCGGCAGCTGGACCCTTCCCTTTGTCGCATCGATCGTATTGTTGCTGATCGGCTCCGGGCTGGCGCTGCTGCTGCGGCCCGACCGGCCGCTGGCCGAGCCGGTGATCGCCCACGTCGCCGGCCCCGCCTGACGATCGCCGAACGCGCGCGGTCCTTACGCCGCGGGGCGCGGCGAGGTTTCGCGCGGCGTCACCACGATTTCGAGCTTTTGCGACAGGCGCAGCACCGTGAACGGCACCGGCTTGCCGACCCGCTCCTCGGTCATCAGCCGATGCAATTCGTCGATGTCGCCGACCGGGATGCCGTCGGCGGCGACGATGATGTCGCCGCTGGTGAGCCCGGCGGCGCGGGCCGCCCCGTCGGGTGCGGTCGATTGGATCCGCACCGCGGTCTCGCGCGGCAATTCGTGAAAGCGCACGACGCGGCGCGACAGCGGCACGTTCTGCCCGGCGACGCCGATATAGCAGCGCCGCACCCGGCCCTCGCGGATCAGCCGCGCGGCGACAAACTCGACCGTCGCCGCCGAGATCGAAAAGCAGATACCCTGCGCCATACCGATGATCGCGGTGTTGATGCCGACGACCTCGCCGGCGGCGGTTACCAACGGCCCGCCGGAATTGCCCGGGTTCAACGCCGCGTCGGTCTGGATCACGCTGTCGATCAGCCGGCCCGAGCGGGTGCGCAGCGAGCGCCCGAGGGCGCTGACCACGCCCGCCGTTACCGTGCACTGAAAGCCGAACGGGTTGCCGATCGCCACCACCAGCTGACCGACCCGCAATTGCCGCGAATCGCCGAGCCGGGCAAAGGCCGAGGTGTCGCCGTCGAGCCGCAGCACCGCGAGGTCGGTGTCGGGATCGTCGCCGACCAGGTTCGCGGCGAGGCTGCGCCCGTCGGGAAAGGCCGCCTCGATCTTGCGCGCACCTGACACGACGTGGCTGTTGGTCAAGACATAGGCGTCGGGGGTGAAGACGACGCCCGAGCCGGCGCCGCCGGCACCTTCCTTGGCGCCTGTTACCTGCAGGTGCAGGACCGCCGGGCCGACCTTGTCGACGGCGCCGATGACGGCGCGCGAATAGGCGTCGAACAGCGCCAAATCCTCGGGCGCCGCAACCGAAGCATTGAGCGGCCCCGGCGCGCTGTCGCCAAAGGGGTCGCCGATGGGTGAGAGATAAGTCATGTGCTGTTTCCCAAAGCTAAGAATAAAGTGGGAACATTCGCTGGGTTTGATAAGATGGGTATTCCCGGCGACCACAAAAGTGCGGTGACCCCATGGCTGGCAGTCTCAACAAGGTGACCTTGATCGGCAATCTCGGCCGCGACCCGGAAATGCGCTCGACCCAGGATGGCAACCGCATGGCCACCTTTACCGTCGCGACCTCGGACACTTGGCGCGACCGGACGTCCGGCGAACGCAAGGAGCGCACCGAATGGCACCGCGTCGTGATCTTCAACGAGCGGCTCGCCGAGATTGCCGAGAAGTATTTGCGCAAGGGATCGAAGATCTATCTCGAAGGCGCCTTGCAGACCCGCAAATGGACCGACCAGGGCGGCCAGGAGCGGACCACGACCGAGATCGTATTGCCCAAGTTTCGCGGGGAGTTGACGATGCTCGACGGCGCCGGCGGCCGCGGCGCCCAAGCCGGCGGCCCGCCGGTCGAGGACGATTACGACGACGGCTTTGCCGGCGAGCCGGCGCCCCGCGCCACCCCAGTCATGCCGGGCCGCGGCGTCCCCGCCGGCCGGGGCCGCGGCATGCGCGAAGACCTCGACGACGACATCCCGTTCTGATGATGCGCGACGACTCACACCAAGCCAGAGCCATGGACCGAGGCGACCCGCCTCCCGCCGGAAGGAGCCGCAGCCATGGGCAATTCTCGTCGATCGACCGTCGCGATCGCGGTGGTGGCGGCGCTCGCGGCGCCGAGCCTCGCGACCGCGCAACAGCCGGCTTTTCACCCTGGGCTTGGCGATTTGATGACCGCCTTCGTGCAGCCGCGCCACACCAAGCTCGGCCTCGCCGGGAACGATAAGAACTGGCTTTACGCCGCCTATGAACTCAGCGAGTTGCGCGAAGCCTTCGACGACGTCGCGGCGATCGTGCCGAAGTATCGAGATTCTTCGGTCCCCGATTTGATCGCATCAACCGTCAAGCAGCCGCTGGCGGCACTCGATCAGGCGATCAAGGCGAAGGACGCCAACCAGTTCAGCGTGGCCTATGGACAACTGACGGCTTCGTGCAACGCGTGCCATCAGAGCACCGATCACGCGGTGATCGTGATCCAGGCGCCGACGGCCACGGCCTTTCCGGATCAGGATTTCCGACCCACGAGATAATCAACCGGAAATGCCATGTAACCAGACGGTAACCAAGTATCAACGAAGGTACGGCGGGTGAAGCGCGGCGCAACCGGCTATTGCTTGGGCACCGAGGCGGGTTAACTGCTCGCCCGC